>URKA01000003.1 GCA_900548345.1 uncultured Paraprevotella sp. | reverse complement strand
TACTGCAAGAAAGATTTATCTTTTGAAGACAGATCTTTAAATATATTATATAAATTAGTATAATCTTCAATATTATTAAATATATTTTCTGTAACTTCAGTAATTTGTTGAATTAATATATTTTTTAAATCTGGAAATTTATCTATATTTGTAAATATATATTTAATAGCTTTATAAATTTCATCTACTAAAATATCAAAATTATAACCTTCCCAATTATCTTCATTTTGAAAATTAATATCTGAAGTATCATGAAGTTTATATCTACGAGTCCAGGATAAATTATTTTCATCAAAATATGTAATTATAAGACCTTTTTTTCTAACTATATTATCTATTGCCGCAACAGTAGTAGCAAAACTACCTTTATATTCAACAAAAATAGAATTATACATTGCTAACAAAGTATCTAATCTATTTCCATTTGCGGCATTATATATAGCTTGAATAAAAGTAACAGGAAATATCTCATTCCATTTTTTATTATCTTTACAATATTTTCTTAATTGCTGTATATAAACAGCATCTTTATTATTATCCATATATTATTTACCTAATAAATTAAATAAATATTCTTTAGTAACATAAGTTTCTTTTATATTTCTTCCATCTTCATCACAAATAGCTCTATCTGCTACTATATTAGGAAGTCTCGCATAATCAGTAGATATAGGTTCAGAATCAATAGCATCTTTTATATATTCATGATAAGTTTTAGTACTATCAAAAGCATTTATAGAATCTATTATATAAGAAGTATCTTCTTCAATTACGTATATTTCAGCACCAACTAATATTTCTCCAAATTCAAGAGCCTTTAATTCATCAATAGTATTTACTACTATTCTACCTGTTGCAACTTTAGAATTTATATTACTTATTAATTGTAAAACTTCAGCTTTAAACCCTTCATAATCTTCTTTAACATCTCCATTTAAATCTGCAACAGGTTGCCAATACTCTTCATTAGCTAATTCTGTACCAGCAGGAACTTTCTTTCGAGATATATAACTTGCTAATTTACCATTATGAACCAAACACAAATCATCATAAGACTTACTTGCATCATGTTTACCATTGCAAGTAAGTCTTACTTTACCTAATTGTTTAATAATTAAATCTATTGTTTTCATAATTCTCTTTACCTTATCCCCCGTAAAGGAAGAGCAACGGCAATCTATTTATTATTATAATCATCTTCTCCTAAAGCATAAACTTCATCATAATTATTACTACTTGTATTAGCTTGTAATAATTGTCCTGTTTCTTCATCAACTTCAAATTTAGGAGTTTCTCCTCCACAACTAATAATAGCTTTTAATATTCCGTCTTCACTAATAGGCAATGTTATATTTCCTATAATAGTTTCTTTTCCAGTGCCATTATATATTAATTTTATTTGAGCATTTATATATTTTATTATAGTATCAGCTTCTTTAGTTTTATTAATTTGATATGCAGCACAAGCTGTTTGAAACATATTCCAACAAGTAATAATATTTTTATTATTTCCTTTACAATTAGCGGTACAATCATTTAACATCTCTATACCTACATCAGCAAGCATAACTAATAATTTATGATATGTACAAACATACTTTGCAGGAATAACCATATATACAAAATCAGGATTAGCTTCAACAAGTTCTTCAGAATTAGTAAAAACTTGTGAGAAATTAGTTTCCGACATACATTAATTTATGATAAATATTAATAATATTTTGTTGTTGTTCAGTTGTTAATATTTTATTTATAGATATTGCGTTTCTAACTATATTTAAACAGTTAATAACACAATTAGATTTTTCAGTAGGAATATAACCAATTTGTAATTGATTAATATTATTAATACATAAGTCAGTTAAATTAGTAATAATTTCCTCACTTAATTTATCTGTATTATTAATTATATTCATTTGAATACTTTATTGTTTATATAAATAATATAATTTTCAAAAGAAATAGATAATTTACTAACATAACTAAATATTTTTGTTTCTTTATCTAATTTGCTATTATAAACTAATTTTATAGTATTATCTATTAAATCATTTTTCCATTGTTCTTTTAATATAGTAGCTACATTAATTCCATTGATAGTATACATAGATAATGTATTATAAGTATTATAAAATTCAGCGTTTATAATTGTTTTAATATTATCTACTATATTATCTTTATTATCATTTATATTATTTTTAGCAATAACATTTACTATATATTCAGTAATGTGCATTCTTGCACTTTCAAAAGAATTTTTAATAGCGTTTTTACATTTATCTTTATCTTTATTTATAATATTATTTATTACATTATCTAAAAAATTACTTATTTTAGAAATTGCTTCTAATAATTCATTAGTTATTTTAATAGCATTTTTTTCTTTTTTAGTATCAATAATTTTAATAACTATAAGATAAATAGCTACTACTATTGCTGGAGCAATACCTTGTGAAATAGCTGTTTCAAATAAATCCATATAATGTTAAATAAAAAAAAGAGAAGTTGCTAATATTATTAATTAAAATAATATCAACAGCTTCTCTTCGATTAATATTTATTAATATTTAAAATTAATACGAAAGCGTCTATATTATGCAACAGATTTAATACCAGCAAGAATAGTATCCATAGTAGCTATTTGAGCTGCCCCGGTAGGAATAGCAATTTGTACAATTTGATGAACTAATTCATCACGAGTTTTAACATCGCGAGGAACAGCAAATCGTAAAGTATAAACTGTATAGCCTGCATTCGTAGTATTTGTTCCAGCATTAGGATTAAGAGGATAATTAGGATATAAATAATGAACATCGTCAATATAAGTATATTCAAATCCTGCATCTGCGGCTGCCATATTAGCCATCTTTTTAATAGCCTCTGCGTCAGCAATTCCAATCTCGCCACGAGTTGTATAAGTTACAGTGGTTCCACTTAAAGCATCTGCCATAGTAATTTCATAATCTACAGCAGGTTTTGTAGCTGTAACAGTTACAGTAGCGCTATCAACTGTTGCAGTTAAACCTAAAGTAGTTGTATTATCATTAACATATTTTGCTATTTTAGCTGCAACTTGATCTGCCGTTTCAGTATCTTTAAATACATGAATAGAAGCAGTCCAATTACTACGTTCATTAAATTGAATACCTTTCTTTGTAAAAATAACAGTATGATCGCACATTATAACAGGTTCAGGAATAGTAAATTTTGCAGTAAAAGTTTTAGCGGCAGAATAAGTAGATTTACTATAACTAAAATCTTTATTATAAAAAGGAATAATTATAGGACCTCCATCTTTACTTGCTCTACCCATAACTATTTGGCCATAACCTGTAATTAATTTGCCAGTAGCATCAACAGTAGGAACACCGTTATTCATATAATAAAATCCAAGTGCTCCAGCCGGTGCTTTATCTATTGCAGTAGATGCAGCAATAGCTGCAACATTACCAGCAAGAAGAAAATTTCTCATATTTATTTATATAATTAATTAGAAGTACTAACAACACTTCTTAAATATAACTCCGCCGCAGCTTTTACAATATCAATATGTGTATATTCAGGTAAATCACAATTGATATTCGAAGAAGAAGTGTCATTTATATAAGTTATAATATTAGGTTTCTTAATAATATTTAATACAACCTTTGAAGGCTTTTTATGAGTATTAATATCTTTAGAGTTATCTTCAGTATATATATCTATTATAATAGTATTAGTTTTAGAATCAGAATTATCTGTAAATACTATAATAGGATAATCAAATGTAGCTCTATTACAAAAATCATGTAATGTAGAATATAAATAATCATTATCTACTATTCTTGCAGAAAATCCACCAAATATGTCATTATAATATATATAAGAACTCGTAAATAGAAAAACATTATTATTATTTATTTCAGCAGTAAATTTATTTTCTTCTTTATTAATAGTAATATTGGATATTTCTAACTTATCAATTAATGTACGTAAAACATTTATTTGACCTATTTTAGCATTATCAATATAAATTTTATTATTACCACTCATCTTAACATTATCAGCAATGACTTTTTTAATATAATCATTTACTGCAATGTTAAGACAAGTGTCAATATCTTCGGATAGAATTGCCCGTACTGTCTGCATTCCCATTTGTTGAGCCAATTCTCTAAACATTACGTGCATTTCTACTACTGTCATAAACTATACGTTTTTTAATTTATTTTTATAGGCATTAACTACATCAGCATTTGCAGGATTTTTAAACCAAGCAACAGCTTCTTTAACATTAGCACCTATAAATTCTCCTTCTGGAGTAATAATATTTTGATTATACTGACTTCTTACAAATTCACCACGCTCAATCAAAATTTCAATAATAGCTTTAATCTTAATATCAGCATCATTAAACATCTTATTAAATTTAATAGGCTCATCAGAAGAGAATTTATCTAATTCATTTTCTTTTATCATACGATCTTCAAGAGAAGATAATATAACAGGTTTACCTACATTAACACAGTATTGAGCATAAATAGCATCAAATAATTCATCATCAGCAATCATACTAACAAAATTAGCTTTTGCTTTATTATTCTCCAAACGAAGTTTACGTTGCAAATCAGCTTCCTTTTGATCGTCTTTAAAATAAAAACGAATACTCGGATCACTATTAATTAAAGCTGTATCTTTAGCAATATCTTTATATAAAAGACAATGACGATACATTAAATAATCTTCAATATTAACAGGACGACCAAATTGATATTTAGAACTCTCAAGATCATTAATTGCGGCTATTTTAGCAGCAAGAGCTTTCTTAAGTTCTCCAAGATTAGATTTATCAGCTTGACGATATTTCTCTTCAATTAGTTTTTCTTTATCTTGAATAGCTCTAAAATCTATGTATCTATCATAACGAAAACTAATATCAAATTTTTTGCCAAGTTCATTAACTGAAATTTGAATATTATTTAAATACTGTTTAACACGAGTAATAAAATTTTCGTTATTAGGAGAAAGACCTATTAAATCAGGAAAATAGGCTTCAACTTCACCCTTATTAGAAGATAATGTACGAGAACTTGTAACTGAACTTCCAATAAAATCTCTACGTTTAGTTAAAGATTTATCATTAGCTCGTCTAAATAAAGAATAATTTTTAACTAATGCAATAGTAACACTACGTTTATCTATATATTCTCTATTTTTTACATTAATATCCTTTTCTTCAACACTACCAGGAATAGGTTCAGGTTTTTCATCCACACTTTCCTTTACGGGGAAACCACCAAAAGCAGTAACTTTATTATCAGAGCTTCCTTTAGATCTATCAGATAATCCAAAGTTTAATTTAGCACTGTTATTACTTGTATTATTTTCCATAATTAAATATTCATTAATTTAAATTAAAGTACACACTTTAACAAGAACATCTTCGAAGAGTTATTTACTTGAAGACCTTGAGAGTGCTTAACCTCATAACGACTCATATCAATTTCAGTCGAAATGTAATTGGTTTCAGGTACACCCCAAGATGCAGGAATATCAGTAAGACCTTTAAATACTTTAGCCTTATGAATTTGACCCTTTTGACGAACAACTCGAACATTCTGAGTTCCATCATAAATAGAGAAATCAATAAAGCAAGCTTGATGCGAAGTAATAGGATAACCTGTACGAGGATGAATTTCACCATTCTTTTTAGCAGCTTCAGCAATAGTGCTCTTATCAAAGAAAGCACAATGTTTAACCGTAATAGTGTGTCCATCAACAGTCTTATAACGACGGAAGTATTTACCATACGTTAAACCTGCGTCAGAACCATCAATCATCTTATCGCCAAGAGGAGTAACAAAACCATTTTCTTTAGCATCTAATCGCATAGCTTCATCAAAATCTTCAATGAAGCCTTTACCGCCCATAAGAACAATGTTCATTTCACCTGTATCAGTATCACGATCAAGAACATCTCCAATAGTACGCTTAATTTTACTCAAAGTAAGATATTCGCCATAAGTATCGTAATTAGACTCACGACAAATCTCTAACATACCAGCGGTAGTAGGAATAGGTTTACCGTTATCGTCATCCTTAAGAGTTATTTCTCCATTAGGTAAACGGTTATATTCTGCCATCCAAAGACGCTCTTCATTATAAACACGACGCTCAATATTAAATTGGCGCATCTCTTCACTAATCCATAATTTAGAAGCCTTACCAGCACCATCTTTAAATTCATATTCGGTAACTACATTGCTAATATTACCAGCAACTTCTTTAGACTTACGATAGAACTCAAGCTGAGAAGTCATACGACCAGGACCCATAACATTACTACGGTTTCCTTTAGAATATGACTCAGAAATAAGAGGAGCACCCATTGACCAATACTTACCTTTAGCAAGTAAAGCAGGATCAATAAACGCATCAGGATTAGGCGACATAAGTTTAATTATATAACCATATCCGTAAGCACTCTCACCTAAATCTCGTTGAATACGAACTTGAGTTTTTCCATCAGGACCAATAAGAGTATGTTGCTCAATAAACCAATGAGTAGAAGTATGAATTTCTACAGGAGCACCGCCAAGACCAGGTTTATCACCACCAGAAAAATGAGTAATAAAATCATCAAATTTCATACGACCCATAGTCTTCCAAGTCCATTGAACAGTTTCAATATCTACTGTACCAACACTACCTTGACCCTCAGTCATAAACAGAAGCGGAAAACGATCATCGTCCATACCATAATTATAGGTAAGGAAAGAATTTATTTCGACAGGTTTTTGTAATTGAAGATTAGCAATACTCTCTTCATTAGAGTATCCGCGATCATCATAATTACCTCTCGAAAGAACTCGCATTGAATACATAATACAAATAATAATTAATTGTTAATAACCAAAATCAATTTTTCCTTTATTTTTATCGGAATTAGGTTTAGTTATTTTAATTCCAGTAGTGTTTCTTGTTTTAGCTATAAGTTTAAGTTTTTTAACTTCTTTATCGTTAATAGCCATATCTACAAGGTTAGAATAACTTCCACCAACAAATTTTAAATAAGCACGAAGAATACTATCATTGCGTCTTGCTTCAGGAGTTTCATTTTCTAAATCATATTGATAACGAGATTTACCATTTTTATCTATTTGGTAAATATACTTAAAGAAATCATCAGGAGTAACAGAAATTTTCTTTCCATCTTTATTAATAATAATAGTATCTGGAATTTTATATCCAGCAATATTACGACTATCAATTACTTCTTTAACTCCTTTCCAATATTTTTCTTCTTGTTCAATAGCGTCACGTTCAGCTTGTTCAGCTTGTTCAGCAATAGCTTTACGTTTTTCTTCATCTTTTTCCTTAAGAGCTTCAAGTTCTTCTTTAGCAACATCAGCAAGAGTTCCAGTTGATTTAAGATAATTAATATAACTATCTACATCTCCCTTACGATTTTGCTCACTCCAAGACATTTTAATTATTTCTTCTTGTTGTGCTTCATCATCATCTTTTAAAATTATATTACTTCTATCTTTAACTTCTAAAAATCCATCTAATGAATTCCCATTTGCTATATAATATGGAATTAAATCTTTAAGAATAGGAATTTTATCATAAAGAGTATTAATTGCGTTTTCAGCAATTTCTTCCTCTCTATTATTAATTACCGCATCTATATAAGATTTAATACCATTAGGTGTATTTTCAAATTCAATAGGTTTATCATTTTCATCTACAACTTCTACATCAAAAAGTTTACGAATACTATCTATTGAAATTTCATTTTCTGAATTATCATCATTTACTGTAAAAGAGTCAATAAAATCTTTTACATCTTTAGCTTCTTTAAAAATATTTCCATTTTCATCAACAATGTTACCGTTATCGTCTATTGTATATTTTTTATCATCAATATCTAAAACAGTACCAGGTTCAATAACAAATTCAGATTTAGATTTATCATCATTATCATTGTCATTATTATCATTGTTATTATTATCAATATTATTATCTACATCATTATTATCATTATTTTTATTTTTATAATAAAACTTATTTTCTTTTCCTTACCTTTGTGGGACTCTAAGGACATGAGTCTTCATCAAGCACTTTTAACTGGAATATTCATGAATACGTACGCACTATACTCAAACGCCCGAAACAGCCTCATCTGTTTCATTACATTCTTCGTATATGCCGTCTTACCGTCGGCACAGGCACAGGCACAGACGGCGGCAGAAACAGCCGCGTTGCGCAACTCCGCACCACGATGGACCGTTAAGACCAACCTGGCCGGATGGGCCACGGCCTCACCCAATGCTGCGGCCGAAGCACGCATCTCACCCAAAATGACGGTCAACCTCGGAGTGAGCTACAACCCGTTCACCTTCAAGGAAAACAAGAAATGGAAACACATCCTCGTGCAGCCGGAACTCAGATATTGGCTTTGTGCCCCATTCGGCGGACATTACTTTGGAGCACACCTGCTCTATACGCACTACAACGCCGGAGGCGTGAAAGTGCCCTTCGGGCTGTGCGACAAACTGGAGACAAACCGCTATCAGGGCGACCTGTACGGCGTCGGACTGACCTACGGCTACCAGTGGATTCTGTCGCCGCACTGGAACTTCGAGGCTGCCGTGGGTGTCGGCTACGGATTCACACATTATAAATATTATGAATGCCGCACGTGCGGCAACTACAAGGGAACGGAAGACAAACACCTGTTCATGCCCACCAAGCTGGCACTTTCGTTCATATACATTATTAAATAAGGAAAGACGGATATGAAAAGACTCAAATATTTAGGATACCTCTGCATAGCCCTCACATGCCGGACTGCACAGGCGCAGTCGGTGACGGTAACCGGAATGCGATGGCTGGACAACGGCAAGCGCCTGCAGGTGAGTTGGACAGAGAAAGCCGGCGAGGGGATGAAAAGCGAATACAGCCAATACCTCACCCCCATGCTCTGCAACGACACGGACACGCTGCGCTTCCCGCAGACGGTGGTCCGCGGCCGGCTGAACCGCAAACGACTGGAACGCGCCATCCGCCTGAACGGCCACGGCAACGCCGGAGCCACCGGAAATGAACTGAAAGCCGGCGACACCTTGAACTTTCTCCGGATTGTGGATGTGCAGCCCTGGATGAAGCACGGAGCCGTGAGCTTCTGTGTGGAGACGGAAAGCGAAGGTTGCTGCAACGTAACCACGCTGCCCACCCGCTGCCTGTTGCAGGCGGTCTATATCCCTCCCTTCAACCCATTGCTCACCCGTCTGGAAGAAAAAGGTAAAGCCGGGGAACTGGAGAAACGCTATCCCATCGTGCGCCCCATAGCCGACTACCAGCCTTACCGGAACGCACGCTCGCCGATGTACATCAACTTCCCCTTGGACAAACATGAGGTGCGCCGCGACTTCCGCGAGAATGCGGAACGGCTCGACCTCATCGTCAGCATGACCCGCGACATCATGGCCGACACCATCTCGCGCGTATGCCGGATACAAATCGTGGGTAAGGCTTCGCCCGAAGGACCGCTGAAACACAACATCGAGCTGGCCGGAAACCGTGTGAACGCACTGAAACGCTATCTGCAGGAACGTGTGGACGTGCCCGACTCGCTCTTCGAGGTCATCAACGGAGGCGAGGCATGGGAAGAGTTCCGCACACAGGTGGCCGCCACCGACCTGCCCTACCGGCAGAACATCCTCGACATCATCGACGGAACGGAAGATGTGAACCTGCGCGAACGGAAAATCAAACGTTACAAGGGAGGAGAGCCTTACCGCTACCTTCTCAAGAATGTCCTGCTGGACCAGCGCTATTCCGGTTACCTGCAAATCTATTACGACTATAAGCCGGACACCGTGCCGCCCATCGTCAACCGCAGCATCGAACTGATACGCGAAGGCAAGAACGAGGAAGCGCTCGCACTGATACAGACCGTGGCGCACGACCGACGTTCCTACAACACGCTGGGCACGGCCCTCTACCTGAACGGACGGCGCAAGGAAGCCGAAACCTACTTCCGCCGCGCCATCGAGGACGGCAACGAGGACGCGCGCCGCAACCTGCAGCAGATAGAAGCCATCATCGAGCAGGCGAAGTACATGAAACAAATCAATAAGGAAGAATAAGACCTGACCATCAGGTAAAGAAAAAAGAGAGAAAGAATCATATTATTAATTTTCTAATCACTAAAAGTTATGATTAAATTTTCAAAGTTCAATCTGTTCAGCATGGCCTTGCTGGCAGGTGCAGCAGCCTTCACCGGTTGTAGCTCGGACGAAGTCATCGTCGAAGAACAAGCTCCGGTGACAGGTCCGCTTACATTCAACGGAGAGTCTGTCAAGACACAGTTCTCCATCAACATTCCTGTCGCAGGAAGCCACAAGCGTCTGACGGAAAGCGTGGCACAGGGACAAGACGCCCCCGTTTTCCGCGGCATGAAGAACATCTTCATGGTGCCTTTCGCACAGGATGCAGCAGTGGACGGTTCATCAACCTTGTCACCCAGAGGTGTCATCGGCCTGACAGCATTCAGCGCATTCCAGATTTCCGGCCCCAACGCCAACTACTATTCTGACGTGGACATTCCGGTGAACACCAACCACATGCTGTTCTATGCCGAAGGCGGTGCCGAGAGTGAAACAACCAAAAAGCAATACGGCAGTCTGAAACCTGTTTACGATGCAAGCACATGGACTGTGACTACGCCACTCCAAAACGCCATTTCTTTTGAGTTAGACCAGATTGCAACAGGCGGCACAAGTTCAACGGAGACCCAGATAACCAATAGCCTGAACGCTATCGCGCAGACCACCGGATGGTCCGCCATCACTCTTGAGCAGAATCCGGAACTCTACAACGCCTACGTGGGCTTTACCAGTCTGAAAGCAGGTTCGGCCAAGAAAATCCTGTATACGGTGAACAGCCTGTATCAGATTGTGAAAGACAAAGCTACGGTGGGAAGCACCTACGAAGCCATCAAGAACAGCATCATTAGTGAAACAGGTGTCTTTACGGCTAATGCAGACGGTAACATCGAATACAAGACAACCTTCTCGGATACAACCTATCCTGAGAACTTGGGTATACCTTCCGGTGTGGCCCAGCTTGCATTCAATAGCGAAACCAAGAGTTTCTCGTACCGCCACTCTGGAACAACTCCCATCATAGGAGGAATGAGCGCAGCCGACTTCGACGACTATGTATATCCGACTTCACTGTACTATTGCATCAACTCCAACATCAAGGCATCTTCTTTGAATTCCGACCAGATAACAAGCACCAACAATTGGGCCAGCTATGTAGGCAATGCCTCACAGTTCGACCAGAATAAGGTGGAGCCCAATTCACAGTTGGTTGTTCTGGAAAGCCCCGTACAGTATGCAGTGGCACGCTTTGTGGTCATCCCGCGCTTCAGCGAATCCACCATCCTCGACAAGGATGAACAGACCATCATCAACCTTGCCAACGGCATGTTCCCCGTGAAAGGTCTTCTCGTGGGCGGACAGAAGAATGTAGACTGGGCGTTCCATCAGCAGGCTGACGCCAAAGAGGTGACCATCTACGATGCAAGTCTGGATGAAGCAGCAAACGGTGTGACTTCCACAAGTACGGACAAATACCAGACCTTGGTACTGGAAACTCCAGAGCGTGCAGGTTCCGAAGAGGCAGTTGTCAACTTCGCCCTTGAGATGGTGAACAACTACGGTGCTCCGTTCTACGGTGCGGACGGTATCGTGCCCGAAGGCGGTACTTTCTATCTCGTAGGTAAGCTGTCAACCAAAACCACTGATACAGACAACACCCGCGTGTTCGCACAAGACAAGGTGACTACGGCCAACGTAAAAATCAACAGCCTGGCCAACGCCTACAACGTAGTGCCCGACCTGCGCGCCACCGAGCTGAGCCTCGGTCTGTCCGTAGACCTGACCTGGCAGAATGGTCTGACCAATGACGTGGTCATCGAATAAAACAGAAAAGATGATTCCCACTCCCACGGATGTTCCGTGGGACACATAGGGCGGCAGGCCCTGACCGGCCTGCCGTTCACCACTACACCACAAGAAAGAAAGCACTCATGAAAGTAAAAAGACTGAGCATCTACATACAGTACTTCTCCTGTCTGGCCGCGTTGGCCATGACCGGTTGCATCGACGAAGACCTGTCCGACTGCGGCGCGGAAATGTCCGTGCAATATAACGTGCAGCTGAAACTCAACCTGAAAAGCGAGCTGTACTCCGAACTGACCACGGCAGAAGAGCAACAGATGGCCGCGCGACTGGAAGAAAGCCTGTCGCACGTGTTCACCACACAGGCCTCCGGTCTCGACCTTTCTTTCTTCGATGCCGCCACATCCGGCATCCAGCGTCATGAGACGCACGAAATCAACAGCAACCAGGCCTCGTTCACACTCTACATGACACCGAACGACTACCGCCACACCGCACTGGCCCACACGGCCGGATGGGGACAACTGCATATCACCTCCCCCGACAGCCACACCGCCATGAAAGTGGAACAGGAGAAGGGCGAAATCATCGAAGGACACTCCACAGGACTCTTCTGCGGACGGGAAGAGATTAGCGTGGAAAGCGGACAAAGCCGGAACTTCAACGTGGAACTGCACATGCAGAACGCAGCATCGGTATTGGTACTGCACCACTCACCGGCCGTGTCACCGACCGAAATCAGGACGTACATCTGCGACATGGGCGTATCGTTCTGTCCCGCAGACAGCACCTTCGACCTGAACAACCCACCGACCATCCGCACGCAGAACATCGAAGCAGACAAACTGACGGCTTGCTATGCAGTCAGTTTCCCCTCGGCCGACGAACCCGCCGGCCATGCCATGCGGTCGGACGATGCCGCCGGCAACGCCTCAATCTGGCGGATGGTGGTACTCGTCACGATGCCGGACGGCAAAACAACCAAAAACACCCTCTACATCAGACAACCGCTGAAAGCCGGCACACTGAAGGTGCTGAAAGGCCATCTCGACAACCACGGCGAGCTGATTACCGATGAAAAAGACGTGGGCGTAAGCGTACAACTCGACTGGGAGTCGGGCGGCGACCACGACATTGACATGTAAGAACGACACACGATAAAAGCAAAGGGTTTATGTACAAATATATCACGATAGGACTTATGCTTCTGCTGGCCGCCTGTGCAAACGACCGGCAAGAAGAGCCTGTTCCCGAAACGGTATACGAAGACAGGATGATTCCGCTCGAAATACGCATCCCGGCATCGGAGGTATTAAAGCGCTCGCCCGGCGACCCCGGTGAAGACCCGCGCCTTCCCCTGCCCGACTACCTGTACATCCGTGTGGCCATCAGTACTTCAACGGGAGTAGAAGTGCTGCGCAGCAACACTTTCAGCCACATTGAAAGCCATTGGGAACAAAGTGCCAACAGGGCCATCTACGTATACAGGGCAACGGTCAACATCCCGCTGGTTCCCGATGCACGGACAGCCGAGCTGTATATTACAGCCAGCCGGGAACCCCTCACGTTCTCTCCGGCCACTCCCAAAAGCATCGCCCAACTGCAAAACCTGAAAATCAAACTCGACGAGAACCCCGGTGTGGCCATCCGCGACATCTATTATGATACCACGCCCATCAGCGACTACGGACAGAACCAGAATGTCGTAACGGCACTTTGCACGCATATCGGTGCCAAAGTGGACCTCCAATGGAATCTCACCGAGACGTTCCGCACCAACAACCCCGGCTGGCGGATAAGTTCCGTCAGCCTGTCCGACATGCCCCGTTCCGGCTATCTGTTCCAACCTACCCGAAACGACTTGAGCGACGGAACCGCCGACCCGTACATATTCCGTACGGACAACGGCAGCAACATATACGGCCGTACGGACACGTATGCCTTCCAGCGCAACGATGCCGCCATCCGTTGGACGATCACCTTTACCGACGGACTGAGCACACGAATCGTAGAAGACACCTACAAACCGTCTCCCTTGCCTGACGACGTAAGCTATTACCGCCTCTTCTTCACCATCAACGGCCTGGAAAGCTCACAGGAAATCACCGTTACGGAAAAAACGGAAGATGAATAAAGAAACGCAAGAACAACTAAAGGAGTAAACATGAACCTGAAATTGACCCTATATCCCGCCAGCCCCATGACATGCCGGACCATCGGAACATTTCCTTTATGGATGCTGATAGTCTTTTGCCTGTCTTTCCTCCCCCATGCCATCCAAGCCGGAAACATCTTCCGTGTATCCCCGAACGGTACAGGCGACGGCTCTTCATGGAGCAACACCACAACATTGAGAAATGCCCTTGACCTGGCACAGGAAGGAGACGAAATATGGGTGCAAGGCTTCAGAGAGGCCGAGACACACGACAAAGACAAGCATTATTGCGTGCCCGCCGACATGCCGGACGGTTTTGTCGTACGCGAAGGCATCAAACTATACGGCGGATTCGCCGGAACGGAAAACAGCATAGACGAACGTGCCTTTACGGAGAAAGTATTCTGCTTCACCTACCGCACCATCCTGACGGGTGACATCAAAGACGATGACGTCATCAATCCGCTGACACTGATTTTCCCATCCAATGCCACACGTACAGACAATGCCACACATGTGTTGGTCGTACACAGCGGCACGGGAAGCACGGCCACAACCGTCAACGGCTTCACCATCGCCGACGGACAGGCCGATGGCGACGGCGAGAAAGGCGGCGGCATCCTGGTAACCGGCAGCGGCGGAAACTACAATATCGAAAAATGTTATTTTATCAATAACTACGCCACAACGGGTGGTGCCGTGTATGTGGAGCCGGACGCGGGTTCTTCCACCTCGTCTGTCAGCCTGTGCCGCGTGTTCAACAATGCCGCAGGCACGCGTTCCTCTTCGAACAACGACGGCGGCGGCCTTTGCATTGCCGGTTACGGACATGTGGACAACTGTGTGATTACAAACAATGAAAACGGCGGCGTGCTGCTGGCATCGAAAGCATACGTCATCAATGCCACCATCGCCCGCAACACCTCCGGCGGTATTGACCTGATGACGGAAAACATCGGCAATAACATACAGGTGTACAACACCGTCGTGTGGAGAAACACGACCCTTTATGCCACCTTCCAGCCGGGAATGTCGCACTGCGGTTTCCCCCAGGCACCGCAACCGGCCGACAGCAACGGCAACATCTATGTCAGCACCAGCAACAACGAACAGACCGAATACGCCCCCCGGTTTGCCTATCCTTCATCCAAAACAGGCTACGACATTGAGTCGACAAGCAGCTACGGAAGTTACCAGATATGGGACTGGAGCTTCCCTTACAACTCCGTACTGACAGACAACGGAACAAACAACAACATCACCATATTGCAGAGCCGGCAGGACATCACCGGCTCGCCGCGTACAAGGAACGGACGGATTGACATCGGCGCATACGAATACCAGACCCCTTCGCTCGACCGCATCCGTTACGTAAAACCGGGCGGAACCGGCCGCGGCACATCATGGGACGATGCCATGGGTGACCCGCAAAGCGCCATCGACGACCTTGCCAACACCTCCGACGGACACGGTGAAGTATGGGTGGCAGGCGGTGTATACGAACCACAGACCCAAATCGTGGCGGGACGAAGCGAAACCGTCTATTTCCTTATGCGCGACGGTATCGACATGTACGGAGGATTCGCCGGCACCGAAGCATCGAAAAAAGAAAGGAAACTGAAAGACGGCGGGATGCCATGGGACTTCGAGCACGAAACCATCCTACAAGGTAACCACTATAACGGGATGTGCACATGGAATGCCACGAGCAACTGCTGGGAACCTACCAGCAACTCACGCCATATCGTATGGCTTGCCCCGCAGAACAGCCAGACCGAGTTCAACCAGAATACCGTGCTGAACGGTTTCACCATCCGGGGCGGCTATGCCGACGGCGACGGTGACATCACCTATCAGCCGGGACGCGGCGCAGGCGTGTATATGGCATCCAACAGTACGTTGAGCAATTGCATCATCAAGGAAAACCGCGCCAACAACGAAGGTGGCGCCGTGTATTGCAGTACCGGCACGGTGGAAGCCTGCCTGATATACAACAACAGTTCCATCCAGTCTGACGGTGGCGGCATATACCTGGAGAACTCCGGACTGATACGACGGTGCGCCGTCATCAACAACTCCGCCCATAACGGAGGCGGCGTGTACATGAACTACGCCAACTCTGCCGACAACCATCCGGAATACCTGATTCTGACCTCGTCGGTCATCAGCAACAACCACAGTACGGAGAACGCCGCCGTGTTCTGCAACAAAGGCGGCATCGTGCTGCAATCCACCATCTGCAACAACTATACCCCGCGCGCCACGGATGCCGCCGTGACCGATGCCTCACAGACAGGCGGCCTGTATGCCAACGAATACACGCTTGTTGTCAACTCCATCCTGTGGAACAATATGAACAACAACACGCGCATTCCCATGTATGCAGCCTCGCCAACTGCCAGCAAGGTACAGTTCATCAACACCGCCATATCCGATGTCGGAAACGCCATCTGGAATAACGTGCTGCAAGATAACATCTACGAAATCTCGTCCCACAACACCATAGAAGATGAGGACCTCATCGCTCCTTACTTCCTTCCGGCCGGAGCAACCATGACTTCCGACGACGCGCTTTACGAGAATATCGGCATCCGCAGCGACTGGAGAGACATCGATTACTACTGGATACCTCAGTTAGGTTCTCCTTTGCGAGGCCTCGGACAGACTTTGGGCCTGTTTCCTTCCGCCGTGTCGGTCACACCCGAAGTGGACATCGCCGGAAAGACCTTCAACATGCGTCCCGGTGTGGGTGCCGCACGTATCGACGCGCAACCCATCGTGCCCGCCACACCGGATGCCCACACACTGCGCATCTATGTGAATGACGTCAACACCCCACCCGACCATGACGGCTCATCCTGGGCACTTGCCTACCGTTCGCTGAACGAGGCCTTGGCCTACTTCGGCAGTCTGAGCGCAGAAGCCACAACCGGCAAGAAGTTGGAAATCTACATGCAGGAGCACACTTCTTTCTACCCACGCTATTACTTCACGAACGACGACCCGCGTACGGCAACCGTCAACGTGCCGCGCACGCAAAGCGGACAACCTATATATATAAAAGGTGGATTCTCCTCTACCGGAGGCGAGAACCGCACATACGACCCGCTGACCTACCGCACCATCATTGACGGAAATCCCGACGGCAAGACACTTGACGGGGGCCTGTACCACTGTATCACCGTGGACGAAAACGCAGAAGCCGTATTGGAAGGCTTCCATGTCATCAACGGTTATTCCGCCGAAAGCGCACAGCTTAACTACGGTGCCGGCATACGCGTGATAAAAGGCGCGAAAGTGACCCTGCGCGACTGTATCTTCGAGAACAACAGTGCCGTGACCGGTACCGCCGTAGATGCCAGGGAAGCCTCCCTGACCATGGAGAACTGCGTCATCAACAACAATACATGCTATAACCCGGAAGGCTCTCAGGTCAGTGCCCGCGAACTGACCTTGAACCATGTCACCTTCGTACACAACAACGGTGGAACGTACACCGTATCCGACGGTGGGACCGGTGATGTGAAGAACACTTTCGCAGCCGGCAACACGACAGGCAATACGCACAACATCGCCGTCACGCACGATAACTTTGCCAACCCGACCAACGCTCCGGGCGCCACTTTGGGTTTTGCCACTTACTTGGGCGGCTATTCCAACTTCCGCCCCCTGACCAGTTCCAAAGAAATGGCGGACCACATCATCAACCATGGTACGGCAACCGACCTGAAGGAAGACATCGCCAAAAAAGAACGTAACCTCGGCGGTATCCCTGACCTCGGCGCATACGAAGCCATACTTCCGCAAAGCGGACGGGTATATTATGTACGTACTGCGGCCGACGGCGGTAACGACAACAACGACGGACTTTCATGGCAACATCCTTTCGCCACCATCCGCAAGGCCGTGAATACGGCTTTGCAAGGCACGGTCATCAACAATGAGCATCCGCAGGTATGGGTGGCGGCAGGAACCTATTCACAGAACCCGACCGGCTCATCCTACAACTGCTTCGACATCGAAGACGGTGTGAACGTATACGGTGCTTTCCCCAAGACCGGCACACCGGGTATGGACGACCGTCATCCGTTGGTTTCACAACATGTATATAACAACACACCGGAATATCAAGCCAGTGATTACGAAACCATCCTACAGCCCGGCACAAGTTCAGGAAACAGACGTGTGCTCGGACAGATTGATGACTACAATCCATACAAAACCACATCGGAAGCCTCAACCGCAGAGAAATGGAATGCGAAGACATTTACTTACCCCACCGAATGGAACGGCTTTACACTGCGAAACGGGTATCTGGACTCTAACGGCATTAGCTTCTTAACTAACGGCAAGCGCAACGGTGGCGCAGGTGCCGCCATCTTCAAACAAGTCACCTTGACCAACTGCATCGTGTACAACAATGAGAACACTTCAACCAATACAGGTAAAGAGCTTCGTGGCGGTGCAGTATATTGTGACTTCGGCACACTGGTCAACTGCTATGTCATCGGAAACCGATTCGGAGGTTCCGGCCAATACACAGCCTACGGTGGCGGTGTGTACATGAGAGACGGTTTGGCCTACAACTGTGTCATCTACCAAAACACAACCACTGCACAGTACGGCGACGGAGCCGGCATCTTCCTTGATGGAAGCAACATCTTCTTCAACAATACCATTGCCAATAACACTGCAAACATTAACTATCGTGGTAACGGTGGTATATGTACTTGGAACAACGGCAGTACAGTCCTGACCATCTACAATTGCATATCCGTAGACAATGTAGGACATGTAAGCGTCTCTGGCAACAAGGATATCGCATCCAATGGAGGACAATGCAAATGTTATCATTCCATCTTCAATTCAACAGGCATTTACTCAAATATGTCTTTTGAAAACTGCGAGGCTATTTCAAATACCGCGAACCTGTTTGAGGACAAGACGGCCGCCCAGCCGAACTACCGCATAAAAAGCGGGGCCACATCCGCCCTGAACAAAGGAGACAATACACCTACCATTAATAACAAGAAATACAACCTGTTCAACTACACCGACATGGACTACAACGCCCGTATCCAGGACTGTACCATTGACATCGGTGCTTTCGAGCGCGACAACTCCGACATGATTGACGCACAGAAGAACGATGCGGAGAAAGCCTACATCTATTATGTGACCAACGCCGGAGAAGGCACGGCTGACGCATCGTCGGCCGACAACGCCGCCTGCGAGATGAAACTGCAACAGGTGCTGACCGCAGCCGGCAAGAAGGCTGCCGAGATTGCCGACGGCTACCGGGTCATCGTCAGAATCGCAGGCTACGACCGTGACGAAAACATCTACCACGCCAATACGCTGGAGACTGCCGACAACCCGATGAGCTACACCTACGTCATCCCCTACGGCATCACCGTGGAAGGCGGATGGAACGACCACTACAACGATGAATACGGAAAGGCTGTCACCTCTTTCACCGAACGCGACATCCCACGCTTCTGCACCACTCTGACTCCCGTGGCCACGGTCGGCGGGCAGGAGGTTAACGGTTTCCATGCCATCTCCTTCGGCAAAAAGCCGGCGGACTGGAAGAACCCCGACGCCGTGACCCTTGTCGACGGACTGTTCCTGACCGGTGGTTCCGCCACTTCCATCTCCAGCCTCAACAACCCCAACACCCGTGGCGGCGCAGCCATCGTCCCGGCATGGGGACACGTAAGCCGCTGCATCATCAGCGGTAACGAGGCCAACATGGGCGGCGGACTTTACCTGTTGCCTGGCGCATTGGTGTCGGGATGCCTCATCAGTAACAACAATGCCGACGAAGGGGCCGGCATCTATGCGGGAGTGACCGACGACATCCACGGCAACGGAGCCACAGCCGATGCCGATACGCGCTCGCACATCTTCACCTCCACCATCGTGCGCAACAGGGCGAACGACAGCGGAGGCGGCATCTCCACCGAGAACGGCGCATCGCTCGGACAAGACCTCACCGTGTGGGGTAACAAGGCACCGTCGGACAAGAACATGAGCGGAACATTCGACATCACTTTCGAAGACAACCTGACAGCCGGCATGCTGGAGAAGACCACGGGAGAAATCCTCACCGCCTTCTATCCTTACAACGACTGTTTCGTGGAAACCTTCGAGATGCCGACCTCTATGGACAACAACACGGCCATGACCAGTGACGAGTCGGTATACTTCACAGGAAACTACATGCCCAAGATATTCTCCCCGCTCATCAAAGCCGGTATGAAAACCATATACTACCAATATCTGGTCGACACATACGCGCTTCCGGAAACTGACATCTACGGAATGAGCTACATACAGGAAGACATCGACAAGATTGACGTAGGTTGCTTTGCGGTGGAAGGCGGTGTCATGACCGTAGAGGGCGACATCATCACACGACTGTTCGTGTCACGTACCAAACGCTTCGACTTCACCGACGAGAACATTCTCAAATACAAAGGACAATCGTTCCTTACCCCGCTGACCGAACTGGACGAGGCACTGGAATACATCAAGAAAGTCCGCACAGAAGAGAAACATAAGGACACGAAGTTCGAGATTTTCATCACCGGAGGCACCTACAAGCCTTCTTACCGGCGTACGGACGCACAAACCACCATCATCAACCAGCGGCAGAACTCGTTCGTGGTTCCTTCCGGCGTGAGCATCTTCGGCGGTTTCTCCGGCGATGAACTGTATTCCTTCGACATCACGAGCCTGACGGACGAACAAGGACACACCTACACACTGACACCGAAGAGCGAAGGCGACATACCTTCCATCCTCTCCCAACGGGCCTCCAGCGACTTCAACGGCAACGGCATTTCCGAACCGTGGGAACTGGCCGACCAGACCATCCTTTCGGGCGAAATCAACATGTCGGCCACGGAGCATTGCGTATACCATGTGGTGTATACCGACGACAGCCGGGGCGGACACATCCTGCTGGACGGACTGACCATTACCAAAGGAGAAACCGTCAGCGAACTCGACCCCAACGCGTATAATGAATTGGGCCGCGGCGGAGGCATCTACTCCAATTATGTGGACTACACGCTCAACCGCTGCCGCCTGTTGGACAACCGTGCCATGCGCGGCAACGCCATCTACGCCCGCCATGCGAACATCACCGTCAACGGGTCGTTCTTCGCCAACAACAGCAGTGTGGACAATATCCCCGCCGAGATGGCCGCCAACGTGGCCGGCGGAGCGATTTATCTGTCAGGAGACGGCACCGCAGCAAAGCTAAGAGCGTTCAACTGCCTGTGGACGAACAATGAAACGGCAGGAAGCGGCGGCATCTTCGCCGCAACCGACCAGGATGCCTACAGACCCTACATGCTGCTGGTGAACAATACGGTGGCGCGCAACAAGGCCAACGCCTATTCCGTGACCGATGTGCCCACGGGCGACATCATCAACACGCTGTTCTGGGGCAACGAGCAGACACAAGAAGACACTCCGGCTGTCAGTGCCGGCCTGAACATCACCTACTCCGCCTGCGAATACCCCCTTACGGACAACGACGACGCCAACCATAACATCAGACTCAACCCCGTCAACATGGAAGTGGACGGCCCGCGTTTCCGTTCTCCATCGGACGAAAGCGGTGCCGCAGGCAATGCCTCGACCAACCAATGGAACCCCGCAGCCATCTCCGTGCTGACCGATGCGGGAAACGGCGAACTGGCCAAAGGCCTGACGGCCATATCCGAGTCGACCGGCGCATACAAGGACCACATGACCACTTATCTGCCCGACTATCTCGAACAATACATGGGAACACTCACCGACAACGACGGCAATGCCATCGAATACAAACGTTTTGCCGGCCCGAAGAACGAATATGGCGAGGATGACGTGAAACCCATCGACATCGGCCTGTACGAATACCAGTACAAGCTGACATTCCCGGAAATGGATGCGGTGTATATCGCCACCTACGAAAGCGGCAATGCCGACGGCTCAAGCTGGAGCAACGCCTCGTCCGACCTGCGCGGCGCCATCGTGGCCCTGGCACATCCCACCGGCAACTCCAGCACCAATACCACGAAGCACAAACACATCTACGTGAAGAAAGGAGACTACGATTACGCCATCTCGCAGCTCTTTGCCGGCGGCGTGGCCTTCAACCTGCAGATGGGTGACTCTGAGTTCGGCGACTCGCTCACCATCCAAGGCTCTTACAACAACCAGGGAGTGCAGGACTTCAGCAACCCGTCCATCATCACCTGCAACCCCGTGAACGCGGAAAAGACACGTAAACTGATGCAAATCAACGCCAACGGCAAGCACGTGACCATTGAAGGCTTTGAATTCCACAACCCCAACGGATATGCCATGGAGGCCGGTGCGGGCGAAGGCGGAAGCGTCACACTCAAGAACGTGTACTACCGCAACAACAAGGAAGACGCCATCACACTGCAAGAACACGCAGGCGACATGCTGATTGTCAATGCACAGATGACCGACGGACAGGCTGCCGGACTCGACTGCGAGGGACAGATGACGGCAGGCGGAAAGGTGACGGTGGTCAACACCACGTTCGCACACAACCAGACCGACCTGACCGGCACGCCGGAAGTGTACAACTCCGTGGCATGGCGCAACACCCTGCAGAACCTGACGGGAACCGCCGAGAACCACAATGCGAACATCCCGTGGGACATAGAAAACACCGACATCGAGAACGGACCGAACTTCAAAGACCCGGAAAACGCGGACATCATGAAGCGCGACTACAGCCTGCGACCCAGTGTCAGGCTCCTCAACCAAGGCAGCAACGACCTGTACATGGAAAAGGCCGGTGTGGCCGAGACTGAAAAAGATGGCGAAAGAGACCTCGGCAACAACAAACGATTCATCGGCACAAGCATCGACGTGGGGGCTTTCGAATACTCCTCACCCCTGCAACCCATCATCTACGTCAAGTCGGGTCTGGCCGGCGGAACACAGGACGGAACAAGCTGGGCCAACGCCACGGGCGACCTGCAAGGAGCCGCCAACCTGGCCGGACTGTACAAGTACAATTACGGAAACGACGGCTACGTCTTCGTACACAGCAACGTGACGGGAACATCTCTGGAGATGACCATCCCCGGTTCGAGAATCTACGGCAACATGAACGATGAGACTCCCCTGCTCGGCAATGAGGACCTTCATACCCCCGAAGACGTGCAGAGCGTGACGCAGGACCTGCTGAACCGACGCGACGGCATGATGGAAAGCACAACCCACAGTTCGTTAGACAACGTGTCGATACATGCGGCCAATGTAGTGGACGGCTTTGAAGTGACTGGAAAGGCCACCCTGTCGGACGGCGGCATGCTGTCGACATCCATCCTGCAGGCCACAGCCGAAACCACGGTGAACGAGAACGGCATACTGTATAACTCGTTCGTGGACGGCGGAGTGAACGGCCGCGGCGGCGAAATAGTCAACGTCACCGCCACCGGACACATCGACACCGGCCAGGCCAAGACTGCCGCCAACCTGCGCAACGACACGGAAACTGTCAACGACTATATCACCACCGACGTGTGGAAATATCAACTGAACGAAAAGAGCGAAGACATCGATGCAGGCAACCTGACGGACATCAGTGCCTACACGGCATACGCCGGACACAGCCGCGACCTGGCCGGCAACCCGCGCACACTGAACAACCGGCCGGACAACGGATGTTTCGAGACATGGAACATCCCTGCCGGACAGGCATGGCAGACAGCCGAGGCCGGCAAGCATTATCCTGTGAACGGTTCGGTAGTCTACCTGCACGAAGGAGCCGACCTCGTGCTCGGACAGTCCGCCGCCTTCCGTCCCGGCTACCTGCTGCTGCGTAAAGATGCCTCACTGTATGGCAACGGCAGCACGGTGCAGGTGCCGTATGTAGGCGTGGAGAAGGAGATTTCCGAAGGATGGAACATGACGGCACTGCCCTACGCCCTGACGCGCGACGGCATCGCCATGCCGGACTACAACGCGGAAAACCGGCTCGTGCTCACTCCGCTCGCCGCATCCGACAGTACGGAGACCTACGACGGACAGGCGCGCGCCGCATCCCTCAACCAATACTATGCGGACAACTCACCGTTCTGGAAAGCCGCCACTGCCTTCGGCAACGGACAGGGATTCGCACTGAAAACCGGACAGACCGGCATCTACCGTTTCACCGGAGGCCGCGAAAGCACCAACACGTTCGTATATGAAGAACAAGGCGAAGACAAGACCGTCACGCTGACACAATATGACCTGAAAAACGTCTCTTCGGACGGAAAGCCTAACTTCACCTACAAGGAAAACATGGGATGGAACCTCTTCGGCATACCTTACCTGGTAAGCCGTTACGACCTTGGCGAAACGGACATCCCGCATGTAGTCTACCAGTGGAACGACGGAACGTACTCCACCGTACAGACATGGGAAGGCGGCGAAAGCGCAACGGGACATAGAAATGCTTCGGTGGGTGAGGGAATGTTTACCCAGACGGCCGTCATCGGAACAGCCGAAAACCTGCATTTCCCCCGTCCTGTTTACCGGGAAGAGGCCGGACTGGCCGCCATGGGCAAATATCATCTCTTCCTCACGGGCGAGACGGGCGAAGACCGTTTCATCTTCGGAACAACCGACCGTGAGGGGGCCGGCGAGGAATATGCCGTAGGTAGCGACGGCCTGAAACTGATGGCGCTCCGCAAGACGGCCCCGCAGGTATATGCCACCGGCAGCACGGGCACACGGTTCTCGCTGATGAACGAAGTGGACGAGACCGCAGCTGTGCAAATAGGCGTGAAGACCGTGGCCGGCGAATACACATTCAGCTTAGGTGAGACGGCAGACTTCGATATGCAGGAAGAAGTATGGCTGACCGACCGCAAGACGGGCAGCCGCGTAAACCTGAGACAAACAGACTACCGCTTCACGACAACCGAAGCGGAAGACGCACACGACCGTTTCACACTCGCCTTCTCACGAATGGCCGGCGACCGCACCACGGTTAACGTCTACACACGGGGCCTGACACTCTACGTGGAGGGTGTGCCCGAAGGCAAGACCATCAACGTGTATGACACCGGCGGACAACTGATACGCAGCGCACGCTCCGACGGCGACACATTCAGTTGCAGCCTGACACGCGGTGTGTACATCGTGAACACCTCGGCCTCCGCCACACGCAAGGTGCTGGTGCAGTAAAGCGCTTCCGACGCGGTCAGGCGCACGCTATGGCACACTGATCACACAAGATGCGACAGATTTACACAGATTTTTTTCTTTATTCTTTATGATAAGAATCATCTGTGGGAATCTGTCGCATCTTGTGTGATCAGTGTGCCATCTTTTTTGCGAGGCCCTGAGAAAAACTATAAATAAAAGTTTTATTCTTGAAAATAAAAGTTTCAGTTTCAAAAATAAAAGTTTTGGTTTTAAAAACAAAACTTTTATTTTAAGTTTATGTGGTGTAGAAAAACTTCTTTTTTCTCCTGCACGCTCCGTTTTTTTCTGGGTCGCGTTCAGTGTAACGCTCCGTTGCTTCGTATTATATACATGATATGAACAAAACCTAAAAAGACAAGACAATGAAGAAATGGATGATTTCGGCCATAGCGGCATGTATGGCCTGCGGTCTGTCCGCACAGACCGTTGATGTAAAAGGACAAGCGGAACCGTTTGAACACTACTGGAGCGTGGGCGTAGGTGCCGGACGCGTCAACGAAGGCCTTCGCGCCGGCTGGCAGGAACACCTGAAAACATCAGCCGAAGAGTGTGGCTTCCGTTACGTGCGCATGCACGGACTGTTCGGCGACGACATGTTCGTATACTTCGAACGTCCGGACGGAACAGCAGTATACAACTGGCAGTACGTGGACGATGTGTATGACAGAATGTTGGCCCTGGGTGTACGGCCGTTCGTAGAGCTGGCCTTCTTTCCCAAAGACATCGCAGCCAAAAACAGCAAGACACAAATGTGGTATCGGGGCAACGTATCCGTAGACCGTAACAACTTCGGCAAATGGCACGACCTTGTATATGCCTTCACCCAACATGTGGTGGAACGCTACGGCATAGACGAAGTGAGCCAATGGTATTTCGAGGTGTGGAACGAACCGAACCTTGACGGAAACGGCGCATTCTTCCACGGCACAAAGAGTGATTATTTCCGTCTGTACAAGGAATCGGCCCATGCCGTCAAAGCCGTGGATTCACGGTTGCGCATAGGCGGACCGGCTACCAGCAACTTCATTGCCGACAAGCGTCACGACGGCGAGGTGCTTGAACACGGCAAGTCGCGCTTCTATCCCCAGGAGACCATCAACAAACAACAGTGGAAGGGCGTGTGGATCGAGGACTTTCTCCGCTACTGCGAGAAAGAAGGACTGCCGTTGGACTTCATTTCCTGCCACCCCTACCCCACGGACTATGCCCTCGACCCCGACACCAAACGCAGCAAGGATGCCATACGCTACGTGCACTCCCTGCACGATGACATCAGCTGGCTGAAACAGACTCTGACCAAGAGCAAGTATCCCCAGGCCGAAATCCACCTGACGGAATGGAGCACCAGTCCCAACAGCCGCGACCGTATGCACGACGCACTTCCGCCCGCAGCCTACATCATGAAAGCGAACCTGGACTGCATAGGCATGGCCAACTCACTAATGTACTGGACATTCACCGATGTATTTGAAGAAAAGGGCGGCGGAGAGACACCGTTCCACGGGGGATTCGGCATGATTAACTTCCAAGGCATAGTGAAACCGTCGTTCCATGCATTCCGCATGCTGAACCGTCTGGGCGACGAAAAGATTTATTACGCCGACCCACTGTTCGTCAGCCGTTCTTCCCGGACAGGCAAGATGGCTGCCGTTGCTTTCAACTATCCGGCCGAATATGAGGAGTGCGTTCCTTCGGCAAAGAACATCAACAATTATATGGAGGCCAGTTCCAAGACCATAGATGTCACATTCACGAACCTGAAGGCGAATGCAACGATAGAAATCGAGGTTCTGGACAAGAACCATGGAAACGTTTACGACGTGTACAAGGAAATAGGTTCCCCACGCTCACTCTCCATCTCCGAAACCGCTTATCTGAAACAGAAAGCGTGGGACACGATAAAGAAGACCGTAAAAGCCGACGGCAACGGCCGTGTAAACATACGCTATGAGCTGGAACCGTGGAGCTGCATGCTGATTAGAGAGCTTTAAGTTGAGAATGGCACACAGATGACACAAATGCGACAGATGACCACAGATTTTTTATTTATTCTTTATTATAAAATTTATCTGTGAGAATCTGTCGCATTTGTGTCATCTGTGTGCCATCAGTATGCCATTGTCTTTACTCCACTGTGACAGACTTGGCCAAGTTGCGCGGCTGGTCAACATTCTTGCCCTTGCACACGGCAATGTGGTAGGCAAGGAGTTGCAGGGGCACCGAAGCCACCAAAGGCTCGAAACACTCCATCGTTTCGGGCAGTTCGATAGTAGCATCCGCCAACTCACGTATTTTCGTATCTCCTTTCGTCACCAAAGCGATTACACGGCCTTGTCTGGCCTTCACTTCCTGTATGTTGCTGATGAGTTTCTCATACATGGCATTGTGGGTAGCGATGACAAACACCGGCATGTCCGAGTCTATCAGCGCAATGGGGCCGTGCTTCATTTCGGCTGCCGGATAACCTTCGGCATGGATATAGGAGATCTCTTTCAACTTCAATGCACCTTCGAGCGCCACGGGATAGCTGTAGCCACGGCCCAGATACAGGCAGTTGTGGGCATAGGTGAAGATTTTGGCAATTTGCGCTATCTGGTCGTTCGTCTTGAGCGCCTCTTTCATCTTGTCGGGGATGCCCACCAACTCATGCACCATCTTCACATATTCTTCCTTCGATATGGTGTTGAGCTCTTTGGCCAATGCCAACGTAAGCATCGCCAATACCGTCACCTGACCGGTAAATGCCTTGGTGGAGGCCACACCTATTTCAGGACCTACATGGATATATGCTCCGGTATGCGTGGCACGCGGAATGGAGGCACCGACGGAGTTGCAGATGCCGAAGACGAATGCGCCCTGTTTGCGCGCCAGCTCAATGGCCGCCAACGTGTCGGCCGTCTCGCCTGACTGGGAAATGGCAATGACCACATCCGTAGGCAATATCACCGGATTACGGTAACGGAACTCGGAAGCATATTCCACATACACGGGAATGCGGCAGTAGTTCTCTATCAACTGCTGGCCAATCAGTCCGGCATGCCATGAGGTGCCGCAGGCCACGATGATGAAACGGCTTGCGTTGAGAAGTTTGTCTTTATGGTCGATGACGGCGGAAAGCGTCACATTGTCGGCATCCACGTTGATGCGTCCGCGCATACAGTCCTGCAGACAATCGGGCTGCTCGAAAATCTCCTTCAGCATGAAGAACGGGTATCCGCCTTTCTCCAGTTGTCCGAGATTGATGTCCACGGTCTTGATGGTGGGATGCATACGTGTATTGTCCATGTCGACCACCTTCAGTTCATGACCGGGACGGATAACGGCAATGTCACCGTCTTCAAGGTAAACCACCTTATCGGTATACTCCACAATCGGCGTAGCATCGGAAGCCAGATAGAAATCGTCATCCTTACCGATACCCACCACAAGCGGACTGCTCTTGCGCGCGGCGATAATCTGGCGCGGATTCCGCTTGTCGAGAATCGCAATGGCGTATGCACCGATTACTTCGTGCAAGGCTACCTGCACGGCACTGAGCAAGTCGAGGTTGTTGCCCTGCTGTATGTATTCGATAAGCTGTACGAGCACCTCTGAGTCGGTCTGGCTGCGAAACTCCACCCCACGCTGTATCAGACGCTCCTTGAGCGTAGCATAGTTTTCGATGATTCCGTTGTGAATAAGCGCCAGATTGCCGGAAGATGAATAATGCGGATGCGCATTCTCGGCACACGGTTCCCCATGGGTAGCCCAACGGGTATGTGCGATACCCACGGTGCCGCTGACATCCTTCGACTCCACGGAATGTTCCAAGTCGCTGACTTTTCCCTTCGCCTTATATACGTTCAACTCTCCTTTGGCATCGAGCAACGCGACTCCCGCGCTGTCATAACCACGGTATTCCAACCGTTTCAAGCCTTTTATCAAAATCGGGTAGGCATCTCTCTTGCCTATATAGCCGACAATTCCACACATAGTAGTCGTTATTAAATTAAAACTGCAAAATTATAATTTATAAACGTTTCAGAAGCCATTATAGTACAAAAGTTTGTATTTTTAACGTTTGACGGGTGGCTTCTGGACAAACAAAAGACTTGTATTTCATTATATACTGAATAAAAATTCATACCTTTATGGTCATTAAACAATAGACACATGTGCACATGCGCCGAATGAGAAGGTATATTGCCATCATTTATTCAGATTCACATAAATCAAAACGAAATAAAACATCATGACCCAGCACAATACCATAAAACTTTTTGAGACCAAAAAAGTACGTACCATTTGGGACGACAAGGATGAGAAATGGTATTTCTCCATAGTAGATGTCGTAGCGGTCTTAACGGATAGCCCTAATCCTCGTAAATATTGGAGCGTCTTAAAGACACGCCTTAAAAAGGAAGGCAGTGAGTTGACTACAAATTGTAGTCAACTGAAAATGAAATCAGCTGACGGAAAAATGTATTTAACCGATGTGGCTGACACTACACAAATCCTCCGTCTCATTCAATCCATACCATCACCAAAGGCAGAGCCATTTAAACAATGGATGGCACAGGTGGCAACAGAGCGCCTTGACCAAATGCAAGACCCTGAACTTTCAATCAATCAAGCATTGATGGACTACAAGCGGATGGGGTACTCAGACAATTGGATTAACCAACGCCTCAAATCTATCGAAATTCGTAAAGACCTTACCGATGAATGGAAAAGACATGGATTACAAGAAGGCGTACAATTTGCCACACTGACGGATATTATCTATCAAACGTGGAGTGACATGACCGCCAAAGAGTACAAGCATTTCAAAGGCCTAAAGAAAGAAAATCTACGTGACAACATGACCAATAAGGAACTTGTGCTTAATATGCTGGCAGAACTTTCCACTAAAGAAATCTCAGAAAGCAATAATCCAACCACATTCCAAGAACATAAGAATGTGGCACAGGCCGGCGGAGAGATTGCCCGGAATGCCCGCATAGAGTTAGAAGCAAAAACGGGGAAAACAGTAATCAGCCCACTAAATGCTAAAACGGGACTTACCCTTAACCCTTCACGCAAAAATGAAAATAAAGATTTGGAACCATAATGACGCGCACCTGTTCACGTTCAATCCCACACAGGTCTGCATCCCAACAGGTGCTTGTGGCAAGCGGATTTCCACCTTACACCCGAAAATTATTCCCTCAGTAAGCATCCCGATACAAGACTTTCACCTTTTTTATGTACCTTTGTGCATGAACTAACAATCTGACAATATGGGATTCCTTAAAGCATTGTTCGGCGGAAAAGAAGAAAGCGCCGAGGAAAAAGCACAAAAAGAAAACGAACGCAAGTTCGACATACTGAAATACGACGGAGTGCGTGCACGCAAGGCCGGTGAGATAGAATACGCCGTGCGCTGCTTCCGCGAAGCACTGACATACGGAAAAGACGTGGAAACCATGAGCTTCCTGGCCGAAGCATTGGTGGCCGGCAAGAAACCGGAAGAGGCTTACGAGGTGCTGGAAACACAGGCGGAACTTGAACCCGAACGCATCGGCACCCGCCTGAGCATGGCCCATGTAGATGAAATCCTGCAAAACTTTGAACGCATGGACCACGATTGTACGGCCGCCCTGCAAATCGACCCCGACCATGCAAATGCCCTGTATCTCTCGGCCAAGGCCAAACATGCCTTGCACGACGAGCTGAATGCAGTAGCCCTGCTGACACGCGCCATCTTGCAGGACGAGCACCTTTGGGACGCTTACTTGTTGCGCGCGGAAATCTTGCAAGCCATGGGAAGCCTGCAAGACGCGGAAACCGACATCGACCATCTGCTGCAAGCTCCCGAACCGGAAGAAGAGGCTTTGATGAAAAAGGCGGAACTGCGCCTGCAACAAAACGATGCCGAACAGGCTATCTTATATTATAATAAGGTAAAGACACAGAATCCTCTCCTGGGAAAGGCATACGTGGGACTAAGCACGGCCTATTCCGTCAACAGACAGCTGGACCGGGCGTTGGAGACCATGAACGAAGCACTGGAAATCATGCCCGATTACGGAGAAGGCTACAAAGAACGCGGACGCATCAAAATGCTGCTCAACGACAAGGCCGGCTCGCTGGACGACCTGAAAAAGGCCATCGAAGCCGACCCGGAAACAGCCAAATCCTTAGAAGGCAAGTTCACCAACATCGAACAGGAGATGAATGAGGCTTACAGGTTCCGCAATCCTTACGGTTTCTAAATGCAATCAACACGCAAGAGCTTTCATACATTTTCATGTTCATATCGAAAAAAGACGTTGTTTTATTTGCCAAAACAAAAAAAACGCTTAAATTTGCAGACAAATAAAGAGAAACAAATGAAAGAATTATTCAATACATACTTTTATTTCTTTTTTTACTTTTACTTTAGCCCAAAAGTGAAGCGGGAAGTCGTATGTATATCGAATGGAATTTAAATAGAAACAAAATAAAAACGATAGAATCCCGCTTCACACCGAAGCGGGATTTTTTATAGGAATACCAACAAGAACAATGAAACGAATCGCAATACAAGGCATCAAAGGCTCCTACCACGATATGGCAGCCCACTACTTCTTCGAAAAGGAAGACATTGATTTGATATGTTGCTCTACCTTCGAAGAGGTTTTCGACGCAGTGCGGCAAGACAGTACCGTACTGGGAATGGCCGCCATCGAGAATACGATAGCAGGAAGTCTTCTGCATAACTACGAACTGCTCTGCCAAAGCGGACTGACCATCATTGGCGAACATAAGTTGCGTATATCGCACAGTCTGCTCTGCCTTCCGGAAGATAATCCGGAGGACATCACCGAGGTAAACTCACACCCCGTGGCACTGATGCAATGCAGGGATTTCCTGTCCCGCCATCCGAACATCAAAGTGGTGGAAGCCGAAGACACGGCCGGTTCGGCAGAACTCATCAGCCGTCAGCAACTGCGCGGACATGCCGCCATCTGTTCCAAGTTCGCAGCCCCGCTCTACGGCATGAAGGTACTGGAAGAAGGCATAGAAACCAACAAACATAACTTTACCCGTTTCCTGGTCTTCAGCCAACAACAGCGCGCCAACCTCCTGCGCGACATCCGACAGGCAAACAAGGCAAGTCTTGTGTTCTCGATTCCCCACGAAGAAGGCTCGCTGTCGCAGGTGCTGTCCATCTTCTCTTTCTACAAGCTGAACCTGACAAAGATACAATCCCTGCCCATTGTGGGACAGGAATGGCAATACATGTTTTATGTCGATCTGGTGTTCGATGATTACACACGTTACTCACAAAGCATCGATGCCATCTCACCATTAGTCAAGGAACTGAAAATATTAGGAGAATACAAAGATGGAAAACAAACCGTATAACACAAACATCCGGCCGGCCGAGCGCCTTGATGCCGTGAAGGAATATTACTTCTCGATGAAAGGGAAGGAAGTGGCACGCATGAACGCCGAAGGAAAGGATGTCATCAGCCTGGCCATCGGAAGTCCCGACATGCCGCCTTCGCAACAGACAATCGACACTCTATGCGAGTTCGCACAAAGAAACGACACACACGGCTACCAGCCCACCGCCGGCATCCCCGAACTGCGCCGTGCCATGGCCGACTTCTACAAGAAATGGTATGACGTGACTCTCGACCCCGACAGTGAAATCCAGCCGCTCATCGGTTCCAAGGAGGGCATCCTGCATGTCACACTGGCTTTTGTCAATCCGGGTGACCGCGTACTGGTCCCCAATCCCGGATATCCCACTTACACGTCGCTCAACAAAATCCTCGGCAGTAAGATTGTAAACTACGACCTGAAACCGGAAAACGGTTGGCAGCCGGATTTCGAAGCCTTGGAACAATCCGACCTCAGCGACGTGAAAATCATGTGGACCAACTATCCCAACATGCCCACAGGAGCCAATGCACGCAGGGAAACTTATGAGAAATTAGTGGATTTCGCTTCGAGACACAACATCATTGTGGTGAACGACAACCCATATAGCTTTATCCTGAACGACAAGCCTCTGAGCATCTTGCAAATACCCGGCGCGAAACGTTGTTGCATAGAGTTCAACTCCATGAGCAAAAGCCACAATATGCCCGGATGGCGCGTAGGCATGCTGGCTACGAACCCGGAATTCGTCAAATGGATACTGAAAGTGAAAAGCAACATAGACTCCGGTACGTTCCGCCCCTTGCAGCTGGCTGCCGCAGCAGCTTATCACAATGAACCGGCATGGCACGAGCAAGCCAACATCAGGACGTATGCCGAACGACGCGCCCTTGCCGAACAAATCATGACAGCTCTGGACTGCACTTTCGACCCCGAACAGGTAGGCATGTTCTTATGGGGACGCATACCCGACCGATACAAGGATGTAGAAGAGTTGACCGAGAAGGTTCTGCACGAAGCACGTGTGTTCATCACACCGGGATTCATCTTCGGCAGCAACGGAAACCGCTACATCCGCATCTCGCTCTGTGCAAAGAAAGAGAAAATAGCCGAAGCGCTGGAGCGTATCCGCACCGTATTCCCATCACATTAATATTCACATCTAAAAACAAACAATATGGACTTACAACTTACTCCCCTGGGTATTCCGGGCATAGACGCAAACAAACGTCCTTTGGTCATTGCCGGACCGTGCAGTGCCGAAACCGAAGAACAAATCATGGAAACGGCACATCAGCTGGCCAACAAAGGCATCAAACTGTTCCGTGCCGGTATATGGAAACCGCGCACCAAACCGGGAGGTTTCGAAGGTATGGGCGAAGAGGCGCTGCCATGGATGAAACGTGTAAAAGAGGAAACCGGCATGCTGGTTTCCACCGAAGTGGCCACGCCCAAACACGTGGAAGCCGCACTGAAAGCGGGAATCGACATCTTATGGATTGGCGCGCGCACTTCGGCCAACCCCTTTGCTATGCAGGAACTTGCCGATTCGCTGAAAGGAACCGACATTCCGGTATTGGTCAAGAATCCGGTAAACCCAGACCTGGAATTGTGGATAGGTGCATTGGAACGTATCAATGGCGCAGGTATCACACGCCTTGGTGCCATTCACCGCGGATTCTCCAGCATCGACCAGAAGATTTACAGGAATGCGCCCATGTGGCATATCCCCATCGAGCTGCACCGCCGCTACCCTAATCTGCCCATCATCTGCGACCCCAGCCACATCGGCGGACGCCGCGACCTGATAGCCCCCTTGTGCCAGCAGGCAATGGACATGGGATTCGCCGGACTTATCGTGGAAAGCCATTGTAACCCTGACTGTGCATGGAGCGACGCCAAACAACAAGTACTTCCCGATGTGCTCGACTTCATCCTCGACCGCCTCGTGATTCGAGACAGCAAAGAACTTACGGAAAGTCTTTCCGCCTTGCGCAAACAGATAGACGACCTGGACAACGAACTGATGAACCTGCTGACCAAACGCATGCGTGTCAGCCGCGAGATAGCGACTTATAAGAAAGAACACAACATGGCCGTAGTGCAGACAGGCAGATATTCGGAGATTCTCGAAAAACGCGGAGCGCAGGGCGTGCTTTGCGGTATGGATGCGGACTTCGTCAAGAAAATCTATGAAGCCATACACGAAGAAAGTGTCAGACAGCAGATGGAATTAATCAACAAATAATGAAAACAGGCAAAAGCCGGGAAAGGAAAACAGACATTCATTCCCGGCCTTTGCGGAACAACGTTCAGACTTATGAGAATATTGGTATTGGGCGCAGGAAAAATGGGTTCCTTCTTCGTAGACCTACTGAGTTTCGACCATGAAACGGCTGTCTACGAGATAGACTCCAAACGGTTGCGCTTCATGTACAACACACAACGATTTACTCGAATCGAGGAAATCGATGAGTTCCGTCCCGAATTAGTCATTAATGCCGTAACGCTTAAATATACGCTCGACGTGTTCCGTCAGGTGATTCCGCACTTGCCGGCCGATTGCATCCTCAGCGACATCTCTTCTGTCAAGACGGACTTTAAGGAGTTTTACGAAAGTACGGGCATGCGGTACGTCAGCACACACCCGATGTTCGGCCCTACATTCGCCAACCTGGGCAGCTTGAATCACGAGAATGCCATTGTCATCAACGAAGGCGACTACATGGGACGCATCTTCTTCAAGGACCTCTACAGCCGCCTGGGGCTACACGTTTGCGAATATAGTTTTGAAGAACATGATGAAACGATGGCTTATTCACTCAGCATTCCTTTCGTGTCCACCTTTACTTTTGCCGCTGTAATGAAACATCAGGATGCACCGGGCACGACATTTAAACGTCATCTGAAAATCGCACAGGGTGTACTGAGCGAGGACGATTGCCTGCTTCGCGAAATCCTGTTCAATCCCCGCACCAAGAATCATGTGGAAGGCATAAGGAAAGAACTGAAGAACCTGATTGAAATCATCGACAAACGTGACGAACAGGAACTGACCAGCTACCTGACACGCATCAGGGAGAACATCAAATAAGAAACCACACATATACATCAAGCTAAAAGACATGAAGAACGCTATTTTCCTATGGTTGGGAGCCTGTGGAATCCTCGCCGCACAGAACGCCACCGCACAGCGCACGGAAACCGTGCTGAAAGAGGGCTGGAAATTCACCAAAGGTACGGGAACAGAGACTACCGTATGGCAAGATGTGAGCATTCCGCACGACTGGGCAATCTACGGACCTTTCGACATCCGGAACGACCTTCAGACAGTCGCCGTGGAACAGAACGGCGAGAAAGAGAAAACACAAAAGACCGGCCGGACCGGCGGCCTGCCGTTCATCGGAAAAGGCGAGTACCGCACACAGTTTGAAGTGCCCGACACCACAGGAAAAAGCATCGCACTCGTTTTCGACGGTGCGATGAGCAACGCCCACGTACGGGTGAACGGTTCGGAAGCGGCATTCTGGCCATACGGCTACAATTCGTTCTACATGGACATCACGCGCTCCGTACACCCCGGCACCAACGATTTGCAGGTCAATCTCGAAAACTTCGAAAGAGCATCAAGATGGTATCCCGGTGCAGGACTATACCGCAATGTACATCTTGTCATAACCGACAAGATACATATCCCTACATGGGGAACTTACCTTACCACTCCCGTCGTAAACGACACCTGTGCATCCGTCCGGCTGAGGATGCGCATCGCGGGAACAAGAAAAGGACAAAAGGTCACGGTGCTGACCGAATTGAAAGACGAGAAAGGTATCACCGTCTCTCAAAACCAATCCGTTTACACCGGACACGGGCAGGACTTCGTGCAGGATTTCCTCTTGAAGTGCCCGAACTTATGGTCACCCGCCACTCCTTATCTATATACGGCGCATACGACATTGCAGGCAGACGGAAGAACCGTGGATACATACGACACGCGTTTCGGTGTGCGCCGCATAGAATACATTCCCGAAAAAGGCTTCTTCCTCAACGGCCGTCCGACCAAGTTCCGGGGCGTATGCAACCATCACGACCTTGGCCCCTTGGGAGCTGCCGTCAACCGTTCAGCGTTGCGCCATCAGTTGGAACTGCTTAAGGATATGGGAGCGAACGCCATCCGGACCGCCCATAACATGCCGGCGCCGGAATTGGTAGAGTTGTGTGATGAGATGGGCTTCATGCTGATGATAGAACCTTTCGACGACTGGTCTTTCCGGCCGAAATCGCCGAACGGCTACGGACGCATATTCAAGGAGTGGGCAAAACGGGACATCACCAACATGGTGGAGCATTACCGCAACAACCCGTCCGTAGTGATGTGGTCCGTCGGAAACGAGGTACCCTCACAATGGGGACCTGACGGCGTACAGGAACTGACCATGCTGCAAGACCTCATACACAGCCTCGACCCCACCCGTCCCGTCACGTGTGGCATGAACAAAATCGGGCCGGTACTTGAAAACGGCTTCGCCGCAGCACTCGACATTCCGGGATTCAACTACAAACCCCAGCATTACGACAAGGCTTACGGCCTGCTCCCGCAACGGCTTATCTTAGGTTCCGAAACGGCTTCCACAGTCAGTTCGCGCGGCAAATACCACTTCCCTGTACAGTTCAAGGCACAAGCCGTGCACTCCGACCACCAGTCGTCAAGTTATGACTGCGAATATTGTTCTTGGTCGAACACACCGGACATTGACTTTGCCATGGACGAAGACAAGCCGTGGGTCATCGGACAATTCGTATGGACCGGTTTCGACTATCTGGGCGAGCCCAGCCCGTACGACACGAATGCCTGGCCGAACCACAGTTCGGTGTTCGGCATCATCGACCTTGCCTCCCTGCCCAAAGACCGTTACTATCTGTACCGTTCGCAATGGCAGAAGAATGACCATACGCTACATATTCTTCCGCATTGGAACTGGCCGGGACGGGAAGGCGAAGTCACTCCCGTATTTGTCTATACTTCTTATCCGAAGGCCGAGCTTTTCATTAACGGAAAGAGCCAGGGCGTACGCGAAAAGAACGACTCGTCCCTGTTTACACGTTACCGCCTGATGTGGAACGAAACCCGATACGAGCCGGGCGAAGTCAAGGTGATAGCGTATGACTGTAACAACCGGAAGGTAGCCGAGAAGATGGTCCGCACGGCAGGAAAGCCCCATCATCTGGTAGTCACGCCCAACCGCCGCGAAGCGAAAGCCGGCTGCGACGACCTGATTTATTTCACGATACAAGTAGCAGACAAAAACGGCAACATCGTGCCTACAGACGAACGGACGGTACGGTTCAAAGTGGAGGGTGCCGGCGAGTTCCTCGCCACAGCCAACGGTGACCCAACCTGCCTGTTGCCGTTCCAAAATCCGGAAATGCAACTGTTCAGCGGTGCCGCCACCGCCATCGTCAAGGTCGGGAAGACTGCCGGAACGCTACGTTTCACGGTTTCGGCAAAAGGAGTAAAACAGGCTACTGTGAATTGCGCGGTAGAATAAAGACTACTTGTCGTCATAGTGCCCGTAGGCAGCCAAAACAAGCACCATAAACCCTCCCCTAACGTAAATAGCAAACAATATCAGACCACGGAGAGCATCACTGTGACATACAAGAAGGAACTTTCCCCTTCCGTTGCTCTCTTAGAAAGAGAGGAGCAACGTGACAAAGGTATACAAAACAAACTGTTTAAGCAAGTATCGCAACTAAATAATTCGATTAAATGTTTGGATTCTTCTATTCCATATTTTTTATGGACTTGTAAGATAATGGTATAAGCTAAGTTGCTCCTCTCTTTCTAAGAGAGGAATAACCAACGAATCTATTATTAATCTACAAAAACAAGCAATTATGAAGATTTTAAGTTATCTGTTGTCAGCCTGTCTGATAAGTTTTTCGTTTGTAGGCTTCACCGGTTGCAGTGATGATGACCCCAAGGACCCGAACCAGTCTTCCACCAATGGTTCGAACGACCCCGACGACCCCAACACGCCGGGCACCCCATCCGAGAACCAGCCCGTTGTGTCCAATCCTGTCACAGGGCTTCGCACCCAAAATAATACAAAGTGGAAGTTCTATTATAGCAACGGTAAGATGACCGGCGGTACAGACGATGATGGATACACATTCAAATTCACATCCACTCCCTTTACCATTACGGAAAACTATAAAGAAGAAGATGGATACGACAAAATAATCTACAGCAATATTCAGCTCAACAAAAACGGATACGTCACTCAAGCGAATTATCTTAATGAGGGTAGCGAAACATACGGAGGGGAAACGGAAACCTGGAAATATACCGGCACAATTTCCATCTCTTACAACAATGATGAATACATCAGCAAAGTCATCATGAACGCTAAATATGAAGAAGACGGTGAATATTGCGGAACAGAAAGAAACGAAATTTCGTTCACGTGGAATGAAGGTAACCTGATTACCGTTGACTCCAAATATCATAGTGAAGATATTGAAGAAGGCATAGATGACGGACGTGAAGTGGCTACATTCAAATACAGTTCCGGACAACCGAACTCCGGCATCTATCTCTCGGACTTTGCAGACTTCGCCGAACCCTACTTCTGGTATGCCGGTTTGTTAGGCAAGCCCAGCAGACTTGTACCGGTTCACGTATCCATTGAAGAAATTGAAGATAATGGGAACTATCAGTACTCTGAAAGCTATACCATTACCGCCAATTACAATGGAGATGCCACGGTATCAGGCCTCACCCTGCACCATGAACAATATAATTATGACAGCAACATCCAATTCTTCTATGGCGGTGCTTATCCCAACTTCGACGATAAGGCACAGTATCAGTTGAATCAGGCTGTGAAGAAATCTTTCGCAAGAAAGCATTCCGCACGGAGAAAATAAAAACAAGGCATACTTTTCTTTCATCAATCCTTTCCGGTTCGTTAGCCAACTAACTCCGGAAAGGATTTTTGTTTTCCCCCTCTTCCTTCTTTTTCCTCTCTCTTTTATTCCTACTCTCCCCAATAAATCGTACCTTTGTTCCTATGAAGAAAATCATATTGATTACCGGAGGAGAACGGTCGGGGAAAAGCACGTATGCCGAACAGACGGCACTCAGACTGTCCGACCACCCCGTGTATGTGGCCACCGCACGCATCTGGGACGAGGAGTTCCGGCAACGCGTGAACATCCATAAGGCACGGCGCGGACCGCAATGGACGAACATCGAAGAAGAGAAACACCTGAGCCGGCACGACATGACCGGCAGGACGGTGCTGATAGACTGCATCACATTGTGGACCACCAACTTCTTCTTCGACTGCCAGCCGGCCACGGAAAGCCACCCCGGCGAAACCATTGAAACCCGACAGGCCCAGGCCGGCATACGCCAGGTGGAACACACACTGCAAGCCATCAAGGAAGAGTTCGTGCGCTTCACCGCACAGGATGCCACATTCATCTTCGTCACCAACGAAATCGGGATGGGCGGCGTGTCGGCCAACGACGTGCAGCGAAGATTCACCGACGTACTGGGCTGGACCAACCAGTTCGTGGCCGCACAGGCCGACGAAGTCTATATGATGCTCAGCGGAATACCTGTAAAAATCAAATAAACATGAGACACTTCGACATCAACACACCCGACGAGGCCATGCGCACCGTCCTGCAGGACAAGATAGACAACCTGAACAAACCCAAAGGGTCGATGGGACGGCTCGAAGAACTGGCCCTGCAAATCGGACTGATACAACAGACCACGGAACCGGCATTCCACCACCCGTGCCATCTGCTGTTCGGGGCCGACCACGGCGTCGAACGCGAGAACGTCAGCATCTCGCCCCGCGAAATCACCTGGCAACAGATGCTCAACTTCACACAAGGAGGCGCAGGCATCAACATGTTCTGCCGCCAGCACGGCTTCGAGCTGTTCATCGTGGATATGGGAGTGGACTACGACCTTCTGCCCTATCCCGGCATCATCAACCGCAAGATTGCGCCGGGCACGAAAAACTTCCGGTACGAAGCCGCCATGACCACCGACGAGATGAACCGCTGCATCGACACCGGAGCAAGGATGGTGACCGAATGCCACGACAAGGGCTGCAACGTCGTATCCATCGGCGAAATGGGCATAGCCAACACATCCCCCTCGTCGGTCTGGATGCACCTGCTCACCGGTACGCCGCTGGAACGCTGCGTCGGTGCGGGAGCCGGCCTGGACAATGAAGGCATACGCCACAAATACGAAGTGTTGCGGGATGCCGTGGACAACTTCCGCAAGGCACATCCGCAATACGACAATGAAATGCCGGAAGGCTATGTGGAAGAAGTATTGCGCTGGTTCGGCGGTTTCGAGATGGTGGCTGCCGTGGGCGCCATGTTGCGGGCGGCGGAGCTGCGCATGACCGTCTTAGTGGACGGTTTCATCATGACGGCCTGCATGCTGATAGCCTCACGCCTGAACCCCTCCGTTCTGCCCTACGCCGTATTCTGCCACGAGGGCAACGAGAGCGGACACAAACTGATGCTCGAAGCCATGCAGGCACGGGGCCTGTTACAGCTCGACCTGCGGCTGGGCGAAGGAACAGGGGCCGTATGCGCCTATCCCATCCTCCAGTCGGCCCTGCGTATGATTGGCGAGATGAACAACTTCGAGAACGCCAATATCACTAAATATTTCTGACATCCGAATTCCATGAGAACCCTCGACCGCCTGCTCGCCTCACTCATGTTCTTCACCCGTCTGCCTTTCTGGCGTATCCGCAAGGTGGATGCCGAAAGTTTCAGGCACGTGGTGGACTATTGGCCCATGGCCGGATGGCTTACGGGCGGCACGATGGCACTCACTTTCTGGCTGGCGGCACAATGTTTCCACATCATCACCGCCGCCCTCATCGCCGTGTGTGCGCGCCTGCTGCTCACCGGTGCCCTGCACGAGGACGGGCTGGCCGACTTCTTCGACGGATTCGGCGGCGGCACGACCCGTGAACGCACCTTAGCCATCATGAAGGACTCGCACATCGGCACCTACGGCGTAGTCGGACTGCTCATGTACACCGGACTGCTCGTCAGCCTGCTATGCACATTGCCCTACGCACCGGCCGTCATTTTCGCCGCCGACATATACGCCAAGGCATGCGGCAGCTTCCTCATCCTGCAACTTCCCTACGCACGTACGGCCGAACAGGCCAAGAACGGCGTGGTGTACAGCGCATGGAACGGACGGTCGGTCATCTTCCACCTCCTCCGTTGCCTCATCGCACTGTCGCCGGCCCTCATCTGGCTGCATGCGGCACACCCCTCGCCTCCCTACCTGGCGTTTCTCGCGCCACCGGCCGTGGAAATCCTGCTGATGCTGCTCATGAAACGGAAGCTACAAGGATACACGGGCGACTGTTGCGGCACCATGTTCCTGCTCTGCGAACTGAGTTTCTATGCCGTGGCCGTGGCCACCATCTAAGCACATTATTCATTCTTTCATTATTCATTCTTTCATTATTAACTCTTTCATTCTTTCACTCTTTCATTATTCATTCTTAAAAATGGAAATCTACTTCATCCGCCACACATCGGTCGACGTGCCCCAAGGCACATGCTACGGTTTCACCGACGTCCCTTTGAAAGAAACGTTCGAAGCGGAAGCCTCCGTCACCCAAAAAGGCCTTGCCGGCATCTGTTTCGACAAAGTATATACCAGTCCGCTGAGCCGTGCCGCACGTCTGGCCGCCTACTGCGGCTATCCGTCCGCCGTACGCGACAACCGCCTGAAGGAAATGAACATGGGCGAATGGGAGATGCAACGCTTCGATGACATCACAGACGCCCACCTGCAGGAATGGTACGATGATTTCCTGAACCAGCCTACCAGCGGCGGCGAATCGTTCCGCGACCTTTACGCCCGTGTGTCGGCCTTTCTCGACGAAGTGCGCACGCTCCCCTACCGCCGTGTAGCGGCATTCGCCCATGGCGGCGTGCTCATCTGTGCCCGCGTCTACGCCGGAGAGGTAAGCATCAAGGACGGTTTCAAGAACCTCACTCCCTATGGCGGCATAATAAAGATTAAAATCTGATTCTTTTCACTATTTTTACCTGTCGGCTATCTTGTATAAAGAAGTTTTTCCGTATGTTTGCATATATCGAAACCAAACAAGAACAAACATGAAGAACTGGAGAATCGAAGCCCTCATCCTGGCCATCGGACTGATGGTGGGTGGCACTTTCGTGCAGAACGGATTAAGGAAACTGTCCACACGCAACCGCGTAGTCACCGTAAAAGGACTGGCCGAAATGGAAGTCAAAGCCGACAAAGTCACCTGGCCTTTGGTGTATAAAGTACTGGGCAACGACATGAGCGTGCTGTACAATGAAATCAAGGATTCCAACCGGAAAATCACGGAATTCCTGAAGAGCAAAGGCATCAAGGACGAGGAAATCAGCATCAACGCTCCCGAAATCATCGACACTAAAGCCGAACGTTACAACTCGTCCGTGCAACCGTACCGTTACAACGTGACAACGGTCATCACCGTGACGTCCAAACAGGTGGACCTCGTGCGCAAACTCATCAACGAGCAAAGCGAACTGCTCAAGCAAGGCATCGCCATCATATCGGGCGAATACCGTTACAACGTGACATACGCCTACACCAGCCTGAACGACATCAAGCCCAAGATGATAGAGGAAGCCACCAAGAACGCACGCATGGCGGCCGAAAAGTTTGCCAAAGACTCGGAGAGCAGCTTAGGAAGCATACAGAAAGCCTATCAGGGACAGTTCTCCATCGAGAACAGGGACGAATACACGCCTTACATCAAACAGGTGCGCGTGGTGACCACCATCGACTATACTCTGGAAGACTGACCTGAGAAACCGGGCTACATGCAAGAGGAAAAAGGGCAGAAAATCGTCTTTCCCAAAGTTTTGAAAACCAACCACTTGAAAACCCAAAATTGTTCACCTGTGAACAACCAATCGCACACCTGTGAGCAATCAATCGCTCACAGGTGAACAATTTGACGCCCACAGGTTCATATTTTTCCCACATCACATCTTCTATCAAAAGCAGGCAAGAACACCTGCACATACCGTCCGGAAAAAGGCATCTCCCATCCGGACTTTCCGATGTGCCCGCAAGACGGTTTCCCCCAAGAAACGAAACGGTTATTCTCCGCAAATATGCGGTGAATCTTTGCCATATTCACAGAAAACGGTTATTTTGCCGCCTGCATGCCCCGCAACAAGGACGGAATGTCCGACGGAACGGAAGCAAAGCACGAAGCACCGTGACCGATAAGGAAATCACGGTCGCGGAAACCCCACAGCACCGAGATACAGGGAAGGCCGGAGTTGGCGGCAGTGGCCACATCCACATCCGAATCGCCCACGTAGACGGCCTCTTCGGGGGCAACGCCCAACTCATGCAAGGCAATACGCACCATGTCAGGGGCCGGTTTGCGTGCCACACCGGAACGCTCGCCCACAGCCACCTGCACCGTGTCGGAAAAATAATGACGGTACAACTCGTCCACACCGCCCTGCAACTTATTGGAAACTATGGCCAACATGTAGCCTTCCTGCTTCAAGGTCCGCAACATCCCGGAAATTCCCGGATACAGTCCGGTCCTGACCATGCAATGGTTCACATAATACGTCTTGAAGCAAGCGAAAACCTCCTCAAAACAAGCGTTGGAAATTCCGTCGGGCACGGCACGTTCCATCAGTTTGCGCACGCCGTTGCCCACAAACCCGCGCACTTCCTCCAGCGTCCGGCAGGGAAACCCATACTGCGCCAAAGCATAATTCGTGCTGTCGGCCAAATCATCCAACGTATTCAGTAAAGTGCCGTCGAGGTCGAACACAACGGCCTTGATTTTCTTCTTTTCCATATCCTTTTCTCTCTTCACCCGTACAATGACGCAAAGTTAAGGAAAAGATTTCAGAATGTGTAGCTCGTGCCTACATTGAGTTTCACAATCACATCGTTCAGCGACTTCACCGTGGTTCCGCCGAAGAAGTCCTTGCGGAAATAATACTGCACCTCAGGCTCCACAATCAGACTCCACCGCTTGTTCAGCTTGTATTGCGTCACCACACCGAGAAAAGCTGCCGGCGAACCCTTTCCTTCAAGATTCCGCCCCTGCACCTGCGCGTTGGCGGGCACCTCGAACTCCTTGCTGTAAAGGCTCATCCCCTGACGGCGGCACATCGCCCACATCGCACCGGCCTCGGCATACACATGGAACTTACGGTTGAGGTCGTACTTCTGATACACATTGGAGAGGTTGAGCATATAGGAGAGCTTGAAGTTGAGCATCCCGTAACGGTATTGGTACAAGGCACTGAATTGCTTGACATCCCCCATGAAGTCCACCGTGTAGGGCGTCTGTCCGTTCTTGCTCAGTGTCATGTACTCGATGGCACTCTTGAGCGTCACCATGCGTGCCAGATGATAGCCCACGTAGAACGTGCCGGAGAAACTGGGGAAATAGTCGCCCGCCTCCTTCATGGCCTGCATGTGTTTCAGGCCGCCCACCTGTATGCCGGAGAACAGGCGTTTCTCGAAATGATAGTCCGGCCAAGAGGCGCGCTCTTTCCTGTTGGCCGTACAGACGCGCACACCGGCATAGACCGACATGGACGACTCTGTGAACGAAGCCTTGCGGTTCACGTTGACATAGGGCTCCTTGAAGTTGGACACCAACACACGCGGCTCGATGAAAAGAGCCGTTTCCTTGTCCAGATTGTACATGCACGACACCGCGGCCGTAAACCCGGAGTAGTTGCACTTCAGGCCTTTCGGCGTATTCGGTATCCTCTTCATCAGCCAGCCGAACTCGCCTCCCACTGCCACATTGATTTCAAACGGATGGCGCATCTGCCGCCACAGGGAATTGAAGTTGAGCGGGTTCACCAGTCCCTCCACACGGCCGGAGAACATCCGGCTCTTATAATGTTCCTCGTAGGAGGGACTGACAATTGTAGGTGCGGTAACGCCCCGGCTCCAGTAGGATTCCGAACCGCCGGCCGACACGCGCAGTCCCACGATAGGGTCGAACCACCGGCCCACCGACACGCGGTAGCCCGTACCGAGCGAATTGATGAAACCTATGTCGCCCGAAGTGGCGAAGGTGATGCCCTGGGCCAGTTCATAGAAGAACCCGCGGGTGTATACCACCTCGCTGTCGTAATAGTCGTTGGAGTTGTCGAGGTTGACCGACAGACCAGCACGCGCCCCGTAAAGGATGTCGAACTTCGACAGGTTCGAGGTGCCCGAAAAATCTATCTTGTCGGACGTGGCGGCGCAGAACGGCTCGACAAAGAACCTTGCATTGCGTCCGAGACTCACGGCCACATTCACGCCGAACTGCCCTTTGATGACATTCGCCGTCTCATTGTTGTATTGGGAACGGACGTATCCCAATCCGATGACGGGAGATACGTTAAGCAGCCGCCTGCGGTTATAGCCGTTCAGATAGGAGGAGAGCTTGAACATATAGTCCACATCGACTCCCCATTGCTCCACGGAACCGTCGGCATCGCGGAAATCAAATGTGGCATAGTGTCCCGTGAGCCGCAGCGTATGCAGTTTGGAGAAGTCATAACCCACGGTCACACCTATCGGCATATAGGGCTTGGGCTCGGCCTTCCCTCTCGGCACCAACATGTTGATTCCCGTCACAAACCCCACGCTGAAATGGTCGCGGAAACGATTCTTGAAAGAGTCGCCTTTGGCGATATAGCGGTCGGAATACATGACCTTGGTGGGGTCGAAGTCAATCTGTGCGGACAGCACCGGCTTGCGTTTCTGTCCTGTCGTATCCGCCGGGGCCAGAGATTCTTCTCCCCTTATTTCTTCCGGGGTTGTATTCTCCGGCTTCCATTCATCCGTCAAGGGTGCGGCACCAAGTGTCCCTGCCATCCCCAAGGACAGAACATATAACCCGTAACGGGCCAGCTCTTTTTTCAAACAAATCTTCATACGCTCACTTTCCATCTGGTGTGTTCACACACGCTGTATTCTCTCGTTTTTTCTATTGTCTATACTACCGACCTCTTAAAATGACTCGTCCTCAAACTCATCTTCATCGCCCTCTGTCTCATCCTCCGTGGCCTCATCATCGAATGTCGGACCAGAGGTTTCCAATGCCGTAGGTGCAGGCAATTCCGGTTTGGGTTCCGTGCCGTTCTGAATCTTCTCCCAATAGGCATAAAAGGAGTCACGATAGCTCTTGTTAAACACGCCGTCCCAACGCAATACCTCAAGATAAGCTGGGTCAATCAGGCAACACTGCACCATGGCAAGACCGACATCAGTACGAGGATCACCCCATTTATCCAATTCCGGGTCATCCTCTGACGGTTCAAAGTCATAAGGGAGTTTAAATATATTTTCCGGAATCTTAACCGTCACCTTATTCTTGCTATACTTGATGTTAAAACGCATCTGTGCTTTCATGTATAACACCTTAGGGTCGGCCTGATTAACCTTCGTAACTTCATTCAACATATACAAGGCCGTCTCCCAACAAATAGGGTCATCCTGCGCCGCCGTCACAACGATGTTGTTCCAATACGAAGTCTCAGACACCATCTCAACTACCTTCGGGTCTTTCCAACCACAATCCAAACACTTCAGGAAGAGCTTCATCTTCTTGTATTCTTCCGGAATGTTCGGATCATCGTCTCGCCAAAAATATTCAGCGAGAATACGGGCCGAACGATACGCGCCGGCCATCACATACATCTTGATTTGGGTGGCCACCACCGCCTTATCATTATAATAGAACTTAATGAAGTAGCCTTCCTGGTCTCTCCATTGCAAGTCGAATTTCTTCGACACATCAATATAAGGTCTCAGCAACGTTGTATCCACATGACCGCGTGCAATGTAACACTGCGCCAAATCATGAGCCGCCAAAAGCCAAGGCTTGCCGTATCGTTCTACAGAATGGTAAGCCGCCTCAGCGATTACCTCCTTCTCGGCCGGGTCTTCAATCATACCCAACAACTGGTAGAACTCGTATGCCTGCTGTTTCTTGCCGGCATGATAGTCGGGGTCTTTCTGATACTGTTCCCAGATTTCCTGTTTGGTCTTTACGCGGTTCGTGATATAGTCGCACTGGATGTCGGCTACACGCAGACGCGGCAATATAGACGTATTGATATAGTCCCAGCAAGGAAGCCTGCGGATTTGCTCTTCCTGCTTCCGCATATCACTTGCGATAGACAAAATACCTCGCACGCTTGCAGCCTCATCCTTAAGAGAGTCGGACTCCAACAAATTGGCCACATCCGCCCACGTCGCCACCTTGTGCGTGGTCTTGATTCCTCCGATGCTTCTGACTTCCTGCAATTCGGGGAAACTACTCAGCTGCTGTCTGATAAACTCGGCACGTTCGCGGCAAAGGCGCTCGTTGACTGCCATTCCGCCTTCGGGCGACGCACTACCGTGAATCACTACTCCGTCGATTGAAGAGGTGGCCCCGTTATAACGGGACAGGTTGGTACGCAAATCACGGAGCTTGCGTATATTCAACGTGTCCGACGGGTCGAGGCGCGCTTCTCCCTGGAGGAAATTCAAGTCCAGTTTGGCATGGTCTTCATTCCTCGCCGGCTTGCCTCTTTCCTCGTATCTCGCCCGTTCCATCGGGATGTCTATCAGCGAATAGTCCAAAAAACGCATGGGGTCTTCTCTCGAACCGTCGCAAATCATTATGCTGTCCACCCGATACGGGGTATTGCTCGTGGATACAAACGTTTGCAGCCCCACAACCTGATAATGCTTCTTTATATCGATAGGTTCCACCAACAGATGGAAAGGCACGGTATCGGCCTTATGCGTCTGCATAAACTTCGGAATCCGATAATAATACAATGGGTCTCTCGACTCATCGAATCCCATGCGCCTCAGGTTCGCCCTTTGGTATTCTACGCCGTCGAACACTACCGGCTGCAAATAGCCGAGGTTCTCTCCGGTCTCCACAATCGAGCATACAGGAGCGATGACCATACGGGACTTGCCATCGGTCACTGCCGAATCAACGGGTATCGGGTAAGACATCTCCACGCGGTTACCACAGACTTCAATCTTCGGTGGGGGCGGAAGTGGTATCGTCTCTGTTTTAGTAACACCTTTCAATACAATAGCGTTGGCTTCCAACTCCACTTCAATCTCCATCTTCCCTTTGATGGCTATTTTCTGGAGAGGCACACCTTCTGCTTTAATAAGGATATAGCCGGTACGGGCAAGCAACATTGTGCAAAAGCCGTCCTCATTTGTTCGCTCACACAAATCATACATACTCTCATCCGGCGTGACGAATTGGGAATGGTTCTTCTCTGCTTCCTGATAAGCTTTCTCTATAGCATTCGCCTTCATCGGTGTATTGAAACCGTACACAATCACATTGCTCCATGGACCGGTGACTTTACCATTCTCATCCTTCCGCTTTACAGTAATGGTAATCTGTTTCTGTTGCGCGAAGCAATCGGCCGGCACAAGCAGAAGACCGACAAGCACCAATGCTATGAAATATCTGAAGACACTCGCTTTATACATAATCGAATCCACTTTGAATTTACTTGATGATATGAGTCACAAATTGAGAGGGAGCAGGACTTACCCACACACCAGATACATTTCCATATTCACTTCTATCTCCTTTCGTCCCCTAATTGCAATTTTTCGGGGTGGGTAAGGATAACAGACGACAACTATATAACCGGTAGGGGGAAGCGACATCACGCAAACACCCTCTTCATCCGTACAATCATACAAATCATACATGCTCTCATCCATTATGAAATATGAATGATTCTTTATAGAGTCCTCATAGGCCCTTTCAAAGGTATGTGCCTTCACCAATGTATTGAAACCAAACACACGGGCCTCCCTCCACGGACCGACAATTTTACCACCATCTATCCTCTTCACGGTAATGACAATCTCTTTCTGTTGCGCGAAGCAATCGGCCGGCACAAGCAGAAGACCGACAAGCACTAATGCTATGAAATATCTGAAGACACTCGCTTTATACATAATCAAATCCACTTTGAATTTACTTGATGATATACACAAAGGATACACCTAACTTAAAGGGAAGCAAAGCATAACCGTGCGCCGTACGGCGGTTCTCCGTATACGAATCCTTGGTATAATAATGCTTCTGGTCGTAATAAACCGCACCGACACAACCGTAACACTCCACATTCCAATGCGGAGACAGGTAGAAAGCATAGCCGAACGTGAGTCCGGCACCGAAGGCATCGCCTTTGTACACCTCATTGCTCCATGTAATGTCGTATGAGGTGCCTAATGCAGCCACACCGATAAACTCACGGAACAACGGACGTCCGCCAAACCAGTAGCGGAACTCCGGCATGACTCCGACCATCTTCATGTCTACACGCCAAGGCTTGTAGTTTCCGAACACAGATACATTGACACTCGTCTTGTTGCCTGTGACCAACTCGGCGCTCAGGTTCGGCGTCATCGCACCGTCCCACAATGCATCTGTCTTCAGAGCCAGCAACTGCGCTTTCAAACCCGCGGCACTGAAGGTCATGATTACGATTATCAATAAAAGGCGTCTCATTCGCTTTCGTTTTTTTGTCTGTACGTTCATTTAAAGGAACCTCCCCGGCCGACCGAACGCTTCGGACCGGCCGAAGGAGGCATTAATCACTTTGTAGTCGAATAAAAAAGGGGGAAACTACAAAATGATAGAGGGCGGATTATTTTCCGCTTGCGGCCACTCTTCTACGTTTGCCTTCAATGTGATTTCCTTAGGCTTGTTGGCCAGTATCGTCACTTTGTAAGACATGCCGGTCTGGAACATGGCACCCGTATCGGTTGAAGTCAACGTAAGAGGGTACTCCGTAGGATAGGACATGTTCGTAGAAGTATCCTTCAGATAAATGCGCAGGATGTACGTGGAAGCCGGGGCCAGCATAATGCTTTCGCCTATTTTGGTTTCCTGTCCCAAAGACGTACCTACAGGCACGGCATCGAACAACTTGCCGTCTGCATCTCTCAATCTGAAATCGGCTCTGCCCGCACCTTCCGTCACCACGGCATTCTCCATATTCGGGTTGGCCAGGTCGGCTACAAGCACGTTCACGTTGCAGGCTGCATTCAATACCTGAATGGAATCGACCACCATGTTCTCGGCACCGTCGAATACCACGCCGCTACCGGTATAAGTCTCACCGGGCTGCACGTAGAACTCCAAACGGGTCAACAGGTGCTTCATCTTCAATACGGGTACATACTCCAGGTCGCTCGCCGACTGGCGGAAGAACGTGGCGCTGTATGCGCTGGCGTCAGCATCGTGTGCGGAAGCGCGTCCCCAAATCAAATCCTGCGTACCGTCGATGGCGTAATGCACCGTAGCCTGATTGTTGGCATAGGTCACATTTTCATCCTCCACGTAGGGATAGTAGCCATAAAGTCCGTAGGCATAGAACTGGCTGATGGGATAGAAGTAATGACCGTCCCAAGACAGGTTGCCTTCTTCATCCGCCACGGATGCCTTCACATTCTTCATCAGTGTGCAGGTGCTCAAGGCATCATCGCTGAACCACGTGATATCGGGTGCCGCCTGATTGATGCTCTGTTTGCCGCGAGCCAGACAGAACACGCCGATGCCTTCCGTCATTTGGTTTATCGCATTCACCGCAGAGCGTTTGTTCACCGAAACAGTCGTACCGTTACCCGAAGACAAGAGGATTTCGAATTCGCTGTCGCCGGGAATGAATACGGGAGCTTCACTCCCTGCGCTTTCCGCTTCCCAATTCTCGTGGGTGCAGGCGGACAGCATCATCAACGATGCTGCCGCTGCCATACCATAATAATGTAACTTCATCTGTTTATTCCTTAATTAAAGATGTTTGCATTCATTAGAAGTCTGAAGGATCGACGGGAATAGTCTCGCCACCATCTACCCATGCAGACAACGTAGTCTGTATCTGGATTTCAGATGCGCTGTAGAGCTTGATACGCACCTTGTAAGAAGTTCCAGCCACCGCACCACCGACTACAGTGATTTCACCTTTCTGTTCGTGCATGTGGTCCAATGAACCGGTACGCTGTGTAGTCGTGATGTATACATTATATACTTCTTCGCCCGGAGCAACCATCAAAGCCTCTCCTACGGGGAATACCGTGCTCGTACCGTCTTCTGCAACAACCAAAGTCTGCGGAGTAATAGGCTCAAGTGCGCCACCGGCTTCCGGTCTCTGCTTCAATTCCAATCTGGTCTTTTCTTCATCGAAGCTAATCAAATCTTCCGGATCCAACACTTCAGCACCTTCACTCAGAAGAGTGGGAGAATAAGCCGCAATCAACTCACCGCTGGTTTTAGACATTACCTCAATTTTATTTACGATCAGGCCATTGGCATTGCTACCGCCCTCCACTTCAAAAGTAAAGCGGGTCAGCAAGTGCTTCATCTGAATGTTAGGAATCACTCCACCACGGGCTGATTTTGCAGAATACAAAAGACCTTTGTCTGAACAATCCCCAGTCACATCTGCTGAGGGAATTGCCTTACCGGCCATCAGGTCCTGCGAGCCATCCATCTTGAAAGGAACAGTTATTTTATCTACATTCTTTGTAAAATCGGGCTTGCCATCGCCATCCTCATCTAACATGGCGTTATCGATATGATATGCAAAGAAGTCATGGAGAGATGCGTCCATCGGATAGAACTTCGGAAACTGTGGATCATAATCCCCCACTGTCGTACTATACAAGTCTCCGGATGCCACATCCACCGGCGCTTTCAAAAGTTCATTGTAGAAATTGATTTGAGGGACAGGAGTCGACTCCACATTCTCAGAATACATCCATCGAGACTCTTCAAAAGCGGGGGAAGCATTACCATTATCATCCACCTTCTGTTTGCACATCATGAACACATAAAGGTCCTCACCGTTCCATTTGTTCGATGCCTCATCCACACCGCCGACCGTACCGTTACCACGGACTGTAGCTACCACTGCGGGGCGGTTCAATGTCAACTGTACCGGCACCAGACCGCTTTCTTCACCAACTCCATTGTCTGCGACCGGAGCCACGTCATCATTAGAGCAACTGCAAAGAGCGCCTAATGCCAATGCCGAAGCAAAAAATAACTTTTTCATAATACAATAATTAATAATAAAACAATAAAAGATTTATATAAATCACATTTAATCCCATCCACCATCTACGTTAATTTCTCCCTTAAACTCAGTCCAGCCAAGGGAACTTCTGTCCACAGTCAGATTGATTAGCTGCGGGCCGTATATCTGTAGGTTGACCACATGCCGGCCACCGGTCGCAAACGCATCGCCACCAGGCGCGGTCATCTTGTCGAACACCACATTGAACAGTTTTCCTTGGAGAGTCGGATAGCTATCGTCATCATAACGATACCACACAGAAATCCCGTAAGAAGGTGCCGGCGGCACTAAAATTGCCCGTCCGGCATTTTTCGTCACCCCCTTCGCCACGGACAGGTCGAGACGGCCGTTCTCCCGCTTCGTAGTCTCATCGAAGTCCGTCTGCTTTTTCTCCGACAGATAAATATCCTTTGTCGCCGTATAATCCCACACCACTCCCGTAGGCGGTTCCATGCCGGCATTGTCAAGCCGTACACCGTCCCAATCTGCCGCCACCGTAAAATCCCCCCGATAGGGAATCGTCACGATGACTGCTTCTACGATAATCTTGCTGGCCACATCCCTCATGCCCTCCAACGTAAACTGCAGTTGCGTCATTTCATGCTTGACCTTGAAGTTCGGGTCTATGCGGCGGCGACCGGAACGGGCACTGTAGACCACATCGTTCCAATGGTTTATCAGATAGCGCGACTCGTCATCGTCCGTCACCAGTTTGTCGCGGTCGTGCGCGTCGGGATAGGCATAGGCGGAGAGGATGTCCTGCGTGCCGTCCACCTCGATGCGTTTGACCACTCTGGCAGGCTCCGTGTTGTTCTCGCCCGTCACCTTCGCATTGTCCAGATAATACAGGAAGAAGTTGAACTTGTATTCCGGATAGGTCGCGCTGTAATAGCGGGTGATTTCGTCTTCCCACAACAGTTCGCAATCTTTTGTCAACCTTACTTTCCGGTCCTTCACCAGACAATAGGGTATGCCGGTGTCTTCGCCCGCCTCCGGCTTCGTATAATCCGGACCGCCCGTATACTGTGCGTTGTTCGTCAGGAAAGCATATACCCCGAAACGTGCGTCCATCCAGTGCTTCTGCGCCTCGGCACTGCTACCCCATGCCTCGAACGTGCCATACTTCCTGGTGGTGACCAGCGCATAGAGAGGGTCATACATGGACAACATGATGGGCACATGGTCTGTAGTCACTTCCGGGTTCGGGTTCTCATAGTCTATCTCAGGCGCATATAGGCCGGGGTAGGCCTTGTGACAAGCCGTCATCACCAGCAACAGGCAGAGAAAACTTATATATTTCGTCATCATTACGTAATTTTCGCTTCTTTTCTTGGTTAAACATCCAAATCCACATCGCCACCATCTGTCCATTCATCCAGCCCGGTGCTTCCCGTACCTTCATTGACAACACCGTCCTTATTCACCTTCAGTGTCGAGCTGATAGAAATCACGGCCTCGCGGCAAGTCTGCCTGTAGCCCTGCACCTCCTCGTCCCACTCAAGGATTTTCAAATCCTTCAGGGTATGGAACAGGTTGATGCCCGCACGGAACAGCTTGTACACCTTCTGCCCGTCATCAGTCAGCGTGCGCGCATAGATGCCCACCTGGAGTATGCCGGGACCGGTAATCATCTCATCGTTATAGCCGCGCATGATACCCGTGACGTCCACATCCCCCTCGCATTCGAGACGTCCGGCCGTAAGGCTGTCGGCATACGACGGCAACTCCGGATATTCGGGCTGAAACAGCATCTTATAGGTCTTGTCGGCCGTAATCACGCCTGAGGTCAGGTCGATTGTGGAAGGTATGCCGGATATCTCGGCCACCAGACTGTCTACGACAAGGTCGGCAGTCTTCTCGATATCGAACCGGAACGTGATGCGCTGCGTGGCCAGTTCGGGTGTGAAGTCCACCCTCACCACTCCCGTGCCTTCTTCGGGCACGGGCACATTCACATGGTCGGCGTATGCGTAGTAAATCGGCATACCGAAACTGGAGATGTACTGCGAATAGGGGTTGTAGTCAATCCAGTCGCCGTAGCGTCCTTTCACCTGCGGCTCCGTCACGTCAAAAGGCCTATAGGACAGCAGGAGATGGGAGAAGTCGCTGCCCAGTTCCTCCTGCTCATCGGTGATCCCCACAAGATCCGTCACGTCGGAGAGCATGTCGTCGTCCCACGCGAAAGTGGCAAAGTTATACTCTCCCGGCCTCACCCACAGGTTGCTCCCCTTTCTTCCGGGGTCGATGATGGCCCCCGTCTGCATCAGCTTCCGGCATTCGTCGGCCTCCTCCTCAGGGGAAAGCATCACACCCACATTGTCCTCTTCCTGCGAAGTGACGCGGAACTCGTAACGCATGATATTGACGGGTCGCACGGCAATGATGCGCATGCTGTCGCCATGAGCGTCCTTGTACTCCTCCTTCCAGTTGAAGCGGAAGTCAAGATAGGAGTGGTGGGGATGCGCCTCGCGGCACAAATCCACTTCGGTGCACGAGACCAGTTGTCCCATCCATACCGCCAGTCCGGCGGCTGCCATCAGTTTCCTCATGCCTGTGCCACCTCCTTTCTTCCGGCCTCACGCCCGTTCAGGGATGCGAGGTTGCGTTTCTGTCTGTCTTCCATGCCTGTATTTCGCGCTTCGGAAGCGTCGTCATCTTTCTTCTTTCGCTTCCGGCTCTTTTTCTCTTTCTTTTCCTCTGCGGCTTTCTTCTCTTGTCCGGATGCGCCCACGGCAGCCTCTTCCGCCTCGGAGCCCTTCTTCTTGTCTTTCTTGCGGCCGGCCTTCTCTTTTTTGCCGGAAGCCTTACGGGCGGCCTCCTTCATCTTTTTCATTTGGGCGTCCTTGGCTGCATCCTGAATCGAATCCAGCTGTTGCTTCTCGCGGAACTTCTGTACGATGGAGTCATTGTGCAGAGAATCACGCTTCAGCTCCTCACGTTTGGCCATGCGCGCCTCGTAAGCCTTATACCAGTTGGAGTTTCGGGTGGTATCACGTATGTACTTTTTCTTCTCATACACTTCATTATACCACTTTTCATAGCGTTCAAATCCGCCTTTCACCTTCTTGCCGATAGAACGGAAGCGGAATATCAGGGAAACATGCAAATCCTGTATCACCGGATAAGGCACGAAATGGCGGCTCCGGGTACCCTCGTAGGCATAGCATCCCGTTTCCTCCTCATAGCTGAATTCGTCGTATTGCGTCATCTTGGCTCCGAGCGCCAGACCCAAATCAAGGTCCACACTGCGGCCGTCCCTAAAAAAATAAAGGGGAACGCTCCAACCGCCGGTAAATCCGAAGTTGTAGCTGTCGCCCTGCTTGCCCTTACGTCCGAAGGCTATCGTATACTTCTCATATCCTGCATATATTCCCGCATAGTATGCGCGCCATGTTCTTGCCTCACGGAACGTCCGTCCGGAAAGCACATTGCGCCGGAACACCTGGAATGCCCAACGGGGCAACGACACGGTGGTGTCCCTACCCACCTTGCCGGAGATTTCCTTTTCATACAATTCTTCACTCGTCTTGAAACTGAAAGGCTGCAAGGCATGTCCGGCCCACTTGCCGGGGCTGTGTCGTAACGTCTAAATATCGATACAGCCCCTTTTTATATCCATATCACTGTTTGATACTCTATGCAGCCATTTTTGCGTAAAAGCTCTTCAAGGTGCATATGATGGGTCGTGTTGGCATGTAAATAGATGTATTTAATCCCCCAAGAGGTGTATTTCCCCCGTTTTTGGCTTGTCTAGCCATTCTTGAACACATTTTCTTGAGATTGAAGGCAATGGCAAAGAAGGCAAAGTCCATATAGAGTTTGTCTAATCCAAAATGTCTGAATCGCTTGTATCCCATGTCGTACTTCATCTGTCCGAATACGGCTTCCGGTTCTATGCATCTTCGCCTGCGGTGCTTGATACCTTCCTCGGATGTCAGTCTCTCCGCCGCCAGCCGTTTGTATTCTTTCAACCGGTGATTGACCTCGATGGTCCGTCGCCCGGCCTTTGCCTTGAAGCACAGACACCGGAGAGGGCATCCTTCGCACCTTTCCGCCCGATACCTTGCGCTTTCCGAGAGATATCCGCTGGCAGTCCTTGCGTGACGTGTCCCTATCCGCAGCATGTGCTGCCCCATGGGACAAACATAGTAATCCTCTTCCTTGTTATAATAGAAGCTGTCCTGATGGAAGGGATTGGGGGTATAGCGTGGTCGGTGTTCCTTGTGGAAGTAGTTGTACTTGACAAAGGCCCCGATGCCATTCTCGTCCATGAAACGGTAGTTTTCCTCCGAACCGTAGCCCGAATCCGCCACCTCTTTGGACGGGGCGTGGCCATAGCGTTCCATGAAGGAACGCAGGAAGGGTATCATCGTAAGCGTGTCCGTGGGGTTGGGAAAGAGGGCGTAGTCCACAATGAACTGGTTCTCCGTTCCGATTTGCAGGTTATATCCGGGCTTGGTCTGGCCGTTCTTCATCGCATCCTCCTTCATCCGCATGAATGTGGCGTCGGGGTCTGTCTTGGAATACGAGTTTCGCCCGCCCAATACGGACAGTTGGTTGTCATACTCAGCAAGTTTATCCCGGTGCTTTTCCAGCGTCCTCACCTGTCCCGCCTTTTCTCGGCGAGCGGCTTTCTCCTCCTTTGTGGATGGGGCAGGCTTCTCCTCCAGAGACTCTTTCAACTCACCGATCATGTCCGTAAGCATCTCCGGAGTGAACTCGGCCTGCTCCTTTTCGCTTGCGTTCTCCTGAGCGGCACTTTCGTCTACCTGTTCCAACAGCACACGGAGCTTTTCCTGCAGGCGGCCACGGTTCCTCTCCACCGTCTTGCGCCACACGAAAGTGTATTTGTTGGCCTTGGACTCTATCTTCGTGCCATCCACATACTCCACATCAAGACTGACAAATCCTTTCCCGGCAAGCAGGAGGACAATCTGGGTGAACAGCTTACCCACCTCATCCTTTACCCGGTTCCGAAAACGGTTGATGGTGATATAGTCCGGTTTCTCGCCACCGGCAAGCCAAATGAAATGAATGTCGCGCAAAAGGGATTTCTCTATCTTTCGACAGGAATAGATGTTGTTCATATAGGCATAGAAAAGCACCTTGAGCATCATCTTAGGATGATAGGGGCTGCGACCTTCTAGCCGATACAATTTATGAAAAGACCTCAAGTCAAGAGAGTCCACTAAGGAACTGATGATGCGGACGGGGGCGTCTTGTGCAATATTCTCATCAATCCTTTGAGGAAATAGGACTGTTTGGTTGGGTATGTAAGGACGAAAATGTATCTTTGCCATAGCTTAATTGTTATGCTTAAAGATACAAATTCTTTAGGTAATAACAAAGCCCCAGCTTGTGAAAGTCGGGGCTTTGTGCTTAAAAAGAGGGGGCATATTTTGACACACCCTCCTCGACCGTACCCGCGGCCACATTATAAATAAAGCGGGGGGCCACGGTATGCGAGGTGTTCCAGTTCCACTTCCCGTTCACCAGCACGGAATAATGCGTTTTCGGCGTGCCCGACAAATCCAACTCCAACCCAAGATTGGGGGTGACCATCATCCAATCCACGGCATTGGTGCGGATGGAGAAACGCTTCATGAAAGGCAAAGACAGGGTATCTTGCTGTTCGGTGGTTTTCTGCGGCGTCTGCGCCTCCGCCACCAAGGGAAGGATGGCCAGCCATATCACCGAAAGCGTTTTCAAAAATTGCTTTAACATGCGCTCTTGTATTCTACTCGTAAATCGTTCTTAATCTTTATTTCGCACAAACTAACGCCGTTCTCTTGCGAAGAGATGAATTTCAAGGCCCAAAATTATATAAAACCGTTAAAATAAGCAAGTATACAGCGTTAAATATTTTCCTCCCATACGGAAAAAACTAAGCAAAGGTTTTGGGTTGAAACATCGGGCATACAGCCAAACCGTTTATTCCTAACGTTTTAGAAAGACAGATTCATCTCTTCGCAAGAGATGCACTTTCCGAACAAAAAAGTGTTTCCGGCGGTATAATTATGAAGTCCGTTCATATTTAGCACATTAACACACAAGTATTGTCAACAATCCTCGCGCACGCGTACATTATATATATAAGAGAATATACCGTATTGCGAAAAAGGCACAGTGTGCATGCCGGTAAAGGGGGCCGGATGCCTACTGTGCCGACACAAAAACCAAAAGATTAAAAGAGTATCATAAATCGGGCCGAAATATCCTGTTTTAGCGTCTTTATCACATTAAAACCTCGTAACAGACAAGTCTGCAAGAAACCATAATATATCCCCTCACGAAAAGTCTTCCGCACCTTGTTTCTATAACTAAATATCCGTATCGGACACGATATTTGTACAGGCAAAAAGAACGACTTTTCACTAACGAAACGCTCACAGGTGAAGAATCAAACGCTCACAGGTGAAGAATCAAACGCTCACAGGTGAAGAAAAAGAAGCAAAAAAGGCGGCCTCATTGCTGAGACCGCCTCCTTTGCATAAGCGTATGTTAATCGTATTGGGTTTAGAATGCGTAACCGAGACGGAACCAGAAGTTGCTTGTTCCGCCGTCAATGTCTGTATTATGAGTAAAGAAGCCTCTCTGGTAGGTAAAGTCCACATTGTATTTGTTGTTGTACCAAACACCTACACCCACCTTCAAACCGGCATCGAAACGGTTGTAATCCTCAATATCTCCGATTTTGACGTCATCACCGCTTTTACCATCAATTTCAGACGTATATTTACCTGCATAGTCTACAGCAACGTATGCACCGACGTGTGGGTCAATGGAGAACTTACTGTTGGGCACGGCAATCTTCCAACCGAAGATGAACGGAGACCACTGGAAAGTATGAACCATCAATTTACTCTCACTATCATAATCTTCATTACTATACTTGTAACCTCTGCTGGCCAAATCGAAGTCCATGCCCCAATATGCGCCCTTCTGACCAATTGCCTTGTTGAACTCAAAGCCGAAGAAGTAACCAACATGCGAGCCTGCGTCTTCCCATGCCTTATCACCGGCAAATGTGTTGGAACCCACACCAAGGCGAACCATCCAGGTTGTTCTTGAAGGAGCCTTCTTTTTCTCAGTCAGCGATACACTGTGCGAACTTACAAGCTGCGCGCTCATTGCCACACTGCACAACAGCGTACATAAAAACAAAAAACCTTTTTTCATTGTGTCTTAACTTTTATTGGTTTGATAATTATACTATTCTTCCTTTATTTGCTGATAGCAGTTTCAGCCTTCTTCTCGTTAGCCGCACCCATCTTTTCGTTGCGAATCCATTCATAATCCTCCTTGGTGGCCGTACGCCAGTTGGAGTACGAAGCCGGGAATCCGATAATGGTCACATCATATCCCTCGTCTGTGGACTTCACATCGAAAGAGGCAGCCACAATCACATCGCAATGGTAAACCTCGTTCACGGCCTTGAACAGCGCACTTTTCCTCACATTTTCCAAATCCCCCTGCAAGGCATTGATTTCTTTCATGGTGAAGTGGAAAGTGTGACTAATCCTACCCAACTTGGAATCCACCACAAGGTCGGCAATCAACGGTTTGGCGTGTACACTGTGAAGGGGTTCAATCAAACGAGCCTGCGAATAACGAACATCCGCAACTTTCTGTGCAGAAACCTGCTGCATTCCTGCCCAAGCGAACAGGGAAACGCATAATAATACAATCTTTTTCATATAGTTTGTCTTGTGTTAATTGTATACTTTTCTGAGATTGCACATGATATATCTCTTAACAAGAGAACCATTACACGGGGCAAAAGTAACATAAAAGATTATAAAAAACAAAATTATAGACACAAATTCTTTAACAAATCACAAAAAAAATGCCTGTATGTTTTCTCCGTCCAACACACAGGCTCAATATTCATGCTGATACAGAGCTTCTTTCTCATCATACGGTTCTCTTGTTAAGAGATGCACCAAATACAACGATAATAAAAGAGCTGAGAAACAGACGAACGAGAACAAAACATACAGAAATATAGAGTTTATTATTATAATGTTGTTTTAAAAAAAAGATTATGAAAAAAGTATTTTTAATGGCAGCCATGATGGTTGCAACAGTTGCAGCAAGTGCACAGGTGTACATTGGCGGCGGTATTAACTTCGGTACACACAAGGATTCTTACGTGGACGTAAATGGAGCAAAGGCACCGGATGCAGAAACAAGTTTCGGCATCAGCCCTGAAGTGGGATACAAACTCAACGACAAATGGGCAGTAGGTATCGCTTTAGGATACGACCACTCCAAGCAAGGCGATGACAAGAACAATAAATTCTCCATCATGCCGTACGCACGTTACACGTTCGTAAAATGGAACCGAGTTGGCTTGTTCGCTGATGCACAGTTCGCATTCAACAGTTCCAAGTATACTACAAAGGACATTACCGGCTACAACCAAACTACCGGCGACCCTATTTATGGAGACGTTGACGACAAGACTACAGGGTGGAATATCGGTATCAGACCGGGTGTTTCTGTTGATTTGACAGAGAAACTCACTTTCATCACCAAAGTAGGATGGTTGGGATATGGATCAGAAAAACCCGACGGTGAGAACATGAAAGCCTCTTCTGATTTCGGTCTTAATGTAGACCTGACAAATGTTCAGTTCTCTCTTCTCTTCAACCTTTAAATGGAAAGAACAGAACATTAAAACTGATATTCAAGAATAATAAACCCAGTGGAGCTGTGCCGTGAGGCATGGCTCCATTTTCGTTAAGTTCTACCATACCGTACAAGGAAAAACATCCCAAAGAAGACACAGAACTCACTATAAATCCTTAACTTTGCAGCCACTTGAAAGACAAAAAGGATGATTCACGGACACGGAGACGACGGATACTTATATGCGGCTGAAATCAAAACGAACTTCAGCAGCAACGTATACTACGGCTGTACGCCGGAGCCGTTGTTCCACTACTTGAACACACGGTGGGAATCGCTGCGCTCCTACCCGGAGGCACAACCGCTCACCGCAGAAAAAGAACTCGCCGAAGCCATGCGCATACATCCCGAAGAGGTTTGTCTGACCCATGGAGCCACAGATGCCATCTATCTTGTCGCAAGAACCTTCCGCGAACGCCGGTCGTACATCCACACACCCACCTTTGCCGAGTATGCCGACGCGTGCAGGATGAACAGCCATCACACCACAAACCTCTACGACCTCAGGCGCATACCTGAGGATGCAGACATCATCTGGCTCTGCAATCCCAACAACCCCACCGGCGAAGTCATCCCGTATGAGAGACTCAAGGAACTGATTACACAACACGCCCACACGCTGTTCGTCATCGACCAGAGCTACGAGGATTTCACGGAAGAACGCTTGTTCACGGCGGCAGAAGCCGTACAATACCCCAACCTGCTCCTGCTTCATTCCATGACCAAGCGTTACGGACTGCCCGGACTGCGCATCGGATACCTCACGGCCTGCCAGACGCTTGTCGGCCGGTTGCGCCGCATGCAGATGCCGTGGACTGTCAACCAGATGGCCATAGAAGCCGTGCATTACCTGTTGAGGCATGAGGACGAATTCCGTTTCGACCTGCATACTATATTAAAGGAACGCGCGCGCGTGAGCAGATTGCTGGAAGAAAAAAAACTGGCCACCGTATGGCCGGGCAAGACACACTTCCTGCTGGCACGCCTCCGCCAAGGCAATGCCGCAGCCCTGAAAGAATATCTGCTCAATGAGCACGGCATGCTTATACGGGACGCAAGCAATTTCGACGGACTGGACCGCAGTTGCTTCCGCATCGCCGTACAGACGGCAGAGGAGAACGACCGTCTCGTCTCCGCCATCACACAATGGATGTCGACATAAAAACACATGAACACACTACTTTTCCCCCTGCTGTCCGGCTGGGTGCTGGACAAATGTCTCGGCGACCCGCCCCGCCTGCCCCATCCCGTCATCGCTTTCGGGCGATGGATCAGTTTCTTTGAACGACACGGCAACAAAGGAGGCAAGCGGTATGCCAAAGGCCTGTTCTGGACCTTGGGCACCGTTTGCAGTACTTTCGCCCTCAGTTGGGCATTGCTCGTCGCACTGCACATCTTATGCCACAGATGGGCTGCCGGCGGCATGTATGTGTACAATGCGGTATGTGCCGTCCTCGTTTTCTACTGCCTGGCCGGCACGACACTGATACGGGAAGTCAGGATGGTATTCCGGGCTGCCGACCGTTCCTTGGAAGAAGGACGCCGTCAGGTAAGCCGCATCGTAGGAAGGAACACGGAAGAACTCTCCGAGCAGGAAGTGCGCACCGCAGCTTTAGAGACACTGTCGGAGAACTTGAGCGACGGGGTCATTGCCCCGCTCTTCTGGCTGTATCTGTTGGGACTGCCCGGCATGCTGACCTACAAAATGGTGAATACGCTGGACTCCATGATTGGCTACCGCAACGAGCGATACAAGGATTTCGGGCGCGCCGCGGCACGCCTCGACGACATGGCAAACTACATTCCGGCACGCCTCACCGCCCTGCTGATGGCCGTAGCCTCGCTGCTACCGCACAAGGGAACGCCGACCGCACGCACGTTTAAAGAAGAGCTCCGTTTCATCATCCGTTTCGGACGGAAACACGCCAGCCCCAACTCCGGCTATCCCGAAGCGGCACTGGCCGGCATCTTGGACTGCCGCTTCGGCGGGCCTCACACCTACTTCGGCGAATATGTCTTCAAGCCCTACATCGGAGAAAACCACCGCACCGTGCATACGGACGACATGCGGTGTGCGGTGAACGTCAACCTTTATGCGGAAATCATGATGATAGCCCTCAGCATAGGGTTATCCTTCCTCTGACGAAAGTATACGGTAAAGAAGGTCCATATCCAGATGGCTGCGCACATGCGCGGCCAAACGGTCGTACTGTTCATCCTTGAAAGCGGCGTAATCCGTCACCGTGCTCCCCGCCACTTTCTCCGCATACGGTGCGAGCAGTGCGTCGACCACAACCTGGTTGTCGAGTATGCCGTGGATATAAGTCCCCATACAGCGTCCGTCCACACGACATCCCTCGGATGCACCGTCCGGCATACGGTTCAGCGGCTGCGCGTCACAGCCGTCGGCCGGCACAGTCACCCCTAAATGAATCTCATACCCCTTGCAAGGCACGGACGAATCTCCGAAAGTAAAATCCACCTGACGCGTAACCTTTTCGCCGGTCATCACGGTATGCACGGGCAACAGTCCCAATCCCGGAAGCCGCCTGATGCCGCTGCCGTCCATGCCGTCGGGGTCGGACACATCCAGTCCCATCATCTGATACCCGCCGCAGATGCCCATCACCGTCTTCCCTTCCCTGTAGGCCCGCAGGATGGCCTGTGCCACCCCGTTCCGCCGCAGCTCACGAAGGTCGTCCAGCGTACTCTTGCTTCCGGGCAGCAGAATAATGTCGGCCTTGCCCAGCTCCCGGACATTGTCCGTATAATACAGATGCACTCTTTCATCACGTTCCAGACGGTCGAAATCGGTGAAATTGGAAAGATGGCGCAACATCACCACCGCCACGTTCACCTTACCGCTCTCCGCACAGACATGCCTGCCTTGCAAATCCACCGAATCCTCATCCTCGACATAAATATCCCTGAAGTAAGGCACCACGCCAAGCACGGGAACTCCGCAAATGTCCTCCATCATCCCAACTCCGGAAGCGAACAACTGCAAATCGCCCCGGAACTTGTTGATGATAATGCCCTTGATGCGCCGGCGGTCTTCCGGCTTCTGCAACATCACCGAACCGTAGGCCGAAGCGAACACTCCGCCACGGTCGATGTCGGCCACAAGGAACACATCGGCATCCGCATACCGTGCCATGGGCATATTCACCAGATCCGTCTCCTGCAGATTGATTTCGGAAATACTTCCCGCACCTTCCATCACAATGGGATTATACCGTGCGGAAAGCCTGTCGAAAGCCTCATGCACCGCATTGCGCAGGTTGTCGAACCCCTCCCGGCGGAAGTAATCGCGGGCATGCCTGTCGCCGACGGGCCGTCCGTTGAGCACCACCTGGGATGTATGGTCCGAATTGGGTTTCAGCAACAACGGGTTCATGTCCGTATGGCACGGCACTCCCGCAGCTTCCGCCTGCACGGCCTGCGCCCGTCCGATTTCGAGACCTTCGGGCGTGGCATAAGAGTTGAGCGACATGTTCTGTGCCTTGAAGGGTGCAGGCGCATAGCCGTCTTGTTTCAGTATACGGCACAATGCGGCGGCCAGCACACTTTTTCCCACGTCGCTTCCCGTGCCGGCCAGCATAAAAGGATGCAGTCTTTTCATTCTCTTCCGGTTTACACAAAGATACCCTTCTTCGGTGTAAAGGCCAAAGTTCCGGTGGTGTTTTTCAACCTCATGAAATCTTTTTTTCTTTCACATGAGGAAAAAACGTCCACAACCTTTTGTTCGGAGAACGAAAAATAATGACTACCTTTGCCTTATTTTACAAGACTAACAGTATTTTTATGAGAAGACAATTACTTTTTATCTACGCTTTCATCTGCGTACTCTCTGCTTGGGCCGCACCCCGAACCCAAGAACAGGCGGCTGCCATCGCACAGGAATTCCTGGCCGCAAGGAAGTCATCGCCCGTGGCAACCCGCTCAGGCAGCCATATCCGACTGGCCGCCACATCGACCGACCTTTTAGACACCCCTTCCAAACGCTCGGCATCCGCACAACCGGCATTTTATGTCTATAACCGCGGCACGGACGCATTTGTCATCATCTCCGCCGACGACCGTATGGCGACCGTATTGGGCTACTCCGAAGACGGCGCTTTCGTGACGGAGAACCTGCCGGAGAACATCAAGGGATGGCTGAACCATTATGTGCAGGCCTATAACCGCATCGACCATGCCGCAGAAGTCATTCCCGTCAGACAGACAAGCGCGCGGGCGGCTTTCGCCACGCAGGTGTCGCCGTTATTGGGAAACATACAATATAATCAGGACGCACCGTACAACAACCAATGTCCCCTATATGCAGGAATGCGGTGCGTAACGGGTTGCGTAGCCACCGCCGCGGCACAGATCATGCGCTATTGGCAATATCCGACCGTGGGTAAAGGCATCACGTCCTACAGCACAGGCACACTGGACATAAGTTGTTATTACAACTACTCGCGCCACTCTTTCGACTGGAACAACATCCTGCCGACCTACACCGGCGGGGAAAGCTCCACGGAGATTAATGCCATAGCCAACCTGATGCTGGCATGCGGAATGGCATGCGAGATGGATTACGCCCCATGGACATCAGGGGCATCCAGCTTTAACATGCTTATCGGCCTGATTGAACACTTAGACTACAACAAGAACATGTATTGGGCCTCGCGTGAGACCTATACTTCGGATGAATGGATGAACCTCATCAAGACGGAGCTGAACGCCAAACGGCCGATATACTACAGCGGAAGTTCCACCGGAGGCGGGCATGCATTCGTGGTCGATGGCTACGACAGAGAAGACCATGTACATGTGAACTGGGGCTGGGGTGGTTCTTGCAACGGCTATTTCGAAGTGTTGACACTGGACGCCACAGGTAGCGGCATCGGCGGATATGACGACAGCAGCTACCAGTTCAACCAAGCTATGATTGTGGGATTGCATCCCCAAAGCAGCGCCACCACATACACATCGCATTTCTCCATCGACAGGTTAGACTTTTCCAGCACCCTGTTCCATACAGGAGAAACGTTTTATGCCTACGGCTACGGTATCTACAATTTTGCTTATGATTTCGACGGCTCATTCGCCCTCATTGCGGAGAAAGACGGCGTGAAGCACATACTCAGCCAATATTCCCAGGATGTCAAGCCCCGCTACGGCTGGAACAAGCTCAATCTCGAAGCCACCATCCCCGCCTCGTTTGAAGACGGTGCCTATTCGGTTTACATAGCCACCAAAGACAACAACGAGACCACTTGGAACAAGACGTACGGCGACCTTATGGACCCATGCTACTACACGCTGTACAAGAGCGAGGACCTGTGCCTGCTGTTCCCCGACAAGTTCGACAAGAGCCAGTTTGCGGGAAGCTGCACCCTGACACACAACCTGTACCAAGACATTGGGGCGGGTATCGAAATCGCCGTCAGAAACGAAAGCGAAACACAGGACTTCTTCGGACAATTGGGCGTGCTGTTCATCGATGCATCCGGCGACATCGCGCAGGATATGCTGAGCAAACAGGTATTGCTCAAGGCCGGAGAGGAAATCCGGTTCACGTTGAACAACAACATCAACCTGGAACCCGGCACATACACAATGAGACTGACGGCCGGCACAACCTCGTATTATCTCTCCTTGGACGAAGGACAGGAAGTCGTCGTGAAAAAGGTGGAAGAAGGCACCCCCACCCTGGCGGTACAAAACATATCTTTGGACACAGACCGGCTGCACAAAGGAGACATCATGACCGTGCGCGCCACATTGTCGCTCACCGGAAGCGGAAGCCTCAACACCACATGGCTTTATCACTCCTACGCCCAGGCCGGAGGCGATGAAGACATATTCGTAGGACTTGATCGTCCGTTTGTTGAAAAGGGTGTCCCGACGGATTACGAATATCAGATTCCCATCAAATGCGAACCGGGAACATATACATATACCTTGCGGCGCGAGAATCCTATCACGGAAATCCTGAAGACCTTATACACCACCACCTTCACCGTATTGGAAGGCAGCGGTGTGGAGGATGCGGAGTCCGGCCGGAACAAACCCGTTGTATGGTATGTACAGGGCGAAGACAACCTGCACGTACGCACGGATGCCGAAATCGAGGACATCACGATATACGGTATGGACGGACAGACCGTAAGCCGGACACGTCCGGAGGCTGCCGGAAACGGGGAATACCTTGTGCCGACCGGTAATACGGACAAAGGCGGCTACATCATGGTGCTCCGCGAGAAAGGCGGAAAGCGGCACATGATTAAGTTCATACGTTAAACACACACATTGCCGTGCGGAAACAAGTCTTCCGCACGGCAAATACTTTTTTACCCACACAAACAGGCCACATGAAACAGAAAACAAAACTTATCCGTCACGCCCTGCGGGCATGCACGCTGGCCGGACTCACACTGGCCGTTTCCGGATGCTCACACCCCGAACTCGTCAAGACCATCCCCACCATCTGGAAGGCATGCAACCCTCTCACCGTAAAACAGATGATGGCCGCCAGAATGGCTCCGGTATACATCTACAAGATGAAGAAGGACTATTCGCAGCACGTACCCGTCACGATGGATGCGGCACGCACGAGAGTAGTGTCCTACCCAGCGCCGACCGACCTGAAGACCAACGGCGTGCTGGCCGTCCCCACCCCGTTGGACAACGGGTTCTGGTTGGACAACAGGGGCATCAACGAAAATGTGGCTTTCCTGTCGTACACCTACGAAGAGTACAGCCAACTGACCGAAGCCCCCACGTCGGAAGAGTTGATGAAACACATCATCGACAACGACCCGCTTACGGAAATCCATTACTGCGGCCGCCGGAATGAATTTACAGACATCGTGGCGGAACTGAACGCACTTATCGCAGAGCGTTACAGCAAATAAGGCGGCAGGCCATGACTCATCGCATGGCACACAAATAACACAGATGCGACAGATGACCACAGATTATCTTCCTTAGTAAGGAAAAAGAAAGAAATCTGTGGTCATCTGTCGCATCTTGTGTCATCAGTGTGCCATGTCCAACGCTGTGTGCCATGTCCAACGCCACACGCCATTAGTGTATCTCAATCACACGGCTCTGTTTTTCCTTTTCTTCGGGTTTGCGTTTCGGAAGCGAAACGGTCAGCACGCCGTCGTTCATTGCAGCGCCGATATGCTCCTTGTCCACGTTTTCGGGCAATACGAACGACTGGGTAAACTTGGAATATGAAAACTCGCGGCGCAAATATTTCTTCCCGTTCCCGTCTTCATCCTTCGTTTCATTCTTCTTTTCCATCGTGATGACCAGTTCGTCATTCTCACCCAACGTCACCTGGAAATCATCCTTGTTCATGCCGGGGGCAGCCAGTTCCACCTTGTAGTCCTTATCGCTCTCTATCACGTTGATGGCAGGTGTCTTCACTTGGGTGCGCTCCATCCATGCGTTGTCGAACAACTCGTTGAACAAACCCGGTAACCAATTCTGTGCATTGTACTTTCTAACAGGCATCATAATCATAATCTCCTATTCTTTAGTTTTACTTCTTGTTCTTTCTCTCCGGACGTCCGCCCTCCGGCGTGTCCGTTCGCTATGAATGGTACAAACGACACGCCCTGACCGGAAAAGGGCTTTCAGTAAAGCAACATTTTAAACTCATGTAATCCTTTTTAAGACAAAAGCCCCGTTTTTTCAACATTGAAGGACTTTTTATGGTAAATTACGCCCCTAATACATGCCATTTTGTCAAAACAACCGCCATTCTGTCACGTCCTCTCTTTATATAGCCGGGAAAACATGCCGGATTGATTTTCTTCTTGGAAAAAACCCTGTTTCTAAAAGATTAATTCTATAAATAAAAGTTCTATTTATAAAAATAAAACCTTTATTTTTGAAAACAAAACTTTTGGTTTTGAAAATAAAACTTTTATTTATAGTTTTTCCCGGCTTAATCACAAGATGTTCTATCAAGCACAATATTTGACCGAGTTTTCGCTATGGTCAGGACGACTCCTGCTAATACTGACACACCACACATGGTGGTGAAAATACCAATACACAACCAAAAACAGACATTCATCAGTTTGATTCTTCCTCTGCTTGTTTGGTACGATTTTTCAAGTAGCATAATACAGGAATTGTAGCATTGCGCAACTACACCTAACCCTATAAGGCTGAGTACGAAGTCGGAACAGAATCGACATGCCTATGATTTAAATCTCTATTCCATAGGATTTTGTTAAAAATGGCATCCAAAAGTGCATTTTCTTATAGAAAAGTTTGATCAATTCTGATTTTATGTCTACCTTTACACCAACAGAATCCGCCACGCTTCCCGTTAGATCTGCGAACCAGGGCGGGTCTTTTGCTTTATATGAGTACGATTAGCCTATACACCAAGTAGCCATTATCAATTGCCGACCAGATACAACTCCTTAAAGACAGAGGCCTGCAGTTTGATGATGAGGTGTATGCCGCTAAATTTCTCAGCGAGGTCAGTTATTTTAGATTTGTGCAGTATCTGCGTCCTATGGAAGCAGATAAGGTTCTTCACACATTCAAGCCTAATAGCAAGTTTGAAGATGCATTGGCACTCTATAACTTCGATACCCAACTACGAAGACTGATGTTCGAGGCAATTCAAGAAATAGAGATTGCACTCCGTACAAAGATAAACCATGAGTTCTCTATTCAGCATGGTGCATTCTGGTTTTATGATACAACCTTGGCAGATGACGAGCACAAGTATATAGAAAACTTGAATGCAGTTGACCGAGAGTTGCAGCGTAGCAAGGAAGATTTCATCAAGGAACATCGGCAGAAGTATGACAAGCCTGCTTTTCCACCTTCATGGAAGACCCTCGAACTGGCATCATTCGGTACATTGTCAAAGTTGTACTATAACAGTAATGATACAAAGACAAAGAAACGTATAGCACGACAATTCAACCTGCCTCAACATGAAGTACTGGAGAGTTGGATGCGTAGCCTTACTGTCCTTCGTAATTGTTGTGCACATCATTCCCGAATTTGGAACCGTCGATTGACAAATGCCCCTCAAATGAGTACCCCATTACGTGGAGCATGGGTGGACACGACAGACATTGATGGCAACAAACTATACGCTATTACATGTTGCATTGCATATTGGCTTGATTCCATGGGACGTGGTGATTCTTTCAAGTCAAAACTTAAGTCATTGCTTACATCAACTCCCTCGGTTGATGCTTCTGCAATGGGATTCCCCTGTAACTGGGATTCCCAACCAATATGGTCGTAGTCAAAAAATGCAAGAAACGGCAATTTGAAGTATTAACAACTGCAAATTGCCGTTTCTCTATATTTTAGCTTAAAAGATCAGTCCTGGGAAGATGTCCGTGTAGGTATGCTTACGCCTTTGCAGCCTGCTCTTTCAACAAGAATGTCTTAAAGTCCGCAAATTCCTTGCTCATGGGCACACTCTGCTTCTCTCCTTTCATGAAGGCCTCCAACTTTTCGGGAACGGCCACGGGAACGCCCGTGATTTTCTCTACCGTATCCTTGAACTTCGCAGGATGGGCCGTTTCGAGGAACACACCGCACTCGCCCTCACGCAACCCTTCGCTCAGCGCACGGAAACCGCAGGCCCCATGGGGGTCCAGCAAATAACCGTTCTCGGCGAAACATGCCTTTACCGTCTCCGCAATCTGGGCGTCGGTATAAGTGGCTCCGCTGATTTCCGCGGCAATGGCCGCATGGTTGCCTTTATACAGGTCGTAAATACGGGCGAAGTTGCTGGGGTCGCCCACATCCATCGCGTTGGCTATGGTCTGCACCGAAGGACGGGGGTTGTATTCCCCGCTCTGCAGGTAATTGTAGAAAATGTCATTGGCGTTGTTTGCCGCGATAAAACGTTTCACGGGGAGTCCCATCACCTTGCCGAACAGGCCGGCCGTGATGTTTCCGAAGTTTCCGCTGGGCACACATACCACCAGGTTGTCGGCCTTTCCGGCTTTCTTCATCTGCGCGTAGGCGTAGAAATAATAGAATGCCTGGGGCAGGAAACGCGCCACATTGATGGAGTTGGCGGAGGTCAGTTTCATGGCTGCGTTCAGTTCCGCATCCATAAAGGCGTTCTTCACCAGCGCCTGACAGTCGTCGAACACGCCGTCCACCTCTAAAGCGGTAATGTTGCGGCCGAGGGTGGTGAACTGGCATTCCTGAATGGCACTGACCTTGCCTTTGGGGTAAAGCACATACACGTGGATACCTTCCACTCCGAGGAAGCCGTTGGCCACGGCACTGCCCGTATCGCCGGAAGTGGCCACCAATACGTTCACTTCCCTGCACCCCTCCTGCTTGATGAAATAGCCCAAGAGACGGGCCATGAAACGCGCACCCACATCCTTGAATGCCAACGTGGGACCGTGGAAAAGTTCCAGCGAATAGATGTTGTCGGTCACCTTCACCGCCGGGCAATCAAAGTTCAGCGTGTCGCAGACAATCTGTTCCAGCACGTCGGCCGGTACGTCCTCACCAAAGAAGGCATCTGCCACACGACAGGCAATCTGCCGGAAAGTAAGGTCTTGTATCTCATCGAAAAAAGATTCCGGCAGGCGCTTGATGACTTCAGGCATAAAAAGCCCCTTGTCGCCCGCCAGCCCTTTCACCACAGCTTCGTGCAGGGTGGCGCGGCCGGCTTTGCCGTTGGTACTGTAATATTCCATAGGTTATCTGTTTTTTAATGTTTCATAAACTCGCGGATAAACTCGTCACCGTGCATCAGGCCGTAACTGCCGCCAATGGCAGCTTCCTCGTCGAACGTCTGCACGCTGTCGGCTTCGATGCCGGGATAATAGATGGCAAAGGGTATGGGGTCTGCCGTGTGGGTGCGGTGGGCGCAAGGTGTGGGATGGTCGGGCAACACGGCAACGGCCACCGGCTCCGCCCAATCTTTCACCGCGTCCATGACCGGTCCGATGATGCGGCTGTCCAAATCTTCGATGGTCTGCAGTTTCAGTTCCACATCGCCTTCGTGTCCGGCCTCATCGCTGGCCTCCACATGCAGGTAAACGAAATCGGACGTACGCAACGCTTCCACCGCCGCCTGCGCCTTGCCTTCGTAATTCGTGTCATAAAGTCCCGTAGCCCCCTCCACGTCGATGACACGCAATCCGGCGTATGTTCCGATGCCGCGTATCAGGTCTACCGCCGTAATGACGGCTCCGCTCCCGATTTGCGGATAGGTCACCGTAAGGGGCGTCATGGCCGGACGATAACCTCCGCCCCACGGCCAGATGCTGTTGGCGGGGTCGCGCCCTTCCTTGCGCCGCCGGACGTTGAGCGGATGACCGGAAAGAAGCGTTTGCGACTTCAATATGAGTTCATTCAGCAGGTCGGCTGTCTCCTGGGCTTCAGGCACCTCCGGCGTAATGAGGCATTCGCGGAACGGAGTGCCCGGCACATCATGCGGCGGTGTGCAACGCAGACGCTTGTCACCGCCTTTTATCACCAACAAATGACGGTACTGCACACCCGTATAGAAATGGATGCGCTCGCTGCCCAAACGTTCCTGCAGGAACCTGACCAGCACATCGGCTTCTTCCGTATCGAGCCGGCCGCAGGAATGGTTCTTGATTTTGCCGTCCTCGACGCAAATCAGATTGCAGCGCAAGGCAAGGTCGTCGTCGGCAAGTTCCACACCGATACTGGCGGCCTCAAGCGGACCGCGCCCTTCATATACTTTATGCTGGTCGTATCCGAGTATGGCCGAGTTGGCCACCTCACTGCCCGGATGGAATCCTTCGGGCACGGTCTGCAACAGGCCGCAACGTCCCATACGGGCTATCTTGTCCATATTGGGTGTCCGGGCATATTGCAACAGGGTCTTGTCCCCCAACGACGGTACCTTCCAGTCGGCCATACCGTCGCCTAATATAATAATGTGTTTCATTCTGTCTTCTTACCTTATTATATATATATTATATGTTGGCCACGCTCATGATGTCGGCAAAGACCCCGGCCGCCGTCACGCCGGCTCCCGCGCCGTAGCCTTGTATCAGCATCGGGTATTCCTTGTAGCGTTCTGTGGTAAGCAATATGATGTTGTTGGACCCTTCGAGGTTATAGAAGGGATGTTCCGGTTCCACCTCGCAGAGCGACACGCTGCCTTTCCCGTTTTCGTACTTGGACACGAAACGCCAACGCTTGTGGTTGCGCTCCAGCTCCTGCCTGCGACGCTCGAAGTCGGCATCCAGCGAAGGCAGGTTCTTCCAGAACTCCTCCAGCGTCCCCTCAAAGAATGAGTCGGGCACGAACAGGTGTTTTTCCACATCAGCCTGTTCTATCCGGTAGCCGGCCTCGCGGGCCAGTATCACAAGTTTGCGTATCACATCCTTTCCGCTCAGGTCCACACGGGGGTCGGGCTCGCTGTACCCTTCTTCCTTGGCCAGACGTACGGTTTCGCTGAAAGGCACATCGGCCGAAATCTTGTTGAAGATGAAGTTGAGCGTACCGCTCAGCACGGCCTCAATCTTCAGAATCTTGTCACCGCTGTTGAGCATGTCGTTGATGGTCCGTATAATGGGAAGCCCTGCGCCCACATTGGTTTCAAAAAGGAACTTCACTCCGCGACGGCGTGCCGTGGATTTCAGTTTCATATAGTTCTCATAGTCGGAGGATGCCGCCGTCTTGTTGGCCGCCACCACCGATATGTTGTTCTCCAGGAATTCATGATAGAGTCCGGCCACATCGGCACTGGCCGTACAGTCTACGAATACCGAATTGAAGATGTTCATGCCGATGACTTCATCGCGCAACCTCTTCAAGTCGCTCGGAGCACTATTTGCCAGTTTTTCGCGGCAATGGTCAAGGCTCAGCCCCTTACGGTCGAACATCGCATTGTGTCCGCTGGCTATGCCTACCACCTTCAACTGCAGGCCGCGCTCTTTCTTCAGTTTCTCACTCTGTTGTGCCAACTGGGATATCAAGCTACTCCCTACCGTACCAACGCCGCACAAGAACAGATTCAACACTTGGTACTCAGAGAGAAAAAAACTGTCGTGAATGACATTCAGTGTCTTGCGCAAGGAACGCCCGTCCACCACAAAAGAGATATTGGTTTCGGACGCACCTTGTGCGCAGGCTATCACATTGATACCGCTGCGCCCCAGTGTGCCGAACAGTTTGCCGGCAATACCCGGAGTGTGCTTCATGTTCTCACCCACGATGGCCACCGTGGCCAACCCGCTCTCCGCCTTCATACGGAACATCGCACCGGTTTCGATTTCTTTCGCGAACTCCGCATTGAGCACCTCGCAGGCGGCATCCGCATCGGCATCGCGCACACCGATGGATGTGCTGTTCTCGGAAGAGGCCTGCGACACAAGGAATACGCTGATGCCGTTGTTGGCCAAAGCCGAGAAGATACGGCGGTTCACACCAATCACACCCACCATCGACAGGCCGGACACCGTAATCAGCGTGGTTCCGTCGATACTGGAGATACCCTTAATCGGCTTCTGGTCGCCTTGTATATCTTCCTTAATCACCGTACCTTTTCCCTCCGGATTGAAGGTATTCTTGATGACTATCGGTATGTTCTTCACACAGACAGGATAGATGGTAGGCGGATAAACCACTTTGGCACCGAAGTTGCAAAGCTCCATGGCTTCCACGTAACTCAGTTCCTTAATCGTATATGCTGTGGAGATTACTTTGGGGTCGGCCGTCATGAAACCGTCCACGTCCGTCCAGATCTCAAGTGTCGAAGCACCTAATGCCGCCGCGATGATAGAGGCCGTATAATCGGAACCTCCGCGTCCGAGATTGGTCACCTCGCCCGATTCGGAGTCGGTGGATATGAAACCCGGAACAAGAGACACCTGCGGCAGTTCGGCAAAAGCCTCCCTGACAAGCCGGTTGGTCAGTTCCGATGCCAGTTGCAAACGGCCGGACTTCACCTCAGTCTTAATGAACGCACGGGAATCGAACCATCTGGAACCTTGTATCAGCACAGATACGATATTCGATGAGATGCGTTCGCCGTAACTGACTATGGCTGCCGATGTCTTCGGGGAAAGGTCGCGTATCAGATACACCCCCTGATAGATACTTTTCAGTTCATCAAGCAAGGCGTCGACAACACCGGTCAGACGTTCCTTTTCCTCACCTTCCGGTATCACGGCATCCACCATGTCATGATGACGCCCTACAATCTCTTCAAACTCCGTCAGATATGCAGTATCCCCCGCCACCGCGAGTCTGGAGGTTTTAATCAACTTGTCCGTAATGCCGCCCAAAGCGGACACTACAACAATCACCGGCTCTTGTTCAGCCTCGACAATCCTTTTAACATTCAGAATGCTCTTTACGGAACCTACGGATGTTCCACCGAATTTCAATACTTTCATTGTTACTCATACTAAACAGGACTTTTCCGTATACGGGCAGACAACACTCGTCTCAAAAACGGAAAGCCCATCAGATTTCAAATGGGTTTGGTGTTTATAACTTCGGCAAAAGTAGCAAATATTTATCTAAAAACGGATATAACGTATGATTTATTTCTGTTTTTATCCATGTATTCCTTTCAAAAGGTCGTAAAAAAGCGGTTTTTTCATTACTCAGGGACGGCCGGGGAGTCGGATATTGCCATCTGTGGTCAACCGGTGTCCTACCATATATTCCGCGCATTGCAACATCGAAAAGGCGTAACACTTGAGAACATGGAATACGGAATCGGCATCTGCCGCCCGCAAACTGCCGTTTTCCAGACGATACCTCAACTCTTGCCCGCTTCCCGGCATATAAATGTATAAGCGCGAGGAATCCCTTGCCCCAATCAGATTGTCGGCGGTGAAGAACATACAGGGACGCTTCTCCCTCAACAGGTCCACGCCGAAATTATTCTGCACGTAACTTATGTTCAACAGCCCCAAAAGGGTAGGCGCCAAATCCACCTGCCCTCCGAAATCATCGAGCACACGGGGCTCTATGCCTTTCCCGTATATCATCAGCGGAATATGATTGTAGGATTCCGGGCTTTCACATTCGGGAGTGCCCACCAGTTTGCCGTGGTCGCCTAAAAAGACGAACAAGGTTTCATCGAACCACGGCTGCCTGGCGGCTTCCGCCATGAAGTCGCGTATGGATGCATCGGCATATTCCACAATCTGTTCCTCCGTTTTCCCGCTGTGGGGATGAAAAGTCGGCGGAATGATATAGGGAGGATGGTTGCTGATGGTCAACAGCACACTGAAAAAGGGCCGTCCTTCCTGGGCTTTCCTGTTCAGCACGGACAATGCGTAGCTGAATAGGAAATCATCCTGTACACCGAAACCGTTCACAGCCTTATCCGCCGGATAATTCTCCTGCGCATAAATCTCGTCGAAACCGTTCGTACGGAAGAACGCATTCATGTTGTCGTACTGAGATTCGTGCGTCATGAAGAACAGCGTACGGTAACCATGAGACTTCAACACGGTCGGAAGGCCGGAATACACTGGAATCACAGAACCCTTCATCGCATTTCTCTTCATGACAGCCGGAAATGAATAAAGAGACGAATACATGCCATGGTTGGTGTGTATGCCGGACGACCAGAAATTCCTGAAGCTCAACGAGCGGCTGTAGATGCTGTCCAAAAACGGAGTCAGGTTTCCCGTATGGCCGAAAGCCCCCATCAGACGGGCGGACATAGACTCCATAAGTATGACGACCACATTCTTATTCGAGTGTGCCCCGTCGGCCTTAACCTCACGGGCGATGGGAGAGATGCCGTTAATTCCCGTCCGGTCCAAATACCGCCTCACATTTTCCACGGCTTCTTCTTCCGGCATCAGCGTGAGCACCTTGTTCTCCTTACGGCGGTCGTCCAGCGTACTGGTCAGCAAGTTAAAGACGGGATTCACCCCCAACTGATTCAAGAACGGGTCTTTACAATAATACGCCTGGCTGACCTTAATCGGATTATATCCTCTCCTGCCACGGATGCCGAACAGGCAAAGCCCGACCAATACCGCGCCAATCAAAAATCGTACCCCCCCTATTTTCAAGCACTTACATTTCTCCTTTTGTTCACTCAACCGGTAAAAGCCGCGCGACATGCGTGTCACCGCCCATCCGAAAGCAAAAATCACGGCAAGTCCCAAAGCAATCGGAAAATAATAAGACGTCTCGCCGAATATCATTCCGGCAGTGGTTCCTGCATATCCGAACCAGTTGAAAATGGACGAATTGATGGTCTTGAAGAAATAGGCAAAATAGGGAATGTTCGCGGCGGAAATGACAAACGACAGCGAATAAAAGAGGATGAAAAACACCGCGGCAGCCCTGTAAAGCCATTTTGCCGTATAATCGAACCATCCCGCCACCCAAAACATCACCAACGGCAGCAACAGAATATAGCATGCTATCACGTTGTCAAACCACAGACCACGGACGAACGCCACGCTCTGCAGCAGGCAATCCCCGGCGATGTCCGTGGGAAAAGTGTAATCCACCGTGCAGAAAAGCACGGCACGGAACAGTGTGAAACACACCAATGCCAGCAAATGGACAGACAACAGGAAGGCCAACGAGATTCCGAAACGGCCTAATGCATTTTTTTTCATCTGGTTTATGCGATTTAGCAAACATGTATCGGGATGCAAATATACAAATTCCTATCACACAGCCGGCATTCCCGCTCTGGCTTTTTGACCGCATGACGGAAATTTCCGCACCGGTTCTGCATATTTTACTTGAATTAAAGCCCAAAAAACTTTCCGGCTTGACGGAAAAGCCCTATCTTTGCCATTCGGCATACCGCACATATCGGCCGGTGATGCAAAACATTTAAACAAGACAAAAAAATGAATAAGAAAAACATTATCATCCTTTCTTCTATCATAGCGCTGCTCCTGTGCGGCGGATTCGGTTATATGTTCTATGCCCTGCACCAGACCAATGCAAAGAACGAAGAGATGCTGAAACTGGCGGAAATGGACAAAAAGGAAATGGAAAACGAATATGCCGAATTCGCCAAGCAATACAATGAGATGAAAACGCAAATCAACAACGACTCGCTGATTGCACAGCTCGACAAGGAGCAGCGGCGCACGGAGGAGTTGTTGGCCGAACTGCAAAGGGTGAAATCCAGCGACGCAGCGGAAATTCTCCGCCTGAAGAAAGAACTGGCCACACTGCGGGGCATCCTGCGCAGTTATGTGCATGAAATAGATTCGCTGAACAAACTGAACGAACAGCTCATCAATGAAAACCAGCAGGTCAAAGCGCAATACAGTCAGGCGACGCAGACCATCAGCACGCTGACCGACGAGAAGGAGTCGCTCAGCGAACAGGTGGCCATCGCCTCCCAACTTGATGCGACATCGATTCAAATGACGGGACAGAACAAGCGCGGCAAGAGCGCAAAGAAAATCAAAGACGTCAAGAAATTCGCGGTCAGCTTTGTCATTTCCAGAAACATCACGGCGCAGACCGGCAACAAAAGCATCTACGTGCGCATCACCAAGCCTACGAACGAGCCGCTCACCAACGGAGGCACATTCCAATATGAGAACAGGACGTTGGAGTACTCTGCCAAGAAGGACATAGAGTACACGGGCGAATCTGTTCCCGTCACCGTATACTGGGATGTCACAGAGTTCCTGAGTGCCGGCACTTACCGCGTAAGCATCTTTGCCGACGGGCACAATATCGGCAACGCAAGTTTCAACTTCAAATAATCCAACTATGTGCCACCGCATGGCACACAGATGACACAGAGGATACAGATGGGCACAGATTTTTTCTATTCCTTACCTCGGATACGAATGAATATAAAAGGAAAGAAGTGTGGCCGCCTGTATCTTTTGTTTTTTTTCCTTGGTGCGCACCTCGCCATTCAGGCACAGTCTTTCCGTGTCACGGAACTGCCCAACCAGGCACAGCTTCCCGTAGCCAATGTACACCGCATCATGCAAGACAGCGAAGGCTTTATGTGGTATGCCACCGAAGGCGGCGGACTATGCCGGGACGACGGTTACCGTGTGGAGATTTTCCGTGCCGACAAGCACAACCCTTCACTGATAGACAGCAACGACATCACGTGCCTGGCCGAATCGCCCGACGGGCGCATCTGGTTCGGAACCGCAAAAGGGGCTTATATTCTTGACAAGACAGATTACAGTATCCACCGTCTCGAAACCGCAGGGTTGAAAGGCACGCGCATCCATTGCATGCTGGCCGCATCCGACAGCACGGTATGGATTTCCGCTGCCCACGCCCTTTTCAGATACCGGATCAGGACGGACAAGGGCGGGACATTCCACACAAAGGAAGAGCAAAAAGATTTGCTCATGGCGCACTACCCCATGACAAAGGACGGTTGTCCTTGCACCGTCGTGAACCTCCATGAAGACAGACGAGGGCACTTGATGGCCGTACAAGAAGGAGGAGGCATCATACGCTTCGACCCGACAAAAGGAACGTTCACGAAAATGAAGTGGAAAGCGGGATTCACACCAAGCTACATCACCGACGACATATCGGGAAACAGGTTTTGGATAGCCACCTGGGGACAGGGTATCGTCCGTTACGACCCTTCGGCCTCAAACGAGACCTCTTGCGTGATCCCGCAACCGGCCACGGTCGGACAAGACGGTTATGGCAGTTTCCGAAGTCAGGTGCTCAATATATGCCAGGACAAACGTCACGGCTTACTTTGGGCCGTAGCCATGGACGACTTATACGCCTACCGCACCGAGGGCGATACACTGCAACCTTACCCCACGGAAAGTTTTCTGAACGGCGGTAAGAAAATACTCGACAACCTGACTTTCGACAGACACGGCGACCTGTGGGTTCCGGGCTATTCGCCACACACATTCATCGTGCACACCGCCACGCCAAGACTTCGCCGCGACTCCGTGGGAGCCATGTCGAAAGCTACCGGCTACAGGGTCATGGTCGACCGCATTGTCCGTGAAGACGACCGGTATTATTGGATTTGGCAAGGGCGCACCAACCTGTCGCTGTACGATTCGGAAAACGATGAGATGGTATTCTCCGAGCGGACGGCCGCCCCGTCTCCGCTATCCGTTGCCAAATGTATCGAAAAGCGGCGGAACGCATCCGGCATCTGGACCTACTCCGGCAGGCAACTGTTCCACGTCCGCCACAAAGATATGGAAATCATCTGGCAACGGATGGAAACGGCACCCCCCGAAGAGAATATCAGTACACTTCATGATGACGGCCACGGCAGGCTCTATATAGGAACAAGGGATGCCCTATACAGGCTCGACTACCGGCAAAACGTGTTCAAGCCGCTCGCCACAGGAACCGGCCTTGTGCGCGACATCACGATTTCTACCGATGAAACCGTCTATTTCATATCCGAAGACAAGGGACTATGCAGATTGTACCGCAGCAACGGCAACGCTTACGATTTCCATACCGTACCGGATCGCGCCGCACCGCAAAAGGAATTACAAGCCCTTGCCGCCGCTCCCGACGGAAGCCTGTGGATAGGCACATCGCGCGGGAACGTGCTCCATTACCTTCCGGAAAAAGATTGCCTGACAGACGACGAGAGAGCGGGCAGCAAGAACGGCGACGCCATCAAAAACATCATTGCCGGCGGATCTTCGGGGCATATATGGATTCTCACCGACAAATACCTGAAAGAGTATAATCCGGGAAACGGGGTATCGCGCCTCCTGCACAGTTCCTCACCGGAAATTGACATGGACTATTTCCATACGCTGAGCCTGGAAGGAGACAGCATCTGCCTGGGCGGAATCGGTGCATTCTGCATGATAGCCCCCTCGGACAATCTGGGCGAAGAAGAACAGCCGGCCGTCACATCATGGACGGTGAACGGCACCAGGTATCTGTCCGGACCCGGACAACGGGAAATAGAAATTGGATATGGCACGGAAAGCATGGAGGTATCCGTTTCCACTTTCGACTGCCTTTATGCCGACAGCATACAGTTTGCCTGGCGTTCAGCCCCGGACGACGAATGGAACCTGCTCCCCAAAGGCGTCAACAGGATTCCGTTAAGCCGCATTCCGCTGGGCACGACCGTTCTGGAAGTCAAGGCCACCGACCGTTTCGGTGCCTGGCATGAACCGGTAGCATGCCTCACCGTCCGCCGCAGGCTTCCCCGTGCTGCAACAGCCGTCATCTGCATCCTGCCGTTTCTGCTTCTGGCAGGCGGCATCTCATGGTATATCAACAAGCACCGTAAGGGCAAAAAAAGGCCGTCTGCAACACATCATGTACCGACATCCCAGGGAAGACACCACGAGGATGAGAAAGAAACTCCCCAACCTTTCACATCGAAAGCCGATGAGGAATTCCTGCGCAAAGCCACCGAAACCGTATGCAAGAATCTCGACAACGCGGACTACAGCGTGGAACAGTTCAGCAGCGACCTGTGTATGAGCCGCATGAACATGTACCGCAAGCTGCAGGCACTCACATCGCAGAAACCCTCGGAGTTTATCCGCGACATCCGGCTGAGAAAGGCGGTCGAACTGATGCAGGCCACCGACATGACCGTAGCTGAAATCGTCGACCGCGTGGGATTCGGCACGCCCCGTTATTTCAGCAGGTGTTTCAAGGAGAAATACGGGCTGTCGCCGTCACAGTGGCGCACGAACCGCCACAAACAGGAAGAACAGATGTAACTTTCCTGCGGTTTCGATACATTTATGCACACAAAAGTTACATACAATCCCCATTCCATCGCACTTTTTCCATACCTTTGCCTCATCGGAAAACACTAAAACAAACGAATATGAACAGACTTCTCTCAACCACCGTGGCAGCTTTGCTGACGGCATTTGCCGCTTCGGCACAAAGCGTAACGAAACTGACCACCACGGAAAGCCAACCTTGGCGGCAAAGCAGGACAAGCCTCGAATCCAAAACAACGTCCACACCGGTACTCGAAATCGAAGGGTCGGAAAAGGGAGTGGAACTGCGCGCATGGGGCACCACATTCAATGAACTTGACTGGGATGCCCTGTTGATGCTCACACGCGACGAGCAGGACGAAATCCTGTACAACCTGTTTGACCCGAAAGGCGACCTGAAGTTCACCCGCGGGCGCATCTCCATGAACTGCAACGACTACGGTCGCGAATGGTACAGTTGCGATGAGGTGCAAGGCGACCTCGAACTGCGCTACTTCAACATCGAACGCGACAAGCGCAACATCATCCCTTTGATACGCGCCGCACAGAAATATAATCCGGAACTCACCTTCTGGGCCTCGCCGTGGAGCCCGCCGAGCTGGATGAAAATCAACAACGACTATCCGGTGGTAAGCAGCCGCTTCAATAAGCAAGACAACCGCATCGACTATCTGCTGTTCGGCACGGTGGACGGCATCGACGAAGACGAAATGAAATTCTTAGGCGAACGGAAAGGGAAATTCCCGCGCAAACTCGCCACACAGGATTACTTCATACAAGACCCACGCTACCTTCAGGCATACGCCAACTATTTCTGCAAGTTCATCGATGCCTATAAGGAACAGGGCGTGAACATCGACATGATTATCTACCAGAACGAGGCTTACAGCTATACGCCCTATCCCGGTTGCCCCTGGACGGCCGAAGGCACCATCCGCTTCAATAAGGAGTATCTGGCCCCGACACTGAAAAAGAACCATCCGGAAGTCAAGCTCTACCTCGGCACATTCAACACAAACCGTCAGGACCATGTGGAGAAGGTGCTTTCCGATGAAGGACTGCGTGCCTGCATCGACGGTCTCGGCTTCCAGTGGGAAGGCCGCGAAATCCTGCCTGAAATCCGCAAACAGTATCCCGACTACCATTATATATGTACGGAAAGCGAATGCGGCAACGGAAGCATGGACTGGAATGCCGGCGAACATACCTTTTTCCTCATCAGCGACAACATGGGCAACGGCTGTGACGAATGGTTCAACTGGAACTTCCTCTTGCCCGACCGCGGCATGAGCCCTTGGGGATGGACACAGAACGCGCTGATACATGTAGACTCACAGACCCGCAAGTTCAGATACACCGCCGAATACTACGCCGTGAAGCACTTCACACACCATGTGGCTCCCGGCAGCCGCATGGTAGGCTACCACTCCAAACACAACGGCAATACACCGGTAGTGGTATACCTTACCCCCGAAAACAAATACGTGGTGATAGCCGGGAACTTCAACGACGAAGCGAAAACGGTGTCTGTCAAACTCGGCAAGAAATACCTCAATGCCGACATGCCGGCTCACTCTTTCAACACGTTCGTGGTCAAATAAAACATATTCCACATAACCTAATCTCTAAGAACGCCCCCGTTGCCGCCCGCACGACATGCCGCAACGGGGGCGTGTTTGTACACCTCAAAATGCCGTCAATGGATATTAAAAAAACGGTAAAGAGACAGACTTAATCCAAAAATCCGTATTTTTGCCTGTGATTAAGGATAAGGAAGAATGCAAAACGGTTGCATCCGGAAAAGCGTAACTTTGCCAACACGAGAACCAACACGACAACATCATGGAAAAGAAAACTTTGCAGAAAAACACCTTCCCCGTACTGCACATGAGTTGTGCGGCCTGCGCCGTGAGGGTGGACAAAACACTGAACCGCATGCCCGGCGTGAAACAGGCCGACGTAAACTTCGCCGCAGAAACGGTCACCGTGGAATACGATGAAGCCGACTGTTCGCCACAGGCGATGAAAAAGGCCTTGCAGGACATCGGCTACGACCTGATTGCCGGCGGAGGCGGAGAAGAACGCGCAACAGAAGCGGAACAAATGCGCGACGAAAGGTTCGGCCGACTGAAAAGACAGACAACTGCCGCAGTGGCACTGGCTTTTCCCACCGCCGTGCTCGGCATGTTCTTCATGCACCTTCCGTATGCCGACATCGCCATGTGGGCATTGTCCACTCCGGTGGTACTGTGGTTCGGGCGCGATTTCCACATCAATGCCTGGAAACAGTTGCGACACGGCACAGCCAACATGGATACGTTAGTGTCCAACAGCACGCTCATCGCTTATCTGTTCAGCCTGTTCAACATGCTGTTCCCCGACTTCTGGCTGCAACGTGGCATCGTACCCCACGTGTATTTTGAGGCATCATGCGTCATCATCGCCTTCATTCTGTTAGGACGCCTGCTGGAAGAAAGGGCCAAAGGCAATACATCGTCCGCCATCCGCAAACTGATGGGATTGCAACCTGCCACTGTCACCGTAGTAGAAGCAGACGGAAGTTCACACGAGATGCCGGTCGGCCACATCCGGATAGGACAGATTCTCGCGGTGAAACCGGGCGAAAAAATCGCTGTGGACGGCATTGTCACCGAGGGTAGTTCATACGTAGACGAAAGCATGCTCAGCGGCGAACCCATCCCCGCGCATAAAGAACAGGGATCACGGGTATTCGCCGGCACACTCAACCAGAAAGGGGCCTTCCGTTTCCGCGCCGAGCAGGTGGGCGAAAACACCATACTTGCACGCATCATCGAACTGGTTCGCGAAGCACAAGGCAGCAAGGCACACATTCAGAAAATCACCGATAAAATCGCAGGAATCTTCGTGCCGGTCATCATCTGCATCGCCCTGTTAGCCTTCATCCTGTGGTGGACACTCGCGCCGGAAAACGGGTTCACCCACGGACTGTTAGCTTTGGTCACGGTACTGATTATCGCCTGTCCGTGCGCCTTAGGCCTTGCCACCCCCACAGCCATCATGGTGGGCATCGGGAAAGGGGCCGAGCAAGGCATCCTGATTAAAGATGCGGAATGTCTGGAGGCGGCAGGAAAGGTCGACACCATCGTGCTGGACAAGACGGGCACCCTTACAGAAGGGCATCCTACGGTATGTGATATGGTATGGAAAGAAGACCGTACGACGCTGCACGACATCTTCTACAGTCTGGAAAAACAGTCGGAACATCCCTTGGCGGAAGCTGTGACGAAACATCTGAAAGGTCGGGAAGTTACCGTGGAGTCGTTCGGAAGCCTCACAGGGAAAGGAATCACCGGAACCTGCGGAGGAACGAGGTACATGGCCGGAAACAGGAAACTGCTGGATGAGTTTCACGTCACCATCTCGCCGGAACTTGAAGAGGAAGCCGCGAAGATGGCAGGGAACGGCCAGACCGTAGTTTGGTTTGCCGACGGAAAGGAAGCGCTGGCCGTGACAGGCATTACCGACAGAATCAAAGCATCCGCCCGACAGGCCGTCAACGAATGGCAGGCAATGGGCATCGAAGTGTACATGCTCACCGGCGACCATGCCGCCACCGCCGCACATATCGCCAAAGAGGCGGGCATCAGGCATTACGTGGCCGGAGTGCTTCCACATGAAAAGGCCGGTTTCATCGAGGAACTTCAGGCCAAGGGGCACCGTGTGGCCATGGTGGGCGATGGCATCAACGACAGCGCGGCACTGGCACGTGCCGACCTGAGCATCGCCATGGGACGGGGCAGCGACATAGCCATGGACGTGGCACAAATGACCGTCATCTCCTCCGACCTGACCAAAATCACCGAGGCTATCCGACTGTCCGCCCGCACGGTGCGCACCATACGGCAAAATCTGTTCTGGGCCTTCATCTACAATATCATAGGCGTACCGGTGGCAGCCGGCGCACTTTATCCCCTCAACGGGTTCTTGCTGAACCCGATGATTGCAGGCGCGGCCATGGCCTTCAGCAGTGTGAGCGTGGTGACGAACAGCCTGCGGCTGAAACGCGGAGGCAGCAACAAAAAGGAACAAACCATTCAAAACCATCATACAATGAAAAAGGAATATAAAGTGGAAGGCATGATGTGCAACCATTGCCGCATGCACGTGGAGAAAGCATTGAACCGTATCGAGGGCGTACATGCCGAGGTGACGCTCGAACCAGCCGTGGCTGTCATCGAATTCACCAATGGGGTAAAGCCTGTGGAGGAACTGCAGGCCGTGCTGCGCGAAGAGGGATACGACATCTCGGAACGATAAAAAGAGGAACGTATGGAACTGGACAGACTGCATATCATCTATTACTCGCCGACACACACATCGAAGAAAATAGCCTGTTCCATCGGTGAGGGAACGGGTATCGCACGGCGTCAGGAAACCGACCTGACCACAGACCGCGGCAAGGCGGAGATTACCGTCAAGGATGCTATTTGCGTGGTGGCGGTTCCGGTATACGGGGGATTGGTGGCACCGACCGCAGCAGAACGCATTCTTCGCCTGAAAGCTGTGAACTGCGTAGCCGTTCCCGTGGTGGTCTACGGCAACCGGGACTATGAAGACGCACTGGTACAGTTGCGCGACCTGCTCCGCGGACAGGGATTCACCCCATTGTGCGGAGCGGCCTTCATCGGCGAACATTCTTACAGCCGGCCGGGCATGCCCGTGGCGGAAGGCCGTCCGGACAGCGACGACCTGCGGGTAGCCCGTGAATTCGGCCAGGCACTCTTCCGTAAACTCACCGATGAATTGGGCATTTCCGACGCACCGGCTCCCGACAGCCGTCACTTCGCGCTCACTTACGACACCCCTTTGGACACGCTGATTGCCACGGCGGACATGAAAGGAAACGTGCCTTACAAGACAATTGGCAAACCTACCCCGCAGACTCCTGTAGTGAACGAAAATTGCTACGGTTGCGGAGACTGTGCCGAGTGGTGCCCCACGGGTGCCATCAGCATCAAGGACGGACGGTCGGACACACAAATCGACCTGTGCACGAAATGCTGTGCCTGCGTCAAATTCTGCCCCACAGGCGCCCGCACCTTCGATACGCCCTACACGGCCATGCTGCATGAGAAATGCAGCGTGCGCCGCGAGCCTGAGATTTTCGTATAGGCCGTTACGCCTTGCATTCATCAAATCTTGATAACCGCCGGAGAAGTACGTTCGGACACAAAAACGTACACTCCGGCGGTTTTTCTCTTTTGTTTTGTTTGCGTTACCAATTATTTTAAGTAATTTCGCCCAACCTAACATAATTCAATATTCATACCAAGAGAAACAGAACATGGAAGCTGTATTCAGTTACATCATCGGCCTCGGTGCCGCAGTCATGATGCCCATCATTTTCACCATATTGGGCGTTTGTATCAAAATCAAGTTCAGCAAAGCACTCATCAGCGGCCTATACGTGGGTGTAGGTTTCGTGGGATTATCCATTATCACGCAATTGCTGACCGACAGTCTTAGTCCTTCATTGGCTCAAGTCGTGAAAATCTACGAACTTGACCTTACAATATTCGACATGGGATGGCCGGCTGCAGCCTCGGTAGCCTACAACACAAAAGTCGGAGCTTTTATCATTCCCGTATGCTTAAGCATTAATCTGCTCATGCTGTTCACCAAGACCACCAAAACCGTCAATATAGACCTGTGGAACTATTGGCACTTTGCGTTCATCGGTGCCATGGTATTTTACACAACGGACAGTATCGGGTGGGGCTTCTTTGCAGCCATCATCTGCTACATCCTCACGCTGATTGCCGCCGACTATACGGCTCCGAAGTTCCAGAAGTTCTATGACAAAATGGACGGCATCTCCATCCCCCAGCCTTTCTGCCAGGGATTCATGCCCTTCGCCCTGCTGATTAACAAGGCGCTCGACCTGATTCCGGGCTTTGACAAACTGTATATCGACGCAGAGGGCATGAAGAAGAAATTCGGCATGCTCGGCGAACCGCTCTTCCTCGGTGTGTTAGTAGGTTGCGGCATCGGCGCATTGGCCTGCAAGAACGGACAGGAGTTAGTGGACGGCATTCCCAACATCCTCGGTTTAGGCATCAAGATGGGTGCCGTGATGGAACTGATTCCGCGCATCACCAGCCTGTTCATCGAAGGTCTGCGCCCCATTTCCAACGCCACCAAAGAACTTATCTCCAAGAAATTCGGCGAGAATGCAGGCCTGCACATCGGCATGAGTCCGGCGCTGGTCATCGGACACCCCACCACGTTGGTGGTTTCCCTTCTGCTGATTCCCGTCACATTGTTCATGGCCGTTGTACTGCCGGGCAACCAATTCCTGCCTTTGGCTTCATTGGCCGGCATGTTTTACGTGTTCCCCATCATCCTGCCCATCACCAACGGCAATGTGGTGAAGACATTCATCATCGGCCTTATCATGATGGTATTGGGACTGTATTTTGTCACCAACCTCGCACCTTTCTTTACGGAAGCAGCCCATCATGTATTCTCCATCAAACAAGACCCAGCCGTAGCCATACCGGAAGGATTCCGCGGCGGCGCGCTCGACTTCGCATCCAGCCCGTTGGCATGGGTCATCTTCCACCTGACATACAGCATACGGTACATAGGTCCGGCCGCACTGGTGCTCTGCACTGTGGGACTGATGTGGCTGAACCGCCGCGCCATTGTCAACAAGAAGTATTAAGATACAGACAAGAGTTTGAACGAAACCAATCAATATAAAATAAGAAAGATATGAAAAGATTCGCATTTGCATTGTGCCTGGGACTGACTGCACTGGCAGGGCACGCCCAGATGAACTACACGGTACAGACGGCATGCCATCCGGCCGACGTGAAGCATTACGACACGGAAACGTTGCGCAGCCGCTTTATGATGCCCAAAGTGATGTCGCCGGACGAAATCAATATCACCTATACCTTGTACGACCGCCTCATCTACGGCGGCATCATGCCCGTAAACAAGGAGCTGAAACTGGAAACATTCCACGAACTCGGCCCTGAAATCACCTACTTCCTCGAACGCCGCGAACTGGGTGTCATCAACATCGGCGGAGCCGGCACCGTAGTGGTGGACGGCGAAGAATACCCTATGGAATACAAGGAAGCGCTGTACGTGGGTTGCGGACACAAAGACGTGGTGTTCAAAAGCAACGACGCGTCCAAACCGGCCAAGTTCTATATCAACTCGGCACCGGCATACAAACCTTTCGTCACGCAGCTGATTACCACCGACAAGGCCAAGTATGAGAAGAACAAGAAGAAATATGCACTCGCCATCAGCGACAACTACGGCAAAGCGGAGGACAGCAACAAGCGCGTGGTGAACCAGATGATTGTGAAGGCCGTGCTGGAACGCGTAAAAGACGGCGGTACCAACCAATTGCAGGTGGGCCTGACCGAACTGGCGCCGGGCAGCGTGTGGAACACCATGCCGGCACACACGCACACACGCCGTATGGAGGCTTATTTCTACTTCAACCTGCCCGAAGGCAACGCCATCTGCCATCTGATGGGCGAACCGCAGGAAGAGCGTCTGGTGTGGCTGCACAACGAGCAGGCCATCACCTCACCTGAATGGAGCATCCACGCCGCAGCAGGTACAAGCAACTACACCTTCATCTGGGGCATGGGAGGCGAAAACCTGAAATACAGCGACAAGGACGAGATTAAATATCTGGATATGAAGTAAGCGTCTGTCCCAACGACAAAGAAGCTCCGCACGGTTTCCGTTTTCACCGGACCGTGCGGAGCTTTTTTATTGTGCGGCAGGCTGCATAAAAAAGTCCCCTGCATGAGTTCATGCCTTCACAGGCTACCTCATCACAGGGAAACTTGCTCTACATTAACCTAATTTCTAATAACTGTTCATTTTCCAATGGAATAAGGGAACAAAGGGAACCGTACCGTCCGGTACCCGGAATTGACTTCCCTCCGCCGGGTTACCAAGCCCCGTCATCCCATATCTCATCCCATCCCCTCCAGTTGCTCAACTGCTCACTGTCCGTATATTCGTCTTTGATTTCAACTTTCAGGGTAGACGTGCAAAGCATACATTGTTGCTGCACCACCATAACGTCAATCTTGGGAGTCACATATATTTTCTTTTTCATATCCAATCCTTATTTTATGATTTTCTTTCCGTTTACAATATACACACCTTTTGCCAAACCGTTTAAAGCATTGCAGGCTTCCACCCGACTGCGGACAAGCACACCTGAAAGGCTATATACATCCACATATTCTTTGGTTGCGGACACCCTATCAATGCCCGTTGCATCGAGGTCGAAAGAGAAGTAATTCATTTCCGCCGCCACTTCAGCCGGTAAAGCCAAGTAAGCCTTGTTCGCACCGTTCGCAATGGATGTTCCGTCTTCCGTGGCGTAATAGAAGCCTAATCCACTTGGGCCGTTTGCCAGTTTATAATACTTGAAACCTTCGGCGTTGACGGTCGTGCTTTCCACCGTCCCCTTCAGCAGATTGTCTGACGGACGAACCGCATTCTCCATACTGTATACTGCATTGTAACTTCCTCCCGCACCTTTCAAGAGCACTCCGGTCAAGCCCGGCACCGTGCTCCCGGCCGTGTATCGCCAGTCTACGGTCAGTTGCGTCTTGTCCTCTGCAACCTCAGTCACCACACCGGCTTTCAGGCCTTCGGGCAGGGTGAAGGCAGTAGCGGAATAATACGTTGCCATGCCGACATCGGATATTTTAATCTCAGCGGATGGTGATACACCAATGTAGTACAGACGGAAATTGTCGGCATTCAAGAATTGACCAAGACCTCCAATTACACCTTCACCACCTTTCAGGCCCAAGTAAAGCACACCGCCACTTACGTCCATCGTCAGTTCTGTTGTCGAGCCGTCATTTATTCCGGCAGCTGCTTCATACTTTGCCCTGTCTCCGTTGAAATCAGAAAGGTTCACTTCCACATTGTCCAAAGAACCGTATAAGTTCATTCTGTCTGCCTGATTACTACAATAAGTCGCAGCCTTCAACTTATACTTGCCATCCGGCAAATACACTCCATAGTCTCCCGTTCCTCCTATTTGGGTATAATACCAGGCATTTCCTACATTATTATCTGCATTGGCAGACCAACTTCCTGCGCGTAATTCCGTATCACCCGGAGCTTTTTCGGTCACATTCGGACTATTCTTCTCTGCATATTGTTTAATCACCCATCCCTCCGGAGCTTTGTTGACATCAGCCTGCACTTGACATATATTAGGGTTCGTGATGAAAGAAGTAAAGTCTATGGCGTTTGCTTCTGAGGCCGCCGACAAGAATTCCACTGTCATGGCTTGACGACACACCGCATTCAAAGCCTTCACATCGGCCAGAGCTTTGTCGAAGGTCAAATCCCAGGTTTTTAAGTCCTCAATTACCGTCTTATATTCTTCCTCCGATTCCGGCAGACCAAGCCTCGTAGCCAGTTCTTTCGCTTTCAATAAGGTATAAGTCATTCCCAACCAAATCTCGGCACCGGTTGCTAAAGAACTCAGTTTCTGTTCCTGTTCCGGCATTGTCACCACTGCAACCTCCAAACCAGTTTCCACCAAAACCTTTTTGGCTTCTTCCAACCCACCGGCCAATTTGCTCTTCCAGCCGTCGCACAAATGCAGTCCCTTACTTTCGACCTTCATTTGAAAATCCTCTGCCGTTTTAATGTCAATTAATAACTGTTTGATGTTACCCTCTATGGCATTCGCAGATGCTACCGCCGTGTTTATCGCGTTTATGGCAGCTTCATATTCATCCGCACTTACATCCTTATATGTGTCGTACACACTCTGCAAATCCTGATATATTTGCGTAGCCCCCAAGGGTTCATAATTCGAAATCACCGAAGCCAACCGTTGTAATACAGCTAAATGATCTGAAGTTTCGAACTTACCATAATAGGTCAGCCGAAAGTTATCGAAAGCGGTCCAATCCCTATCTATTCGCTTATCTTTCTTAATACCGATGCGCAACGTTCCATCTGTCACAAGCACATCGACGCTATTTCCTGCATAACGTCCGTCCAAAAAAGCATCGGCAGCTGTCTTATGACTATTGGGTACGCCATTCCCGTCATTATATAACAACATAAGCGGAGCCTCTTCTTTATTGGCATATAAAAATGCATTCTGCGCCCCGTTTGCATTTTCTCGAACCCCCGGACGATAATAACCTTGACAAGACACCCTGTAACGGCCGTTCTTTAAACCGGTCATCACCTGATATACATCGAATTTTGCATTGTCATACGCCTCTGTACAATAGTTTTTATTCCCGCTTGCATGACCCGGTCCGATAAGCGCCAGGGTTCCCCCCGTATGCTCTTCCTTCCATTGTGTAGGCATTTTATAGTTAATATTCGCACCGACAATGTAAAATGAGGCATCCACACCTTGGTCTTTCGTGGCTTGTGACAGGGCGTCTATACGTTGTTGCCTGGACACTAAAATCCATTGTGCTTCCGGTTCTTTATTCATGTCACGATTCAACGGCACCTGAGTGCCATCGTAATACAGTCTTTTCTGCGAACTGGTCAACGTAAACTGATGTATTCCATCATCCGGATTGGTATCTTCAAAGGTCCACTCATGGGCATCAGCACCATCTACAACACCGATATCTCTCAAATAACGGTCTTTTCCATCCGGAGTTTTGCTTTTGTCTCCTGTCTGGATACTATACTTTCCATTCTTCACCGCAATAGTACACAGCAAACCGGGTTGGCCCAATGAAGCTGTAGCTCCCCAGTCGTGCGCACCTGTCAGGAAGCCGCCTCCTGCCGTATTATACAGATAATATTCTCCGCTCTCTGTCGGCAAAGGCTCACCCACCCATGGAGAAACATTCTCTTGTGCCTGTATGCCACTTGCTGCCATACCCATCAAGGCCATTGCCATCAACGGTCTATAAAAGTTCCTTTTCAAGGGAAACGAATTAAATAACATGTTTTTCATTCTTTAAGCATTTAACAACATTGAGTGCAAATATATTGCAAGCATTCCTTTATGCAGGTGACAAATCCTCACATAATACAGGTCATTTTTTACCAAACACAAAAAGGCACAGTAATAAATGCCAATAAATAGGCTTTCTGGACATGAAGATACATTCCCATGCTTTGTTTTGCGTAATCCTCACCCGCAGGTCAGGCCGGGAAAACATGGTTGTAGCAAACATGTTACGATACTGTTGCAGAAAGTGTTTCCGGCCGCTTCAAAACTTAAAATAAAAGTTTTGGTTTTAAAAATAAAAGTTTTATTCTTGAAACCAGAACTTTTGTTTTTGAAAATAAAACTTTTATTTATAGAATCCGAAAGGCCGGAACCATTTTTCCGACATGAGAGAAAAACCAAACGGAAGGTAAGGAAAAAAAGAAACCGGAGCTTGCTACCGCTCCGGTTTCCGGTCCGAAATGTTCCAACGAACCTCAGTGTGTATTCTTATTTGCTCACTTCCACGATATGCGTAGGTGCCTGTTCCTCGTTGCGGCGTGCCGTCTGTGCCGCCACTTCACGGGCCAGATTCATGAAGGCCTGTCCCGTCAGGCTTTCGTCGTTGAGTGCCTCCGGTGTGCCTCCATCCCCGTTCTCGCAGATGCTCTGCACTATGGGAATCTGTCCCAACAAAGGCACGTTCATCTCTTCCGCCAGGCGTTTCACACCTTCCTTACCGAAAAGATAATATTTGTTCTGCGGCAACTCTGCCGGCGTAAACCATGCCATATTCTCCACCAGTCCGAGTATAGGCACATTCACCTTGTCGTTCTGGTACATGTTGATGCCTTTGCGCGCATCGGCCAGCGCCACATGCTGCGGCGTGCTGACAATGACGGCACCGGTGATGGGAACGGTCTGCACAAGCGTGAGATGGATGTCGCTCGTGCCCGGCGGCGTGTCGAGGATGAAAAAGTCCAGGTCTCCCCATGCGGCATCGCCGATAAGCTGTTTCAGGGCATTACAGGCCATGGCGCCGCGCCACAAGGTGGCCTGGTCGGGGTCGACGAAGAAACCGATGGAAAGCAACTTCACGCCGTAGTTCTCCACCGGCACAATCAGGTCGCGCCCGTCAATATTCTCCGAATAGGGGCGGGCATCCTCCATGCCGAACATCTTAGGCATGCTCGGTCCGAAGATGTCGGCATCCAGCAGACCGACCTTGTAGCCGAGTTTGGCCAGTGCCACAGCCAAGTTGGCCGCCACCGTAGACTTGCCCACGCCGCCTTTTCCTGACGACACGGCTATGATGTTCTTCACGCCGGGAAGCAACTGCCCCACTTCCGGACGGGGAGCCTGCAAAGTCTTGGTCTTAATCTCCACCTCCACTTCTTTGGCCACGTAGGCATGGATGGCAGCCTCGGCGGCCTTCACGATAGACTTGAGGAACGGATTGGTAGGCTTGTCGAAAATCAGCGAGAAACTTACGTGCAGACCGCTGATACGCAGATCGTCCTCCACCATGCCGGCTTCCACGATATTCTTTCCCGTGCCCGGATAACGCACCGTGGCAAGGGCATCCATAATCAACTTGGGATATAAGTTCATACGAGATATTGTGTTAAAGGTTCATTTCATCTGCCGGTGGCCGAGCCACTCCGTTTGCTCCGGTTGTAGCTCCGGTATTCGTCCAGCTCGATTTCCACATCCGGCTCGGTCAGTTCACCTGTACGGGGAAGTCTGAAACGCATGTATCTGATGTTCAGTCCGCGGTCGAGCCACTGCTGTTCGTAATAGGTCTGTATGCCTAAGATACGGGCTTCGTCCGTGTCGCCCTGCTCCGCCAACACGCTGTGATAAAGGTCGGTGGTGGTGAATTCCACAGGAAAACCGTTCTTCTCCACCATATAGGTGGTATAGGTAAAGAGAAAATTGGAGTCGGTCTTCAGATGAATCAGCCCGCCATCGGGCAGAAAACGGCGGTAGCGTGCCATAAAGAATGTGGAGGTGAGCCGTTTGGTCACTTTCTTCATCTGCGGGTCGCTGAACGTCAGCCAGATTTCCGCCACCTCGCCTTCGGCAAAGAAGCGGTCGATGATTTCGATGTTCGTGCGCAGGAAGGCCACATTCGGAAGTCCTTCATGCAGGGCTTCCGTGGCTCCCGTCCACATGCGGGCTCCCTTGATGTCCACCCCGATGAAGTTTTTCTCCGGGTAAAGACGCGCCAGCCCTACGGTATACTCGCCGCGGCCGCAGCCTAATTCCAGCACGATGGGATGGTCGTTGTGAAAAAAGTCACGGTTCCATCGCCCTTTCATCTCAAAAGGCACATCGTCCGCCACCGAATAAGGATATTCGAACACATGCGGATATGCCGCCATGTCGGCAAACTTGGCCAACTTTCCTTTTCCCATATCTTCTTGTTTTTACCTTGCAAAGGTATGGAAAATTATCGAGAATAGAAAAGCCGGCCTGCTATTTGTCAATTGCTTCCACCGTGCGCATGAACGCATCCATATTGTCGGCATGCCGCCAGTCAAGGGGATATATTTGGCCATCCTTGCCGATGAGCCTGTAGGATGGATAGGAACGTATGTTGAGATAACGCTGCACAGCCTCCTGTTGTTCGGCCGGAAGATTGTAATGCACACGGCTGTTTGCAGGATTAATAACCGAACAGATTCCTACAAACGCCCCACAAGCAAACGACAACAAAACAAGCCCAAACCAACCACGTACGATGCAGCCGGTTGTACAAGACAGGGCGGCTATTCCGTTTCCATTCGGCATAAGCCAACAAGAGCACGAACGGAATCGAAACCACCAACAAGGCATTGTAACCGAATGCCGCGGCCAGCTCGCCATGCAAGAGATTGTGCACGGCACGCTGCGAACCGCAACCGGGACACTTCAAGCCGGTAAGCCATAAAAAAGGGCACTTGGGAAACCAACGGTTTCCTGCCGGGTCGAACACAAAGTACACCACAGTAAGAATAGCCAACAACCCAATGCCCTTTTTCATCACATTTCAGAGATGCCTGTCAATCAAGAGAAGAGCCAAGTATATATACGGCTATCACATAAATTAAAATGGCGACCAAACCGATACCGGCACCTATCTTCACCCATTTCCCTGCCGATTGGCTTGCGGCATTGGCCGCGTCTACATTACCGGCTGCAAACTGGGAACTCACTTTGGAAGCATTGACGATGCCGATAATGCCAAAGGGCAGACAGCAAAACAAAGTAACCAAAATAGATTCCAACATCCATGTTTTAGGACAAGTTTTCGTTTCCATCATACAAAAAAAATTAAAGTTAATATTATATTTATCAAGGTTTCATAGCCACACATGCCACAATGAACAGCAGATAAAGAACAATACAGACAACTGATGCCCATATGCCCCTCTTATACCATTTGCGTGCACTGTCGGAATAACTGGCAGCGAGTTCATATTGTTTGCTGTAATACGCACTTTCCACTTGGGCGGCATTCACAATACCGACCACCCCAAAAGGTATACAACAGAACGCAGTCACCAAGATTGACTCCACCAAATAAGTTTTTGGCATTACAGGAACGGCGCCATCACTCCCCGGCTGAGGATACGTTTCGAAAAGTCCGGCCAGTTCTTCCACATCGCCGGCCCTTTTCCAGTCCACAAAACCTTCAGCCCAAACCAAAGTATCACAAGTCACCCTTTCCTTGCGCAAGCCCTCTATGGAAAAAGGACCTTTGCGCTCAAGCTCTCGCATGATATAATATTCCATAGCGTTCATTATGATTCCTCTCTTATGGAGAGAACCATCGATGCACATTACGAAATAATAACCAGGTACTTAAAAGGTAATATGAATAAAAAGAAGAGCAACGTATTAAAAACAAATGCAAACGAACGGATAAATATTTAGTAGGCAAATGATCTTCATTATCAAAAAAATACTTATCTTTGCCTAAAGAATAAATATCTCTCCATAAGAGAACCACACACATAAGGAATCCGCACACATGCAGCGACCTTATGTGTGTATGGCTCTATGATAAGATAACCGTCAACGGTAGTCTTTCGCGTAAGTTTCCTGAGATTCATCCGCTTTCGGCTGCTGCGGTTCTTCTCTCCGAATAGATCGCTCCACTTTCGGTTCGACAGATGCCCCCTCCGTGTTTGTTTCTTCTTTCAAGTCTTCATAGAACTCGGCATACAAAGCGTGGTAAATCATAGTAAGAGTCAAGCATAACAGGAAAAAGACAATACCAAACAAAACAGATGATAACACGACCCCACAGACTGCCATCGACAAAGCAAAAAGAATCCCCAAAAGAATAAAGACACACACCACCATAAAAACCATCAGCATGTCCCAACTGAACAGACTTCCCTTATAGCCATCCATCATTTTTTTGCTGCGTTTAAGCGCTTCATTGAATTTTAACTCAGGATGGTCGTGCAACAAGAAAGGGGTCATGGCATAGTCATAGTGACGGATAAGACCTGGAACAAATAACAAAAGACTCCATAAAAAGATGTAAATGCCCCGCAAATATAAGGTCCCGGCTATCCGCTTGAAATCATCAAAACCACAGAACAACATAGAAAACTTCGGCCCGTTTTTTCTGACTGCATACAGGAAAAATATAGAAGCACCATAGACCAACGGCTGCAACAGGAATTGCACAAACCATTGAAAAACATTGCTAAGTTCTCCATAATCCTCCAAAATTTTCTCATTAGCTAATACTAATACAAAAATTATGGCAAAAGCCACGAGAATACCTACCAGGAAATACACGAACTCGACTCCTAAAGCCTTTGCATAATAATTTCTGACCGTCCGCCATGCGCGCTTCAGCACGCTGTCCTTTACTTCATTTTCCATTGTCATTTATGTTTTTCGTTTACTATCGGCATACAATTTCCGCCTTTTATCAAGCATTTAAGGGGATTTGATTGAACAAATATACACCTGTTTTCTAAAAGTAGAAAACACTGACTAATTATTTAGCAAACCTTAACAGAAGCCAAACTTGCATAGGGATAAATCCGGACCTACGATGAGAAGAACCGAGAGAAAACAATCGGACTAAGGGTGGGGATCAAGATACAAAGCCAGTACATCCGGCAACACCCCGACCAAATAAAAAGGCCAGTTAATGAGCCGGAAATCCTTTCCTCGCTGTGTCCGCACCATATCCCACTGTATATCAGTTGCAAATACAGGGAATTTTCCTAAAACATAGGCATAACGCACTTTTAGACACTATTTGCCGGTCGTCCTATAAACAAGGCATCGGGCATCCCAGCTTTCGCAGGACGCCCGATGTATCGCAATCATTCAAGGAATCAGCAAACCTTGGCAGAAGCCATATTACCTTCGTACTCGGCTTTCACTTCCTGATAGAAATGAGCTGAAGACGAAGCCATATAGGGACCTAACCACAAGAAACCTATACCGAGTGTAAGGATGCAGAGCAAAGCCCACCCGATGAACGTCAGCTGCAAATAGAACAAATCAAACTTATGTCCCCGCATCATCGCCATACTCTTCTCGATGGCCGCATTGTACTTCAATTCCGGCTCATCTTTCAACACGTATGCCGTCATGGCATAGGAATAGGACTTGATGATACCCGGAACAATCAACAACAATGTCCACAGGAGTGTATACACTCCTTGCAACAGCAACGTACCGAAAACCCTGCCGTAGTCCTGAAAACCTTCAAAAAGGGTCGACACGCTGAATGCCTGCCCCGTGCGTGCATTATTAAGGAAGGCCACTGCATAACCGAACGATAACGGAAGCAACAACAAACTGACGAGGGTTCCCACCCACGGTATGAAGGACGCAATTCCATTTATTGCTCCCATCACAATACAAATCACTACCGCCCCTCCCCAATTCTTGGTAAGAGACGTACGGGCGGCTGCCCGAATTTCACTCGCTTTCTTAATCATAATCTTTATATGTATTATAAAATGGTTTACATGAGTTCCGGAGCAACCTCCGGCCTGCATGGATGATTCATCTCTTCGTAAGAGAGGCATCAAGCATAGGACAAAAGTACAATTTTTATTTAAATACAAGAAACTTTATAGATTGTTTTTTGTCTTCGTGCAAAGAATTTGTTGGAATTGTTTTCATATCTTGTGTGTAAAATCCTGTAATACATTGTTATTCAGATACAAATTCACTCGTTCCGTCTCTTACGAAGAGAGGGCACGAATTACCAAAGGAGAGAAAAAACCCTCAACCCTTTTTATATTATAAGAACAAGGATTTATTTTTTAGAACAGATACCGTATCATTGTATTATAATAAGAAGGAACGGGCGTCCCCCATAGAAGAAAGACGACATGTATAAGGGATGACAAACCATCCGATTATACATGCCGTCTTGATATGATGCAAGTCCGGGACTTATTCAATCACCACCGTCGTCCAACCGTGAACGTCCGGTTTGATGCCGTACTGTATATCCCGCAACAAGTGATAGAGCTTCGTACTTACAGGCCCCGGCTTACCGTCCTTGCTGATGACATAGCTTTTCTTGTTTTCCAAATCGTCGATGCGCTCAATGGGACTGATGACCGCAGCCGTGCCGCAGGCTCCGGCTTCCTCGAAGGTACTCAGTTCCTCTTCCGGAATCTGCCGGCGTTCCACTTTCATACCCAAATCCTCAGCCAGTTGCATCAGGCTCTTGTTGGTGATGGAAGGAAGAATAGAAGTGGATTTCGGTGTGACATACGTATTGTCCTTGATGCCAAAGAAGTTGGCTGCACCGCATTCGTCTATGTATTTCTTCTCCTTCGCGTCGAGATAGAACTCGCAGGAGTAGCCCAAGTCGTGCGCCATTTTGTTGGCTTTCAGACTGGCGGCATAGTTGCCGCCCACCTTGTAGATTCCCGTGCCCAAAGGAGCCGAGCGGTCGTATTCACGGATAATCACGTAAGGATTCGCGGAGAATCCGCCCTTGAAATACGGTCCTACCGGTGTCACGAAGATAATGAACAGATATTCATCTGCCGGATGCACGCCCACCTGCGCCCCTGTACCGATGAGCAACGGACGGATATACAGTGTAGCCCCGCTTTCGTAAGGTGGAATGAAACGCTCGTTAAGGCGTACCACCTTCTTCACCATCTCTTCAAAACGCTCCGTCGGCATTTCAGGCATCAGGATGCCGCGACAGGTGCTCTGCAGGCGCGCGGCATTCTCGTCCATACGGAACACACGCACTTTCCCGTCGGGACAACGGTAGGCCTTCAGACCTTCGAACGCTTCCTGACCGTAGTGCAGGCAAGTGGCGGCCATGTGTATGTTCAGTGTGGTTTCGGAACTCACTTCGATTTCACCCCAGGCTCCGTTGCGATAGTAACAACGGACGTTGTAATCCGTCGGCATATAGCCGAAAGACAAATTCGACCAGTCTATTTCTTTCATATCTTTACGCTTTTATTTTCTAATTTGAAAGACAAAATTAAGAAAAAAGAAACAAATATTTCACAAATATCCGTTTTTATTTCATTTTATCACTATTTTTCCTCTTCTTCCAGTATTTTCCTTATTTCCTCCTCGGTAGCGAAGAGCTTTTCCTTGCAGAAGGCGATGAGCTGTTGCGCTTCTTTCAGCTGTTCCGCCAGACTGTCGATTCCCGTTTCGTTGTTCTCCACCGCACGCACCAACTCCTCAAGGCGTGCCATGGCCTTTTCGTAAGACATCTTTTCCTTTTCCATAGCTTGAATATTATTGTACCACAGAGCGGATTTCACCGTCCGCCAGACGTGTGGTGATTTCATCTCCTTGTTTCAGTTGCCCGGCCGCGCGCACCAACGTGCCGTTGCACCACGTCATGCTATACCCGCGTTTCAGCAACACCGCCGGGTCGGCAGCCTCGCAACGCTGTTGCAACAGTCGCAACCGGAAACGTTCGCGCTCCATCCTTACCGGAAGGGACGCGGACAGACGTTCGCCGCAGACAACCAGACGATGGTCTCCTTCGGACAGACGGGAACGGCAGGCATAGCGCAGACGCTGCGAAAGAAGCTCCAGGCGGTGCATACCGCCGGACTTCACCCCTTGCCATGCCCCGCCCCACTTCACCGACATGCCCGCCAGGCGGTTCTGTTCACGTTCCATGCGCCACCGCGCCGCCTGCGAAATCCGCCGTGCGAGGTCGTCCAGCACCGAAGCGGTTTCTACCTGATGGGCGATGAGAAAGGCTGCTGCCGCCGTAGGGGTCTTCACACGGGTGTGCGCCACGACATCCAGCACGGTATCGTCGCGCTCATGCCCTATACCAGTGATGACAGGCAGGGGGAACTGTGCACAAGCCGCAGCCAACAGGTAGGTGTCGAAACCTGACAAATCGCTCACGGCACCGCCACCGCGGATAATCACCACGGCATCCCATGCGTCGCATTCGGCCATCACGGCATCCATGGCCGCAAGCACCGAAGCCTCTACCCGTTCGCCTTGCATCACGGCAGGAAACAACCGTACGGTAAACCGCAGGCCATAGTCGTTGCGCAGCAGTTGGTTGCAGAAATCGCCGTAGCCGGCCGCTGTGGCCGATGAGATGACGGCGATGCGGTTGGCCAGCAGAGGCAGGCGCAGTTCCTTATTGTCATTCAATATGCCCTCGGCGGCCAGCTGGGCCAGGATTTCCTTCCGCCGACGTGCTATGTCGCCCAACGTGTAAGCCGGATCGATGTCGCTTACGGTCAGCGAATAGCCGTACAGTTCGTGAAACGTCACACTCACCCTGACCAGGACTTTCAATCCCGGCACGAGGCGTTGGCCTGTCTCGCGTTCGAACATAGGGGCAAGCAGTCGGTATGTGCCCGCCCATATCGCCCCGCGCGCCTTGGCGATAAGATTCCGTCCCGCGGTGTCTTTTTGCACGAACTCCACATAGCAGTGGCCGTTGTAGGCTTCGCGCACCTCGCTCAGTTCGGCCTGCAACCAATATTCATCCTTCAGCCGGCTGTCGAGCACGCCGCGCACGAGGTTGTTCAGTTCATATAGCGTCAATGCTTCCATTCTGTTCCTCCAAATAGGCCTGTAATCCTTTCTGCGACACGATGTATGCACCGCCCACCAGACGGTCGCCTACATAGAACACGGCCGACTGTCCCGGCGTAACGGCCGAGGCCGCCTCTTCAAAATGCACCAGCCACAGGTTGTCGCCACCGCATTCTTCGGGAAAGAGGTTTCTGACTTTCCGTACCTTGCAGGGCAATGCCGCACTGCGGTAACGTATACGCACCGCCACACCGCCGCCCGTCAGCGCGGCCTCATCGGCTATCTGTGCCTCCCCCACCAGCATATAGCGGGCAGAGAGCATGTCGGCATCGCCCAACATCACGGTATTCTTACAGGCATTCAGCCTCAGCACGAAGGCGGGTCTGCCCAGCGCGATGCCCAACCCCTTGCGTTGCCCCACCGTATAATAGGGGAACCCTCGGTGGGTTCCGATCACACGTCCCTGCACGTCGACAAACTTTCCCTCACCGATACGCCGGTCCAGATCCGGCACCTGCTCGCGAAGGAATTCGCGGTAGTCCTTGTCGATGAAGCACACCTCCATCGACTCTCCCTCACGCGCCTTTACGGCAAAGCCTTTCCGGTGGAGATAGGCACGGACTTCATCCTTGCGCATCCCGCCCAACGGGAACAGGCAACGGGCAAGCACATCCTGCCCCAACCGCCAAAGAAAGTAAGACTGGTCTTTCCTCGTATCCGTTCCACAATGCAGGAAACAGCGGTCTCCCTCGCGACTCACCCTGACATAATGGCCCGTGGCGATATAATCGCAGCCCAAACGGTCGGCCCACTCCATGAGCATGCGGAACTTGAACATGGGATTGCACATCACACAAGGGTTCGGCGTGCGGCCCTCCAGGTATTCGTTCACGAAGTTTTTCACCACCACATCCTTGAACGCTTCGCGCTCGTCGGCCACGTAATGCGCCATACCGAGCCGTGCAGCCAGTGATTTCGCTTCCAATATAAAGTCGGGATATTCCTGTTCCCTGACATGGAAATGCCGCGGCAAGTCCCACACGCGCATCGTCACACCCACCACTTCATAGCCTTGTTCCTGCAACATCAGGCATACGGCCGAACTGTCTATTCCGCCGGACATGCCTACCAGTACTTTTTTCTTCATTGTGCTCCTATTGTTGTTCCGCACGGCAAAATTACGCAAATAATAGTTTCCATGGCACACAAATGACACAGATGCTACAGATTTTCACAGATATTTTATTCTTTATTCCATATAATAAGGAACAAGAATTATCCGTGAGAATCTGTAGCATCTGTGTCATCAGTGTGCCGACAAGCACCAGCACGCTTAACTCAGGAAGCCTAACAGCACACCGGCTGCCACGGCCGAACCGATTACACCGGCCACATTGGGACCCATGGCGTGCATGATAAGGTAGTTCTTCGGGTCGTAACGCAAACCTTGCTCATGCGAAATGCGGGCCGCCATCGGCACGGCGGACACACCGGCATTGCCGATGAGCGGGTTGATTTTCTTCCCTTCCGGCAGGAAGAGGTTGAAGAACTTCACGAAAAGCACGCCGGACATGGTGGCAATGATGAATGCACATGCACCGATTGCAAAAATCTTGATTGTATTCATCGTAAGGAACTCGCTCGCCTGAGTGGAACATCCCACCGTAAGACCGAGCAGCATCACCACAATATCGTTCAGCGCACTGCCGGCCGTTTTGGCCAGACGGGTGGTCTTCGTGCTTTCCTTAAGCAGGTTGCCGAAGAAGAGCACGCCCAAAAGCGGCAGACCCGAAGGTACCACGAATGCCGTAATGAGAAGTCCCACGATGGGGAAGATGATTTTCTCACGCTGAGACACCGCACGCGCGGCCTCCATACGTATCACGCGTTCCTTCTCAGTGGTAAGCAAACGCATGATAGGACGCTGGATGAGCGGCACGAGGGCCATATAGGAATAGGCGCACACGGCAATGGCTCCCATCAAGTTAGGCGCTAACTTAGACGACAGGAAGATGGCCGTAGGACCGTCGGCACCACCGATGATGGCAATACCCGCAGCCTGGTTCGGCTCGAAGCCGAGTGCCAAGGATGCCATGTAGGCAGCGAAGATACCGAACTGAGCGGCAGCACCAATCAGCAACAGTTTGGGATTGGCTATCAATGCCGTAAAGTCTGTCATGGCTCCGATGCCGAGGAAAATCAGCGGCGGATACCACCCTAACTTCACACCTTGATAGAAGAAGTTCAGCACGGAGTTGTCCTCATAAAGACCTATCTCCAGGCCTACCGCCTTAAACGGTATGTTTCCTAAGATAATACCCAAACCGATGGGTATGAGCAACAGCGGCTCCCAGTCCTTCACGATGGCCAGCGTAATGAACAAGGCACCCACGAGAATCATGATGTAGTTGCCCCACTCGCCGTTGGCAAATCCCGTATATGAACAGAAGTCGAGGAACTTGGTTCCGATAAAATCCAAATATTCTCCCATAACCGACTATCCGATTGTGAGCAGCACGGCACCTGTCTGCACCGCATCGCCCTTGTTGACACAAACCGCCGTAACCGTTCCGTCACACTCGGCGGCAATATTATTCTCCATCTTCATGGCTTCGAGCACCACCACGGTATCTCCCTTCTTCACGGCCTGTCCGTTGGTGACTGCCACGGCTACTACCGTGCCGGGCAGCGGAGCGCGCACGGCCATGCCAGCTCCCGCAGGTGCGGACGGCTGCTGTACGGGCTGGGCCACAGAAGCGGGTGCGGCCTGCACGGGACCGTGATGGACATGGGCCACCGGACGCACCACAGACACATGCGCCATGTTCATCGGGCGTTCCATCTCCACCTCGAAGGGGATTCCGTTCACCTCCACCTTTGCCGTTGTATGTTCTACTTCCTGAATGACTACCGTATATTCGGCACCTTTCACTTTATACTTATATTCTTTCATTGCTTGTTTGGTATTTAGGATTCAACTTTATTTCGGCCAGTCTCTCATGGCATTGTCTTTGGCGTTCCAGTCGGAATGCTCTTCGGTATGAAGGGTCAGCACGTTGCTTTCCACGTCGTGCACGTCATTCTCGTATTCATGGAGCGCCATGCCGATAACGGCCATGTAGGTCTCCATGTTCACACCACGGCTCTCCATACCCTCTTTGGCTATGACGGCCACCTTGTTCGCGCTTTCACGTATCTTGCGGATGGCCTTCACGCGTGCCAGCTTGGTAAGCCGGAGCATGAACCAGCCGAAGATGCGGAAGAAGACATACAAAAATGCCAGACAGCCGAACACGATGCTCATGGCCAACAATGACAGCGCCACTCCGTACGGGTCTTTTTCCTTGAACTCCGCCACCTTGTCCACGGCTTTCTCCTGCCCGCGGTTGGGGTATCCGGGAGTGACATCCCCGGCATCAAGCACCTTCCATCCCTTTTCTTCTCCTTCGTTGTCGAGCAGACGGGCATACGACTGGTTCTCTGCCAACGGGGGCACCGTCAGCGAGTCTATCAGCGTCTCGCCGTTACCGTCGAAGAGGGCAATGAAATTCTCCTCACCGGGAACAAGGACAAAGTTCGTGTGCAACGTTCCTAAATTGGTCTGCCCGTCGGCAAAGAACACAATGCGCTGCTGGGCTGTAAGGCTGGTGGCTTCATCCCCCTTGGGAACAAGCGACATGAGCTTTACACGCTCCGGCACCGACAGGTTCTTGTCCAACGCACGCCGGTCGGTGGTCAGATAACAGCTACGCACATTTACCGTAGTCCATGAAATATTAGTGATTTCAATCCATGCGCTTCGCCGGCCGTATTCGTCCACCAGCCCGTCTGTGTTCGCCGTCACCACTTCCGTAATCTTCAGGTTACGGCTTCCTTGCGCACAGAGAGCCAAGGTCACGAACAGCCCCGCGAAGACTCCTATAATTCTTTTATTCATCATCTTTCTGTTTATGTGGATTACAAAGGAATATTCCCATGCTTCTTCACCGGATTGGACAGTTTCTTCGTCTGCAACTGAGCCAAGGCGCGGATGACACGGAAACGCGTGTTACGCGGCTCGATGACATCGTCGATATACCCGTACTTGGCAGCCTGATAAGGATTGGTGAAGAGTTTGTCGTACTCCTCCTCTTTCTCTTTGAGGAACGCCTTCGGGTCTTCGGCTTCTTTCGCACCCTTGGCATACAATACGGCTACGGCTCCCGACGCACCCATCACGGCGATTTCGGCCGACGGCCATGCGTAGTTCAAATCTCCGCGCAACTGTTTGCAGCTCATCACGATGTGACTTCCGCCGTAACTCTTGCGCAACGTAACGGTCACCTTGGGCACAGTGGCTTCTCCATAGGCATACAGCAACTTGGCTCCATGCAGGATGACGGCATTATACTCCTGCCCCGTTCCCGGCAAGAAGCCCGGCACATCGACCAGTGTCACCAACGGGATGTTGAACGCATCGCAGAAACGCACAAAGCGTGCGCCTTTACGGCTGGCGTTGCAGTCGAGCACACCGGCATAACAATTGGGCTGGTTGGCTACCACACCCACACTCTGACCGTTGAAACGGGCGAAACCCACGATGATATTCTTGGCGTAATCGGGCTGTACCTCAAAAAACTCGCCGTTGTCCACAATGGCACCAATCACATCATACATGTCATAGGCCTTGTTGGGATTGTCGGGAATGATTTCATTGAGCACGTCTTCCATACGGTCAATCGGGTCCGTACATACCACACGCGGCGCTTCTTCCATATTGTTCTGCGGGATGTAGCTGATGAGGGTACGTATCATCTCCATGGCTTCCTCTTCGGTCTCGGCCGTGAAATGCGTTACACCGGACTTGGTGGAGTGTACGCTGGCACCGCCCAAATCTTCCTGCGACACGTCTTCGCCCGTCACGGTCTTCACCACCTTCGGGCCGGTAAGGAACATGTATGAAGTGCCCTCCATCATCAGCGTGAAGTCAGTCAGCGCGGGAGAATAGACCGCACCTCCGGCACACGGGCCGAAGATTCCGGAAATCTGGGGAATCACACCCGAAGCCTCAATGTTCCGCTGGAAAATATTGGCATAACCTCCCAAGGCATTGATACCTTCCTGGATACGCGCGCCGCCAGAATCGTTAATACCGATGCAGGGTGCACCCATCTTCATGGCCTGGTCCATGACCTTGCAAATCTTCTCTGCCATCGTTTCGGACAAAGAACCGCCGTTGACGGTGAAATCCTGAGCGAACACATACACCAGACGACCGTCGATGGTTCCGCTTCCCGTCACGACACCGTCTCCGAGGAACTGTTTCTTTTCCATTCCGAAGTTGGTGCAACGGTGCAGCTTGAACATATCCATCTCTTCAAAACTACCTTCATCAAGCAACATGTCAATACGCTCGCGCGCCGTATACTTACCTCTGTCATGCTGCTTCTCGATGGCTTTCTCTCCGCCACCCAAACGGGCTTTCGCACGAAGTTCCACTAACTCCTTAATCTTCTCCAACTGTTTACTCATATTGTCTTAAATTTAAAGTTCTGCCATAATTGAACAAAGGCGACTTATCCGGCCGCCGATTACCATGCAGTGGCAAAGGTAATAAAAAAGACGCTCATACAAGAGTTTTCCAGGGAAAAAACTTGCATTTTGTTAGTTAACGTTTTCCAAAACACCGGTTGACCGATGAAAGAAGAGCAAAGACTTTCTGTTTTCGTACAATAATCCGCTTGCAGGACGACATTTTACCGCGTTTTTTCGTACCTTTGCATTATTGATTCTAATCTATATATGTCACATCAAACACCAGCATTGGATTTGGGGATTCTCCCTGTAAGCACACTGCTCAGGCAATATGCAGTTCCCGCTATCGTCGCCATGACAGCCTCCTCGCTGTACAACATGGTCGACAGTATATTCATCGGACACGGCGTTGGCCCGCTGGCCATCTCCGGATTGGCCCTGACGTTTCCGTTCATGAACCTGTCCGCGGCCTTCGGCGCTATGGTGGGCGTAGGCGCCTCCACTTTGATTTCCGTCAAATTAGGGCAGAAAGATTATGAAACATCGCAACACATATTCGGCAATGTCATCAGCCTGACCCTTATCCTCGGCATCGTATTCTCCGCCCTCACACTGGCCTTGCTCGACCCTATCCTGTATTTCTTCGGCGCCAGCGCCGCCACCATCCCGTACGCCCGCGACTATATGCTCATCATATTGCTCGGCAATGTCATCACACATGGCTACCTGACCTTGAACGCTGTACTGCGCTCTGTAGGAAAGCCCCAACTTGCCATGAATGCCACCATCCTGACTGTATTCGTCAACGCATTACTTGACCCGCTTTTCATCTACGGGCTCGATATGGGTATACAAGGGGCAGCCTTTGCCACCATTCTGGCACAAGTCATCTCGCTGATATGGCAAATCAGAGTATTCAGCAACCCTAAAGAAATGCTCCATTTCAAACACGGCATTTACCGGCTTAAAAAGAAAATCGTGACCGACACGCTTTCCATCGGACTGTCGCCCTTCCTGATGAATACCTGCGCATGTGTCGTGGTCATTCTTATCAACCGCGGACTGGGTTCTTACGGCGGCGACCTCGCCATCGGAGCATACGGCATCGTCAACCGCATCGCCTTCCTGTTTATCATGATTGTCATCGGACTCAACCAAGGCATGCAGCCCATCGCCGGATACAACTACGGAGCACAACGCTACGACCGCGTGCTGAAAGTGCTTCGTTATACGCTTTTATGCGCCACCATGGTCACCACTGCCGGATTCCTTATCGGAGAACTGATTCCCGGACTATGTGCACGCGCCTTCACTACCGACCCCGAACTCATCAGACTTGCAGAAAGGGGCATGCGCATCGTCGTAATGTTCTTCCCACTCATCGGCATGCAGATGGTGACGACCAACTTCTTCCAGAGCATCGGACACGCCGGTAAAAGCATATTCCTGTCCTTAACCCGACAGCTACTGTTCCTCATCCCGCTACTCCTCACACTTCCCTACTTCTGGGGCGTCACAGGCGTGTGGATGGCCATGCCGATATCGGATGCGATTTCCTGCATTGTAGCGGGAAGCATGCTCACTATACAATATAAGAAATTCAAGAAGTTTGCAGAATCTATACAACCATGAAAAAACATTTTATCGTCAATGTAGGACGGCAGTTGGGAAGCGGCGGACGCATCATCGGAAGCCGTATCGCCAAAGATTTCGACATCAAGTTTTACGACAAGGAACTGCTCGACCTGGCCGCACAGGAAAGTGGATTCAACAAGAAGTTCTTTGAGCGCAACGATGAGCACAGAGGATTCGCCAAGACCATATACAGCGCATTTGCGCCCATCTTCGGCAACAGCACACCGTATACCAATCAACTAAGCGACGAGTCTTTATTCAAGTTTCAAAGCGACGCCATAAGAAAAGCCGCCGCACAAGACTCTTGCGTATTTGTGGGACGATGCGCCGATTACATCCTCAGGGAAATGGAAAACTGCATCAACATTTTCATCACCGCCGATATGCCCGACCGCATCAAAAGGATATGCGAACGCCACCACATCACGGAGCAGGAGGCTGAAAAGCGTTGCATCGCCGGCGATGAGAAACGCGCTTCTTATTATAACTATTACAGCGCAAAGACTTGGGGTACGGCTGATTCGTACGACTTGTGCATCAACTCTTCCATTCTGGGTATTGATGAGACAACCGACATTATCGAAGACTTCATCATGAAGAAACTATCCAGATGAAACGCATCGGATTACTATCAGACACACATGGTTTCTGGGATGACAAATACTTAGAGTATTTTGAAGAATGCGACGAAATATGGCACGCCGGTGACATAGGTTCATTGGAAGTCGCACAAAAACTGGCAGCCTTCCGTACATTCCGCGCCGTGTACGGAAACTGTGATGGAGGGGATTTAAGACTGATGTACAGCGGCATCCTGCGATGGAGATGCGAAGAGGCGGAAATCATGATGACGCACATCGGCGGATACCCCGGCAAATATGCGCCAAACATTCGTAAAATACTACTCGAAAACCCGCCTGCCCTATTCATCAGCGGACATTCACACATTCTGAAAGTACAGTTTGACCCCACAATAGGCACCCTGCACATCAACCCCGGAGCCGCCGGCCTGATGGGCTGGCACAAGGTACGCACCCTTGTGCGCCTTACTGTAGAAGGAAAGGATTTCAAGGATTTGGAGGTCATTGAAATACCACGCAAAGAAGATTCTTCAGGAATACTTTGAGCTTTACAAGCAAGCCAAATGCCCCGATTGCCTTCTTCGGCAATCGGGGCATTTGGCTTGCTTTATACTGTTCGCCCGGCCTCCGTCAGATTACTCCGCAAAGCAGTAATATAATCAACTGCGCCGTAAGAATACGGAGGAACATGGTCAACGGATACACTGTCGAGTACCCTACAGCCGGAGCATCCGTATTGGACGACTGGTTGGCAAATGCCAAGGCTGGAGGGTCGGTCGTGCTTCCGGCAATCAGACCCATAATCGTGAAGTAATTCAACTTGTATTTCATCCGCGCGATTATACCTATTATTAATATAGGTATCACCGTAACGAGAAATCCTGTCCATACGTAAGTCAATCCATCACCTGCCACCACCGTATTCACAAAGTTCGCGCCGGCCTTGATACCTACACTCGCAAGGAAGAGCGCCAAGCCGAATTCACGCAACATCAAGTTGGCACCGGTAGAGACATATGTGACCAAATGAAACTTATACCCGAAACGCCCTATCAATATCGCAATAATCAACGGGCCTCCCGCCAGACCGAGCTTGACCGGAGTGGGTACACCCGGTATGGCAATAGGCAGGCTTCCGAAAATAATACCCACCAGGATGCCCACAAATATTGTCACCAAATTGGGATGATCCAAGCGTTTGACGGAATTACCCATGAGATTGGCCACACGGTCAACTGCATCTTCCGGTCCTACGGCTACTATTTTGTCTCCAATCTGCAGACGCAGGCTACGGTCGGCAAACAGGTTCATACCGGAACGAGACACACGCGTCACGTTCACACCATACATCGAGCTGAAATGCAACGATCCTAATGTCTTACCGTTCATGTTGGGTTGTGTCACCACAATACTCTTAGACACCATCGGCATATCCTGCTCTTCCCAAGCCACGAACGACTCCGGACCGATAAAAGCCTTGATAGCCTCGGCATCATCCTCGGCACAGACAATAAACAACTGGTCACCCGTATGCAACACCGTATCGCGATTGGGGATACTTACATGCCCATCGTGCAAAGCACGGGAACAAACGTAATCACGCCCTAAGAATGTGCGGACCTGCAGCATGGTCTTCTCATGCAAAGCATTGTTTGCCACCGTAATCGTCATCTTATGAGGCTTTGCATGGGGATTCTCGGCCTGTTGTGCAATAATCTTTTCTTCCTCATCTTTCAACACCACTCCGCAAATATAACGAATGGCTATCGTGGCAAAGATGATTCCCACCACGCCCAAAGGATAGGCACAGGCATATCCCGAAGCAATCTGAGGAATAGACTGTCCTCCGCCAAACACTTGGGAAAGCGCCTCGGTAGCGGCACCTAACCCCGGAGTATTCGTTACGGCTCCGCACAACACGCCCACCATCATAGGAAGGTTATTCGGATCGCTCGTGTCGAACACGCACAAATACAACACCAGCATCACGACAATGTTTAACGCCACAATACCGCATGCAAGAAGGTTCAGCGTCACACCGCCCTGTTTGAAAGACTCGAAGAAACCCGGTCCCACCTGCAAACCAATACAATATACGAATAGAATCAATCCGAAATCCTGCAGGAAATTCAACGTAGACGGCGTACCCGTAAAACCGAAATGACCGGCAAGGATACCGGCAAACAGCACAAACGTCACACCTAACGAAATCCCCTTAAACTTGAGTTTCCCAAAATAAACGCCCAACGAGATGACGGCCGTGTACAACAGCACGATATGGGCAATAGAATCTGAATCTGACAACAGTTGTTCTATCCAATTCATCGTTTCTCCGCTACTTTAAATGCTTTAGTTTTTTTGCTTTTCCAATATTCTCCGCAAAAGTAGTCAAAAAAAAAAGACCAAAGGTGTTTTTCCCCCGTATTTTTTGTCCGGAATCAAACTTTTCGTTACTTTTGTCTGATTGATAAATTTCTTTTTAACACAACAGATATGGCAGATAGTAAAGAAAAACTTTTCTCCGACTTCACTGCTCCTTCCCGTCAGGAATGGATTGACAAAATCAATGTAGACCTGAAAGGAGCGGATTATCAAAAGAAAATGGTGTGGAGAACCAACGAAGGCTTCAATGCGGAACCTTTTTATCGCAAAGAGGATTTGGACGGAATGAGCCAGACCAACGCACTTCCCGGACAATTCCCGTACTTGAGAGGTAATGAAAAAGACGGCAACCACTGGTATGTGCGTCAGAACATGAAAGTGACCGATGCAAAAGAATCCAATGCAAAAGCACTTGACCTGCTGAATAGAGGCGTCACTTCACTCGGCTTCAAGATTCCGGCCAAGAAACTGAGCGCGGAGTTTATCGCCGACCTGCTGGACGGCATCCACGCAGAGGCCGTTGAACTGAACTTCAGGACTTGTCAGAATCACACCGTTGAACTGGCCAAGCTGCTGGTCGCATACTTTACCGAAAAAGGATACGACCCCGCCAAGATTGTCGGAAGCATCGACTTCGATCCATTGCAGAAGATTCTGAAGAAGGGCAAGGACACAACAGCTTTGCTGGGCGCGTTGTCCGAGCTGGTAGAACTCACGGCACAGTTCCCCGAATTCCGTTGCGTAAGCGTCAATGCAGACACACTTTGCAACGCCGGTGCATACATCTATCAGGAATTAGGATATGCTCTGTCATGGGGTAACGAATACCTCCACTTGATGACCGAGGCCGGAGTTCCTGCCGCACAGGCCGCCAAAAAGATTAAATTCAACATGGGCATCAGCGGCGTATACTTCATGGAAATCGCCAAATTCCGTGCCGCACGCATGATGTGGGCCAACATCGTGAAACAATACCTCACTGAAGGGGAATGCGAATGTGCCTGCAAGATGACGGTCAACGCCACGACATCCACTTATAACATGACCGTGTTCGACAGCTACGTGAACCTGCTCCGCACACAGACGGAAACCATGAGTGCCGCTTTGGCCAACGTACATTCCATTGTGGTGACTCCTTTCGACGACCCGTACGAGACCCCGACGGAATTTGCCGAACGTATCGCCCGCAACCAGCAATTGCTGTTGCAGGAAGAAAGCCACTTCGACAAGATTGTGGACGTGGCCGGCGGTTCATATTTCATTGAAACACTTACCCACTCTTTGGCAGAAGAAGCCTGGAAACTGTTCCTTGGCGTTGAAGAAGAAGGTGGTTTCCTGGCAACCCTGAAAGCAGGAAGCGTACAGAACGCCATCAACGCCACCGATGCCGCACGTCATGCCAATGCAGGCAAACGCAAGGAGTTCATGTTGGGTACGAACCAGTTCCCGAACTTCACGGAAAAGAGCGAAAACAAACAACCCAAAGAAGAAGCATGCTGCTGCCACAGCCATGGCGACACCTGCGAGACTCCGTTTGCCAAACTGACCACACGCCGCCTCGCCGCCGACTTCGAAGACCTTCGCCTGCAGACCGAGAAAGCCGAGAAACAGCCAGTGGCATTCATGCTTACCATAGGCAATCTTGCCATGCGCCAGGCACGTGCACAATTCAGCTGCAACTTCCTCGCCTGTGCCGGCTATAAAGTAATCGACAACTTAGGATTCCCCACAGTGGAAGAAGGTGTGGAGGCAGCCATGAAGGCAGGAGCCGACATCGTTGTGCTCTGCTCAAGCGATGACGAATATGCAGAATATGCCATCCCGGCATTCAAGGCGTTGGACAACCGCGCCATGTTCGTCGTGGCAGGTGCTCCCGCATGCGCGGAAGACCTGAAAGCCGCAGGCATCGAAAACTTCATCCACGTTCGTGTAGACCAACTGAAGACTTTGAAAGAGTATAACACTAAATTGGGAATCAAATGAGACAGAAATTCAGCAACATAGACATATTCGCCGGATTCGGACAACAGAACGGTCAGGACTGGCAGAAAGAAAACGGTATCACCGCCAACTGGACAACCCCCGAACAGATTGACATTCAGCCGGTGTATACGAAAGAAGACTTGGAAGGCATGGAACATCTGGACTTTGCAGCCGGTATTCCTCCGTTCCTGCGTGGCCCGTACAGCATGATGTACCCGTTCCGCCCGTGGACCATCCGCCAGTATGCAGGTTTCTCCACGGCAGAAGAAAGTAATGCTTTCTACCGCCGTAACCTTGCCAGCGGACAGAAAGGTCTGTCAGTGGCATTTGACCTTCCGACACACCGCGGTTACGACCCCAACAACGAACGTGTGGTGGGCGATGTAGGTAAAGCCGGTGTATCCATCTGCTCATTGGAAAACATGAAAGTGCTGTTCGAAGGAATTCCTTTGAACAAGATGTCCGTATCCATGACCATGAACGGTGCCGTATTGCCCATCCTCGCCTTCTATATCAATTCCGGACTGGAACAGGGAGCGAAACTCGAAGAGATGGCCGGAACCATCCAGAACGATATCCTGAAAGAGTTCATGGTGCGTAATACCTATATCTATCCGCCCGCCTTCTCCATGAAGATTATCGCCGACATCTTCGAATATACCTCACAGAAGATGCCTAAGTTCAACTCCATCTCCATCTCCGGCTATCACATGCAGGAAGCCGGTGCCACGGCGGACATCGAACTGGCCTACACGCTGGCCGACGGTATCGACTACATCCGCGCAGGTGTGAACGCCGGCATCGACATCGATGCCTTTGCACCGCGTCTGTCATTCTTCTGGGCCATCGGCATGAACCACTTCATGGAAATCGCCAAGATGCGTGCCGCACGTCTGTTGTGGGCGAAAATCGTCAAGAGCTTCGGTGCCAAAAACCCGAAATCCATGGCCTTGCGTACCCACTCACAGACTTCAGGATGGTCGCTCACCGAGCAGGACCCGTTCAACAACGTAGGCCGTACTTGTATCGAAGCCATGGCAGCCGTTCTGGGTCACACGCAGTCGCTTCATACCAACTCACTGGACGAAGCCATCGCCCTGCCGACCGACTTCTCTGCACGTATCGCACGTAACACACAGATTTACATCCAGA
>URKA01000002.1 GCA_900548345.1 uncultured Paraprevotella sp. | reverse complement strand
TGTTAAGCCTGTAGCTAGCGTTCATCCTGAGCCAGGATCAAACTCTTCATTGTAAAATATCTTTTTCCACGCCATTGGCGGGATGTATTCCGAATCCTTTCCGGCCGGACGCTCATTTATTCAGGTTTTACTTTCCTGTTACTTGTCTCCTCAAGTCCGTATTGTCACGGAAGAGGAGGAAGTGACGGTTCGTTTCTTTTACCCGAACTTCCCAGCGGTCTTGACAACCACGGGAATGTTCGCTCTTGTACTACTTCTCTTGTCTATGTAAATCTTTCAAAGAACTCTTTCTTTTGTGCGTTCCGGAGGGGTGTCCCTCTCGTTTGCGGTTGCAAAGGTAGGCACTTTTTTGTTTTCCACCAAATGTTTTTGAAGAAAAATTTTCGGAGGAAGGTTCTTCAAAGGTACGGACTTTATTTCATTCATGCAAGGAATGTGTTGAATAACATATATATTACACACCAAACAAAGACATGAAAATTTTTAGGGCACACACATGACACGGACGCTGTGAAACCGCACGGATTTTCGGCCTTTTCCCATTACCATTCATTAAGCATACTTAAAACACCAGGAAATACTTCCTGTTCGCCATATATAATAAAATAAGGTATCGATAAACGATACCTTACTTCATTATTATATAAAGAAACCTTTTTAATTGCATTCAGGACGCAATTTTCGAACCGTTTCAGCCGTACGCCACATTTCGCTCTCACGCAACGCCTTCAATTCTGCTTCCAGTTTTACACGATAATCCGGTTGAGAATTGGAATCGATGGAAATCTGAGCCTCATTACCTGTCACCACACTATGATACAATTTTTCAACGACAGGTTTGATAGCATCGTGGAAAGGACCCATCCAGTCCAACGCACCACGCTGTGCAGTTGTCGAACAGTTGGCATACATCCAGTCCATACCGCGCTGTGCAAACAAAGGCATCAAAGATTGAGTCAACTCTTCCACCGTCTCATTGAATGCTTCGGAAGGAGTATGACCGTTCTCGCGTAAAACCTCATACTGCGCCAGCAATAATCCTTGAATAGCACCCATCAGAGAACCACGCTCGCCAGTAAGGTCAGAAGTAGCCTCACGCTTAAATGTCGTTTCAAACAAGTAGCCGGAACCGATACCGATACCAAATGCCAGAACTTTCTCTGTGGCGTGACCACTGGCATCCTGATAAACTGCATACGAAGAGTTCAAACCACGCCCTTCAAGGAACATGGTACGCAAAGATGTACCTGAACCCTTAGGAGCCACCATAATCACATCAATATCAGTAGGAGGCACAACACCCGTGCGGTCACTCCAGTTAATAGCAAAACCGTGTGAGAAATAAAGTGTCTTGCCGGCTGTCAAATAAGGTTTAATGGTAGGCCACAACTGCATCTGCGCTGCATCGGAAAGCAACATGCATACAATCGTACCCTTTTCAGCTGCTTCTTCGAGCGAAAACAGCGTTTCACCCGGCACCCAACCGTCGGCTACAGCCTTCTCGTATGTCTTACCCTGACGCTGTCCCACAATCACATTAAAGCCATTGTCACGCAGATTGCATGCCTGACCAGGGCCTTGAACTCCATACCCTAAAACTGCTATTGTCTCGTTTTTCAGAATCTCACGAGCCTTCTCCAAGGGAAATTCTTCACGGGTCATCACATTCTCGATGACACCGCCAAAATTCATTTCTGCCATTTCTATTTTTGTTTTATGCGGACTAAACCGCGTTCTATTAAATTTCTTTTTAATACTTATTTCGTCACAAAGATACAAAATTATTTCAAACCAAGCATAATAAATTGCTATTTGTTATCAAATTTAATCTTGCTCCTACACACAACCTCTCCTTCGGGCACTTCTCCGCCGACATTTTTGCGTACCTCTATATTATAAGAGGTATCTTCACACTCTTCACGATAGAAACTCAACGTATCGCCAAAATAGCTTTCAGCCACGTATGCCATCTCAAACCTACGTATCGCATGTTCCGCATACCAATCTTTCGGGAAAAGGTCCAGCACGTGTTCCATATATTTAATGCTGTTCACATGGCCGTTGATATCAATATCATTATAATATGTATCTATCGTGCGCACCGGCATCTGCCCTCCCACCTTAATGCGGTCGGGTTTGTTGATAGGACATGGTTTGTCTTTCAAAATATAATCCACAATATGCCCCCCATGCAGTGTCAACAAGTCGGCCGGCTTACGTGTATTCATATTAATCATCGCCCATACGGAACGAGCATATCCATACACCCTGCCATCTTTGCCATAGATGGAGAAATTTCGGTCGGTAAACAGACGATAGACATTTTCCACCCACGTATCGATGGAAAACTCCTCATACTGCCGTGGCATTTCTTCCAGTTCTACGGCCAACCGTGAAAGCACCCATGTATAGTTGCTTTCATTTATCTCCGCCATACCGAACCCTCTTTCTTCTGCATGAAAACCGGCACAATTCAGCAGATGATTTCCCAGCACGCCCATGAAAAGCCGTCCGGTAAAGTCCACATGAAACGGCTCCGCCACAAAAGAGTATGTACCTACCTTATCGCCTTTCATCCTATGTTTTCCTTTTTCTGCGCCTGCAAATCATCATACACACGCTGACGTTCGCTCAAAAATTCATCCAAATATTCCGTGCAACTCTTCGTAATGGCAATCCGTCCGGAACGAACGTATTGCAACACACACTTGTATTCATCGAGTGCATGATACAGCGACACAATATCTTCCGTAGAGCCTTTCTTACTCACAACCGTATACGTAGGATTCACTTCTACAATCTGGGCGCCATGATGCCGCACGGCCGATGAAATATCCGGATTCTCCAGTACAGCCGACGTAGACAATTTGTAAAGTGCCACTTCCTGTATGAAAATCTGGTCATCCGTAAAGTAATGCGCCTGAAGCACATCGATACGTTTCTCTATCTGTTTGGTGATAATCTGTATCTGCTCTTCCGTGCTCCAGCACGTGATGGTATATTTGTGCACGCCACTGATGCTGGACGCCGACACGTTCAGACTCTCGATATTGACCTGACGGCGGGTGAAAACCGCAGTGACCTGATTCAACAATCCTGCAAAGTTTTCAGAAAAAACTATCAATGTATAGAATATCTTTTCCTGTTCCATCTTTCATTCGCTTTAATAGTCCAATATCATATTATCCACATCATTACCCGGACAGCACATCGGCAGCACACGTCCCTCTTCTATCACGCCCACCTGAAGCAGATAAGGCCCTTCGGTGTCAATCATCTCCTGTATGGCCTCTTCCAGTTCGCCACGGTCCACCACGGTACGGTTCGGTATGCGGTAGGCCGAGGCAATCATATTGTAGTCGGGATTTACCATGGGAGTAAAAGAATAACGTTTGCCGAAGAACATCTCCTGCCACTGACGTACATTGCCCAGATAATTATTGTTCAACAGGATGATTTTTACCGGACTATGCTGCTCCATTATGGTGCCCAGTTCCTGTATGGTCATCTGCATGCCACCGTCTCCGAGGAACAGACACACCATACGGTCGGGAGCACCGAACGTCGCACCGATGGCCGCGGGAAGTCCGAAGCCCATCGTGCCCATTCCTCCGGAGGTCACGATACTGCGTTTCTGGGAGAACATGAAATAACGTGCTGCCAGCATCTGGTTCTGACCGACATCAGTCACCAGCACCGCCTTGTTATCCGTCATCTCCGTCACCTTACGCACCACTTCTCCCATCTTTATGGGACCGTCTGCCGGATGGATTTCAGGCTGTATGACCATCTCGTTCTCCTTATCATAATATTCCTGGAAACTACCTATCCATTCCTTGTGTTCATTCGGTTCAACCAGTTCAAGCAACGCAGAGAGGGTCTCCTTGCAATCGCCAAGTACGGGCACGTCAACCGGCACATTCTTATTGATTTCGCTGGGGTCTATTTCGAAATGTATCTTTTTCGCCTGCGTGGCATAGGTGCTCAACTTACCCGTGATACGGTCGTCAAAACGCATGCCTATGGCTATCAACACATCGCACTCCTGTGTCTTCACGCTATTGGCCAGGCTTCCGTGCATGCCCAACATTCCCATATTCAAGGGATGGGAAGACGGCAGTGCGGAAAGTCCGAGCAAGGTGCATCCTGCAGGGATGCCGGCGCGCTCCATCAGGCGGAGCACTTCTTCCTGCGCACCACCCAGTTCCACACCCTGCCCTACCAGGATGAAAGGACGTTTGGCGGCATTAATCAACTGTGCCGCCGTACGGACTGCCTCAGGAGCCGTTTTGGGCACAGGAACGTAGCTCCGGATAAAATCCGTAGGCTGAGGTTCATATTCCACCATACCTACCTGTGCATTCTTGGCGAAATCCAGCACGACCGGACCGGGACGCCCGCTTTTTGCAATATAGAAAGCCCGGCTCACAGCCCATGCCACATCTTCGGGGCGGCGAATCTGGTACGCCCATTTGCTGATAGGCTGTGTCACGCCCACCAGGTCACACTCCTGAAACGCATCAGAGCCCAACATGGAAGTCCCCACCTGTCCTGCAATCACCACGATGGGCGTACTGTCCATCATGGCATCCGCGATTCCGGTGATGGTGTTGGTCGCCCCCGGACCGCTGGTCACCAGACACACTCCGACCTTACCGGATACACGTGCATATCCCTGTGCGGCATGCGCAGCCGCTTGTTCGTGCCGAACCAAAATATGATTCAGTTTGTCTCTATAACCATACAAAGCGTCGTACACCGGCATGATGGCACCTCCGGGATAACCGAAAAGCGTCTCCACACCCTCATGTTCCAACGAACGCATCAGTGCCTCCGCGCCTGTAATTCTCTCTTTTGCCATATTCTGTCTGTCGTTTTTTAATCTATAATGCGCACACCGCCCTTGTCGGCCGAGCTTACCATCGAAGCGTATGCTTTCAAAGATTTCGGTACTACACGGTTGCGCGTCATCGGCCGTTGCGGACGCGCGGCCAGTTCCTCTTCGCTCAGTTTCACATTGATGCTGCGGCCGGGTATGTCAATTTCTATCATATCCCCGTCCACGATTTTGCCGATATTGCCTCCAGCTGCCGCTTCGGGAGAAATATGCCCGATGCTCAGCCCCGATGTGCCTCCCGAAAAACGCCCGTCGGTTATCAAGGCACATTCCTTACCCAGATGGCGGCTTTTGAGATAAGACGTGGGATAGAGCATTTCCTGCATGCCCGGCCCGCCTTTCGGCCCTTCGTGGGTAATCACGACCACGTCTCCGCTCACCACCTTGCCACCGAGTATACCCTCGCAGGCATCTTCCTGAGAGTCGAATACTTTTGCCGGTCCGCAAAAATGCCAGATGCTTTCATCCACTCCGGCCGTCTTCACCACGCAACCGTCCTGCGCGATGTTGCCGAACAACACCGCCAGTCCGCCATCCTTGCTGTAGGCATGCTCCACATCGCGGATACATCCTGTGGCACGGTCGGTATCGAGCGTCTCATACGTATTGCTTTGCGACCCCATCCTGTTGCTGAACACACCGCCGGGCGCACTGCTGTAGATGCGAAGCGCCTCAGGGTCGGCCGCAGCTTTCACTATACTGTACTTATCTATGTCCTCTCCCAGTGTACTGCCGTTCACGCGCCTGCACGAAGCATCGAGCAGACCGGCCTTGTGCAGTTCACCCAAAATATTCAGGATACCGCCAGCACGGTTACATTCCTGTATGGAATACTTCTGCGTATTGGGAGACAGTTTGCACAGACAGGGCACTTTACGGCTCAGTGCGTCTATATCCGCCATCTTGAAATCCACGCCGGCCTCATTGGCCACGGCCAACAGGTGCAGCACCGTGTTTGAAGAGCCTCCCATGGCAATGTCGAGCGTCATGGCATTCAGGAAGGCCTGACGTGTGGCGATGCTTTTAGGCAGCACGCTCTCGTCTCCCTCTTCATAATATTTAAAGGCATTCTCCACCACCAGACGGGCCGCATCGCGGAACAACTGTATACGGTTCGTGTGCGTGGCCAATATGGTTCCGTTGCCGGGCAAAGACAATCCGATGGCTTCTGTCAGGCTGTTCATGGAGTTGGCCGTGAACATGCCCGAACAGCTGCCGCATCCCGGACAGGCACACACCTCAATCTTCTCCATCTCTTCATCACTTACGGATGCGTCGGCCCCTTTTATCATCGCCGTAATCAGGTCGGCATTCTCACCGTTGATTTTATGCGCCTCCATCGGACCGCCAGAAACGAACACCGTAGGGATATTCAGACGCATGCTGGCCATCAGCATACCCGGTGTAATCTTATCACAGTTGGAAATGCAAATCATCGCATCCGCCTTATGCGCATTCACCATATACTCCACGCTGTCGGCAATAATATCGCGCGAAGGCAGGGAATAAAGCATACCGTCATGGCCCATCGCGATGCCGTCGTCGATTGCAATCGTGTTGAATTCGGCGGCGTAACATCCCATCTTCTCAATCTCGGCCTTCACCACCTGACCGATTTCATGCAGATGGGTATGACCGGGAACAAATTGGGTAAAGGAGTTGACAATGGCGATAATCGGCTTACCGAACTGTTCGCGTTTCATGCCATTGGCCACCCACAAGGCGCGGGCTCCCGCCATACGGCGGCCTTCTGTGCTTTGCGCACTGCGTAGCTTAATTTTCATCTTTATATATATAATTTATATTTTTTCCTGTTTGAAATTGCAAAATTAGCCTCTTTTTTCTATTAGGCAAAAGTTTTGCCTACAAAAATGCACAGAGAGCGTCAAAAACAAAGGCCTGAACAAAAAATCAAATGAATTTATAATCAAACATCGCCTGAAAGTTTCAAATTATCACACGGGCAAGACGGCATAAATTCACGGTCAAGAGTATGCGAAAATGCACACCTGTGTGCGACGAAACGGTCACAGGTGAAGAATCAAACGCTCACAGGTGAAGAATCGAACGCTCACCTGTGTGCATTTTTGGGGCGGACTGGTCTGCATTTTTGGGCAGACTGTTCAATGAATTTTCCCCTCCACGCCACGCACGATGAAGATGCTTGATTCGTAAAGAAGCCACATCGGCATGCCGACCATCAACAGCGTAAACACATCCGACGTAGGAGTGATGATGGCCGCCACCGTCAATATCAACACGATGGCATGCCTGCGGTAACGCCGCATAAAGCCGGCACGCAACACGCCCATGCGCGCCAACAGCCAGCAGAGCACAGGTATCTCGAAAACAATCCCCATCATCAGGCTCATCATCAGCAAAGTGTCCATATAAGACTGTAAAGTGATGGCATTTTCCACTTCCACACTTACCTGATAAGTTCCCAGGAACCGTAATGTAAGAGGAAATATCAGAAAGTAATTCAGCAGCGTACCTGTCAGAAACATGACATACCCCGCACCGACCATCCGCACGGCATACCGACGTTCGTTGGCATACAATGCGGGAGAAACAAAACGGAACAGCAAATAGAGTATATAAGGAGAAGCGCAAAGCACACCGGCATAAACAGCTGTTTTCATGTGGATAACGAACTGTTCCGTCAATGCCGTATTTATCAGCCTGACCTCGAAACGGGAAGATTCGGGCTGTACGCCGCCCGAAACCCATTCACCCGCCTGTTCCAACAGACGGTAGGTCACGAAATCCGGCGACTTAGGTGCCAGCACGATACCGAACAGGGCGTCTTTCAGAAAGAAAGCCGCCACGGCACACAAAAGCGTTACGACGGCAGCCCGAATCAGACAGCCCCGCAACTCATCCAGATGCTCCCAGAAAGTCAGCGTATTCTTATCTCCAGATTCCGCCATGACGATTCAATCTTCCGCCTTCCCACGTTCCTGAGCGTCATGCTTGACACCTTCGTCCTTTTCAGGCGTGTCCACGCCATTCATCCCGTCTTTAAAGCTTTTCACGCCTTTTCCCAACCCTTTCATCAGTTCAGGAATCTTTTTGCCGCCGAAGAACAGTAAAACAATCAGCAGAATAAAAAGTATTTCCTGCGTTCCTATTCCAAACATAATTATTTAAAGATTAAATGTTTCACAAAATAATATCCTCCCACTACCTGCAAAGCCATACCCGGAAGTCCTATGCGGAAATCCTGCATGGCAAGCGTCAGACTTCCGCTCATGAGCCATTCACCCGCTGTTCCGGCCACCTGATAGAAAAGTACGACAGCCAACATAATCGGGATGCTGACACGCTTCAGACGGGAGGCCGTGAAACCGGCCACCAAAGCCAGCAACACGGACTTCAGCAGGATGGCCGGCAATACGGCAGGTGAAGGCATACCGAATAGCCATGAATTGACCAACGGCGAGCCGACTGCCGTCAACAGACCTGTTTTCCATCCATATTTATAGGCGCCTATCAAAGTAAAGAAATAAATAGGCAACCATATCATCCCCCCTTGGGGCATCAGATGAAACAGCTGGGGCAAGACAATATTGCCCGATACAAAAAGCGCAGCCAACAAATAAGTTTTCATTTCAGTATACCCTGTGGTATACAGTTTTACGGTTGTTTCCATATTTCAATCTATTGTTGTTTTCACATCATTTACTTTCAAGAAACCTTCTATCAACGTCAGACAGTCGGCCGGCGTGGCCGCGTCACGGCAAAGACTTTCCACCGGACACCATCCGGTTTGGGCACGGTTCATGATGTGGGACACAAGACTGCCATAAGTCGTATCCACACCACATTGTGCCAACAGATGCCATGCCGGCTCGCTCAATACATCGGCATGCAGACGGGACACTCCGCCCAAAACCATAAGAGCGGCCGCCCCCTTCCCCACTACCTTGTCTGCCATATCCGCCCCTCTCAGCAGGTCGGGGCGACGGGTCAGCAAATCGAACAAATCGGCTACGCCGCGCTGCGTAAAAGTATATATATCCCCGTTGCGCAACACACAGGAATATCCACCCTCATGCAACATTCCGACAATCTCTTCCATCCTACAGCGTGCCTTGTTTCAACTGTTCCACAAATCCGTCTATGCGGTGCAGCTCTCTCGGAATGTTGATATTCTGCGGACAATGGCTCACGCATTGGCCGCATCCTATACAATGGTCGGCCTGACGCAAGCGCGGCACACTGCGGTCGTATCCGACCAGAAAGGCGCGACGCGCCTTTCTGTAGTTCTCTTCCTGCACACTTTCCGGAACATTTCCCTGATTGACACATTTATTATAATGTACCAGAATGGAAGGAATGTCGATACCGTATGGACAAGGCATACAGTATTTACAGTCGTTACAGGGCACTGTAGGATACTTCAACATCAGACGTGCGGTCTCTTCCAGAAACTCCTTGTCTCCGTCGGTCAGTACATCCAGCGGCGAATAAGTCCGCAGATTATCCTGCAAATGTTCCATGTAGGTCATTCCGCTCAACACGGTCAGCACACCCTGAGGAGAACCGGCAAACCGGAAAGCCCACGAAGCCACGCTGTCGTTCGGGCGGCGCTGTTTCAGACGCCCTACGATATGGTCGGGCACATTGGAAAGCCTTCCTCCTAAAAGAGGTTCCATGATGACAGCCGGAATATGGCGCTTTTCCAATTCTCCGTACAGATATTCCGCGTTGGTATTCCTGTCGTTGACTTCCTTGGCATGCCGCCAATCCACATAGTTCAACTGAATCTGTACGAAATCCCATTTGTATTCTTCATGTCGTGACAACAGATAGTCGAACACATCCACGTCGCCATGATACGAAAATCCTAAATTGCGGATACGTCCTTCCTTCCGCTCGTTCAAAAGGAAATCAAGCACCCCGTTTTCAACGTATCGCCCGTTAAAGGCTGCCATTCCGCCCATTCCTATGCCGTGCAGCAACATGTAGTCGATGTAGTCTACCTGCAATTCCTTGAACGAATTGTGATACATGGCAAGAGAGGCCTCCCGACTCCACGTGTCGGGCGAGAAGTTAGACAGCTTAGTGGCGATATAATATGTATTCCGGGGATGTCGGCCCAAAGCGACTCCCATGGCATGTTCGGAATGCCCTTTGCAATATGCCGGAGAGGTATCGAAATAATTCACGCCATGCGCAAGGGCGTAATCAGTCAGCCTATTCACCATCTCCTGGTCTATTTCGTCTTTGCTTTCACGTGCACTGCCGTTACTTACAGTCGGAAGCCTCATACAACCATAGCCTAATATAGACACCCTGTCACCATTCGTGGGATGAGTGCGGTAAGTCATCTTGTCGGTCGGTATCTCACCCCCGCCTGCAGCGGAAGACGCACCGTTCTTGGGGGCACAACCGTAAAGCGCAGCTGTCGTGGCAGCCGCACCGGCACCGAATACTTTCAGGAAACGACGGCGGTTCATTCCTTTATCTTTCTTTTCCATGAAACAGTCTTTTAATTAAATGATACGATGATTTTCATGCCCTTCCACATAAATGGCACTGAAAGGACGGGCCGGACACAGGTTCTCGCAGGCACCGCACCCGATGCAGCGCTCTTCGTTGATGACCGGCAGTTTGGGCGAATCCGGCACACCTGCCACGGAAGGCACCATCTGTATGGCTCCCGAAGGACAATGACGGGCACAATTTCCACACTCCACCCCATCGGTATTCACCACACAGTTCTCATACAGATACACCGCGTGACCTATCTGTACCAAAGACTTCTCCGCTACCGTAATCGGACGTATGGCACCGGACGGACAAACTTCCGAGCACCGCACACATTCCGGACGGCAATAGCCCCGTTCGTAAGACATATCCGGCTGCATCAGGTTCTCTAACGAGGAAGACGGGCGCAACACACCATTGGGACAAGCCGACACACACAGCTGACAGGCCGTACAATGCGAAGAGAAATTACGCGCGCTCAAAGCCCCCGCCGGAGTCAACCGGGTTTTCCGCTCCGGAACTTTCTTTTCTTCAATGACAGCCAGTCCGCCGTCCACAGTTTTCTGCTGCGCCTTTGCCCACGTACCGAATGCAAACAACGATGTCACGGTCAGAAAGTTACGACGCCCGCCATCCGGCGTATGGGCCGTTCCCCTCTTCTCTCCGGATGGGGCATGAACGTAATGAATAGCTCCCTTAGGGCATTTGTCGATGCAATCCATACACGCCACACAGCGGCTGTAATCAATCTCATGTTCCTTTATATTGATACAGGATGCCTTGCAATTACGTGCACACAAATGACAGTTCACGCATTTGGTCTTGTCGATAACAGGCTTGAACCAAGAAAAACGGGCAAAGAAACCCAGTATCGTACCTACCGGACACACCGTATTGCAATAAGTCCGCCCGCCACGCCATGCCAGAAACACCAATAAAAGGAATGTCAACACCGCCACTCCAGTTATCAGTCCTCCTTTCATCCAGACATCAACCGAATAGAACATATAGCTGTCAACTTGTTCCGCTCCGTATGCCAACAGGTTATTCCCCCAACGGTAAAGCGGGGCAAACAAGTTGGATGCCATCCGCCCGTATGCACTATATGGCTCCAAAAGCCCGAACAATGCACCGAGACCCGCAATGCCGGCATACATTCCCGCAATCCATAGCAATATGAACAATACCAACATTCCGTAACGCAGCCATGAAACGGCCGGAGAATAACGGAAACGGTTCTTCTTGTGCTTTCCGGCCACATGAGAAACAACGTCTTGAAAAACGCCAAGCGGACAAATGACCGAACAATAAACCCTGCCGAACAATAAAGTCAGCAAAACCAGCACCACAACGACCATGGCATTCAACGCAAGCAACGCCGGGATAAACTGAACTTTGGCCAGCCACCCCCACCAAGTGTGCGCCACCCCCGTAAAATCGAGAAAAAGCAAAGTAACCAATACAAAACAGATGCACGCTGCCGCCAGCCTGATTTTCTTCAACATAAGCCAACTCTTTATGATATGTATTTTATTTCAAACCTATCTCAGCCAACCACTTTCCCACTTGGGGACGGGCTACGTTCACCCGACCGCCGTTCGTGATAAATCCCTTCTTGGCCTGGGCCTTTCCTTTGTGTTTCACAAAATCTTTAAAACAGTTTTGCTCTCCTCCACCACCGTGCGTACAAAATGGAATCAATGTTTTATCCGTCCAGTCGTAACTGCCGAGAAAAGTCCAGACGGCCATTGGTGCCGTTCCCCACCAATTCGGATAACCTACGAACACCACATCATAACGGCTCAGATTCTCCAACTTACCTTGCAATTCAGGCCGGGCATCGGCCTCTTTCTCTTTCTTGGCCACTTCTGTACAAGGGCGGTACTCTTCAGGATATTCCTTCACCGTTTTAATTTCAAACAAGTCTCCACCGGTCAACTCACGAATCTGCTCCGCAACGACACGCGTGTTTCCCGACCATGAGAAATAAGCTACCAGCACATTCTTTGCCCGTCCTGCTTCTTGTGCATTCACTTCCAATCCAACCATAACAAACATTACAATCAATAAGTTCAACGCTTTCTTTTTCATACTGCTTTATTCTTCTTATACAATTGCAAATTTAATCAATTCACCCCTATAACTTCTTACATTTAATACCGAAATACATACCATTTTTACGGATTCAGACATCCTTCCTGCCTTGAGGTGACAAAAACGACATGCGATACATCTTCGGAGACATCCCTACATACTGCTTGAAATATTTTCCGAAAAAAGATTGCGTGGGAAAGTTCAACTGCATGGCAATCTCCTTTATACTCATATCGGAACTTTCCAAAAGTTGCTTGGATTCGGAAATCACCATCCTCACAATCCATTGTAAGGCTGTTCTTCCGGACTTTTCCTTGATAATGGAAGAGAAATAACGTGCCGTCAGATTCTGCTCATGCGCATAAAACACCACATCACGTTCCCGACGGTAACAACGGAACAACGTCAGTAAAAAACGCTGGAATATGTAGTCCGTCTGATTTCTCGATACAGGCTGCATGCTTTTATGAGCATAATAAATCACCATCAATTCGCAAAACAACAGTTGACCGTATGATTTCATCAATTCATTTTGCAGAAAACGAATTTGCATGCCGCCTGATGCATCCTCATCCATGCCTGCCCGCCGTCCATACATTTCAAGCAACCGCTCCAGATATGCATACTGGGCCTCGGTCAACGTAACACAGGGATGATCACGCAAAAACAATATATCTTCAATCGTCATGACTTTGTGAGAAACCGGAAGAATATAATCAAGGTCAACTTCCAATATGACTCCCTCCAAATCCGGACTCCTACGGTTCAGCCTGACCAACGCCGAAGCCATATAGAAATAAACATCTCCTTTCCTTATTATATAAGGAGTTCCGTCTATCTCCATTTCAACTTCGCCCTTCCTGCAAAAGAACATTCCACACTTGTCAAGTGTAGACAGGATACGCCCCCGGACGAAAGGAGACAAATCCGCCTCGGAAAAGGTGGTAATCTTGACAGGATAAGATGATTGTGCCATGGTTTGACTTAAATGAAATGAACAGCACAAAATAAATACATATCGAAGAACTTTTTGCTATTTTTTACGTTAAAAACCTACAAATCGAACAAAAAAATATCCTTATCAGACTTTTACATCCATCCGAATCCAAATATCTTTGCACAAAACCAATAGTTATCAGAGTTTATGAAAAAGGATTATTTAATATCGGGATTTCTGGGCATCTTCATACTGACTGCCTGCTCACATCAACAATCCGTCAAAGACACGGTCCAAACAGTCAAGACCGACACCGTAAAACCGGCAAATGAACTTACTATGATTCAATATCCAGGAAAGGTAAAAGCTTCCGAAGATATCAATATGGCATTCAAAGTCAGCGGAACCATACAAAGGATGTACGCCGAAGAAGGAACACGGATCAGGAAGGGACAACTATTGGCCGAACTCGACCCCACCGATTACAAGATACAATTGGACGCTACCGAAGCGGAATACAAACAAATCAAGGCCGAAGCAGAAAGAGTCATGGCATTATATAAAGAAGGGGGAACCACGGAAAATGCCAATGACAAAGCCGTATACGGCCTTAAACAAATCACAGCCAAATATAATCATCATAAAGAACAATTGGCATATACCAAACTATACGCGCCGTTCGACGGATACGTTCAGAAACATTTGTTTAATGCCTACGAAACGGTTGGCGCCGGAATGCCTGTCATTTCCATTATCGACAACGGACAGCCGGATGTAGAAATCAACCTTCCTGCAGCTGAGTATATCCGCCGCGAACATTTTCAGTCTTATCATTGTACTTTTGATATCTATCCCGGAAAGGCATATCAGTTGGAACCTGTTTCCGTCACACCGAAAGCCAACGCCAACCAATTGTACACCATGCGCCTGAAACTAAAGGAACACCAATCCCCCCTTCCTTCTCCGGGCATGAATACCATGGTGACGATACTCTGTGACACCATCCATAACAAACCTATGAACATTCCGGCCGGTGCAGTCTTGATAAAAGCGGGGAAAACTTCCGTTTTCAAATACAACCCATCGAACGGAAAAGTCTGCAACTGTCCTGTCAACCTCCTCAGATTACAGAGTGACGGAAGTGCCATCGTGACTTCAGAACATCTCAAATCCGGCGACATTATCGTATCGTCCGGCGTACACCATATCCAAAACGGTGAGAATGTACACCCGCTCACACCGACAAGCAAAACCAATATAGGAGGAATGTTATGATGGATTTCAGCAAATGGGCATTTCAGAACAAGAAACTGATTTATTTCTTCATCGCCATCCTCATGGCCGGAGGCATTTGGTCCTGTTACCAGATGAGCAAACTGGAAGACCCGGAAATCAAAGTCAAACTGGCCATGATTGTAACCACTTATCCCGGTGCCTCGGCACATCAGGTGGAATTGGAAGTAACAGACGTGCTGGAAAAGGAAATCCGCACAATGGGTAATATCGACAACATTGAAAGTTACTCATATAACGACCTTTCACTGATTCAGGTAGAACTTCTGAGTACAGTAAAGGAAGACGATATAGAACAATGCTGGGACATGCTGCGCCGAAAAGTCAACGATGCGCAAGCATCATTACCTTCCGGAACAGGAAAACCTATTGTCAAGGACGATTTCGGAAATGTATACGGCATGTTCTATGCCATAACGGGAGACGGACTGACCGACCGTGAACTGGCGGACTATGCGGAACTAATCAAGCGCAACCTTATAGAACTTGACGGAGTAGACCGTGTGGAATTGTACGGACAACGGCCGGAGTGTATCAACATATCTTTATTGCAAGACCGTATGGCCAACTTGGGCGTGAAGCCTGCAGAAGTTCTGGCCACCCTGAATGGACAAAACCAGACCACATATACCGGATATTTCGACAATGGGAACAACCGCATACGGGTGACGGTGAACAACAAATTCAAAACCGTCGACGACATCGGTAACATGCTCATACAAGGACATGACGATGACCAGCTTCGCCTAAACGACATCGCAAAGATAGAAAAAGAATACGAATCTCCCACCCGTAACGAAATGTTCTACGACGGCGAACGTTCCATCGGCATTCTGATAGCCGCGGCAAGCGGAACAGACATCATGAAAGTAGGCAGCGAAGTGGAAGACAAATTGGAACAACTGAAAACGGAACGTTTCCCTGCCGGTGTGGAATTCCATAAAGTATTCCACCAACCGGACCGCGTGGGATCATCGTTGGGCACATTCGTCATCAATCTGATTGAATCCGTCATCATTGTCGTGTTGGTACTGATGATTGCCATGGGATTCCGAAGCGGGATGATTATCGGTGTCAGTTTAATTGTCACGGTATTCGGTTCATTCCTGTTCCTGCAGTTTATGGACGGCACCATGCAACGCGTTTCGTTAGGCGCTTTCATTTTGGCCATGGGTATGCTGGTAGACAATGCCATTGTCATCGACGACGGCATCCTTGTGGACCTGAAAGCCGGCAAGAACCGGATGGAAGCCATGACGACCATCGGACGCCAGACAGCCATGCCGCTGTTGGGAGCCACCCTGATAGCCATCATAGCCTTCCTGCCCATCTTTCTCTCACCAGACACGGCCGGAATCTATACAAGAGACCTGTTCATCGTATTGGCTGTATCGCTTCTGCTCAGTTGGATATTGGCATTGGTACATGTCCCTCTGATGGCCAACCGTTATCTGAAATCTGAAGTGCAGACATCGCAGGAACCAAGAAGGTACGACGGAAAGGCATACGCCATTCTTCGCTCAATCCTGAACTTCGGCCTGCATCACCGCTGGACGTTCGTCATTACCATGATTACGCTATTGGGAATTTCCGTCCTTGGCTACAATTACATGCGTCAGGGATTTTTCCCCGACATGGTATACGACCAAATGTATATGGAATACAAACTTCCGGAAGGTAACAACTCCACAAGAGTAAAGCACGACCTAGAAGAAATTGAGGCTTACCTGAAAAGCCGGGACGAAATTACCCATGTAACGACTTCCATCGGAGGAACTCCCGGACGTTACAACCTCGTGCGCAGCATAGCCAATCCGTCATTAGCCTACGGCGAACTCATCATCGACTTTAAATCTTCCGATGCTCTCGTGGATAACATGGAAGAGATTCAGGACTACCTGACAGCACACTATCCGGATGCTTACGTGAAGATGAAACGTTACAATCTGATGTTCAAGAAATATCCCATCGAAGCACAGTTCCTCGGTCCGGACCCTGCCGTATTGCACCAACTTGCCGACAGTGCCCGCGCCATCATGGAGCTTTCTCCCGAAGTGGAACTGATAACCACCGACTGGGACCCTCAGGTGCCCGTACTTACGGTGGAATACGACCAACCGGCCGCACGTTCATTGGGACTGAGCCGGAACGATGTCAGCCTGTCGCTTCTGACTGCCACAAGCGGCATTCCCATCGGTTCTTTCTATGAAGGCATACATAAAGACAACATTTACCTGAAATGTTTGGACGAACAGGGAATGCCCATCAATGATTTGGACAACACGCAAGTATTCTCTTCACTCCCCTCACTCAGCGGATTGGTCAACGAAGAAATGCTTGTAAAGTTGAAAAGCGGAACATTGTCCAAAGAAGATTTGGTGGAGAATATCATGACCACGACTCCGTTGAAACAAGTCAGCAAAAAAGTGGACATCCGATGGGAAGACCCTGTTGTACCAAGGTATGACGGCCAACGCAGCCAGCGTGTGCAATGTTCGCCGGTACCGGGTATCGAAACGGAAAAGGCCCGCAAGGCCATTGCCGCGAAAATAGACCAAATAGAACTGCCGGCGGGATATACCCTGCAATGGCAAGGAGAAAAGGCCGCCAACACCAAATCCATGAAGTACCTGTTCAGTACATTCCCGTTGGCCATTATCCTGATGATAGGCATACTCATCATGTTGTTCAAGGACTACCGCAAGCCTGCCATCATCTTCTGTTGCATTCCGTTGGTCTTCATCGGTGTGGTAGCCATCATGCTCATCACAGGCAAGACTTTTAATTTCGTGGCTATAGTGGGCACACTCGGACTGATAGGCATGATTATCAAGAACGGTATTGTGCTGATGGACGAAATCACGTTACAACTGAATGAAGGCGTGGAACCGGTCAAAGCACTGACCGACAGTGCACAGAGCCGCCTGCGTCCCGTCATGATGGCCTCGCTTACCACAATTTTAGGCATGATTCCGTTACTGACCGATGCCATGTTCGGCTCGCTGGCTGCCTCTGTCATGGGCGGACTGTTGTTCGGAACACTGGTCACACTAATCTTCATACCTATTCTTTACGCCTTATTCTTTCACATAAAACAGACCAAATGATGAAACTTATTCTGACCATCACAGCCGCATGCGTGTCATTCCCGGCCATAGCACAGGAAACTCTCAACCTGAAACAATGCAGGGATATGGCGCTGACCTATAATAAGGAAATGGCGGCATCCGTCAAACAGACGGAAAGCACACGATACACGGTCAAGAGTTATAAAGGAAATTTCTTCCCTAACCTCACGGCCAGCGCGACAGGACTTTACAGTACGGCCGACGGCGGTTACAGTTCCGGCGGCGGACAACTTCCTCTCTTCGCCATGGGGCCCAACGGAGTCCCTCAGCAAATGCCCGCCTTTGCCTACTTTCCAGGCCTGGACCTGAATTACAAGGTTGGCCCCATGTTTTTCGCCGGTATACAACTGGAACAGCCGCTGTATATGGGCGGAAAGATACAGGCGGCCTACAAGATGTCCGTATTGGGCCACGAAATGGCACAGATGAACGAAACGCTGACGGCAACCAATGTGATACTGCAAACCGACAATGCCTACGCACAGGTGGTCAAGGCACAAGAAATGAAGAAAGTTGCCGCAAAATACAACGCTCTGCTGTCCGAACTGCTCCGCAATGTGGAAAGCGCACGTAAACATGGCTTAAAGGCGCAGAACGATGTGCTGAAAGTACAGGTGAAACTGAACGAGAGCGAGCTTTCCATGCGCAAGGCCGACAATGCTCTGAGACTGGCCACGATGAACCTCTGCCACCTTATCGGCAAACCATTGAACGAAGCGATTACCGTGGCCGAAGGTTTCCCTGAAATCGAGCAACACATATCCCCGCAGATATCCGATGTCTCGTCAAGGCCTGAATACACCATTCTGGAAAAACAGGAAAGCATCGCGCAGCAACAAATCAAGCTAAGCCGCAGCGAGCTGCTTCCAAAGGTCGGCATACAAGGAGGAGTTCACTATTTACACGGATTCGAGTTGAACGACGAGACTTTCTTCGACAAAGGCAGTTTCGCCGTACTGCTGAATGTCAGCATACCCGTCTATCATTTCGGCGAACGCACCAACAAAGTGAAAGCGGCCAAAGCCAAGCTGGAACAAACCCGTCTGGAAAGGGAAAACCTCAACGAACAGATGCTACTGGAACTGACACAAGCCGCCAACAACCTGGATGAGGCTAAAATGGAATGCATACTGGCCGACCGTTCATTAGAACAGGCTACGGAGAACATGAGAGTGAGCAAAAGCCAGTTCGATGTGGGTATGGAAACTCTGTCCGACCATCTGGAAGCACAGGCTCTTTGGCAACAGGCATACGAAACCACAGTCGATGCGCGATACCAACTCTACCTGAACTACGTAAAATACCGTAAAGCCGCAGGAACATTATACAACCAAACAAAATAAAGACATCATGTACAAGACAGAAGTAGGCACACATGCCGGAATCATCTGGCATGCCCTGAATGAGGCCAAGGAAATCACCATGAAAGAATTGTCCGACATGGTCGGTTTGAGTATCGAAGACACTGCCATGGCCGTAGGATGGCTGGCACGCGAAAACAAAATCTTCATCAGTGCGGAAGATGGCGTAATCCGCCTTGGCAGCGAAGACAGCATCACGTTCAGTTTCGGATAACTCCAACGGCATCCGAAGACATCAATCTACGGCAAACATTCCTCACTCCCATTCGACAGTCTCAGATATTTTGAGTACTTTTGCAGGCTAAAAAAAGACGGTCATGAAGAAATCGTTGCTTTCACTTGCGTTCGGCACCTTTGCACTCGGAATCGTAGAATTCGGCATGATGGGGATTCTCAATGAGATAGCCCGCGATTTAAATATCAGCATTGCCAAGGCCGGACATCTGATTTCCGCCTATTCGGCCGGTGTGGCAATAGGTTCACCGGCTCTGTTACTGTTACGCAGATTACCTTTGCGCCGCCTCATGTTATTCTTGGCCGCAGTGATAACTGTTGGAAACACCCTGGTTGCCCTATCCCCCGATTTTGGCAATCTGTTAGTGGCAAGATTTATTTCCGGCTTGCCACACGGGGCGTTTTTCGGTGCCGGTGCCATTGTCTGTTCCAAACTGGCTGACCCCGGAAAAGGAGCGTCGGCAGTGGCTGTTCTTGTTGGAGGCATGACCATTGCCAATCTTGTTGGAGTTCCGGGATTCACCTTTGCGTGCCACATGCTTTCGTGGCGTTTGCCTTTCGGGATTGTAGCCCTTCTCGGACTGATTACATTTATTGCCATCAGATGTTGGGTTCCCGTATTGCCTCCGCTGCCTGACACCGGTATGAAAGGTCAGTTCCGCTTTCTGTCCCACCCCGCCCCGTGGCTGATATACGCAGGTGTATTTTTCGGACAGGCCAGTATATACTGTTGGTTAAGCTATATATCTCCGATTATGACCGATGTGGCAGGTTTCTCCAATTCCTCGATGACCTTCATAATGGTTTTGGTCGGTGCCGGCATGGTATTCGGCAACTTCTATGCCGGACGCCTGTCTGACAAATATACCCCTTCTATTGTCACAGCTATCATCGCAACGCTTACTATCGCACTCATGCCAATGATATTTCTGTTCGCCCACTATAAAATACCCTCATTGCTATTTGCATTTGTCGCTCCCGGACTACTGTTCGGACTTGGCGGGCCGTTACAATACCTTATCGTACGTTACGCCAAAGGAGGAGAGATGCTTGGCGGGGCTGGAATACAGATTGCATTCAATGTATCCAATGCCATGGCAGCAGCAATAGGAGGAGCTGTCATCAGACACGGTTTCGGTGTGGCATCTCCGGCTTTGGCCGGCATTCCCTGTGCCGCAGTCGGAGCTGTCGCCTTATATACTTTATACCATTATGAGAAACGTAGGGCATCCTGAGAGTTTCGGCCCTTTTTATTCGGCCTTTTGCATGCTTTTATATACCTTTGCATCATCAAATCCAGAGTAATAAACCATACACATCAAAACAGAAAATTATGTTCAAGGAAAACAAAGGGGAAGTGCTTCACGGCATCCTTCTCATCGTACTGTTCTCATTTTCGGCTTTCTATATAGCTGATTTCGAGTTCATCAAAGACCTTTCGTTCAGCCCGCTCATCGTCGGCATCATACTAGGCATGCTGTATGCCAACAGCTTGCGCAACAAACTGCCTGAAACGTGGGTGCCCGGCATCAAGTTCTGTTCCAAAGAAATCCTGCGAACGGGCGTGGTGCTCTATGGCTTCAAACTGACCTTCCAACAGGTTGTAGCCATCGGACTGCCTGCTGTTACGGCCGACCTCATCATCGTAACAGGCACCCTGCTGCTCGGCATCCTTTTCGGCAAGCTCTTCAAAGTGGACGGACAAACCGCACTCATGACCTCCACCGGAAGCGCCATCTGCGGCGCAGCCGCCGTGCTGGGAGCCGAGCCTGTAGTGAAATGCGAAGCGCACAAGACGGCCGTCGCCGTATCTACGGTAGTCATATTCGGCACATTGTCCATGTTCCTCTACCCGGTGATGTACCGTACCGGACTGATGGACGGGCTCAGCGACCAGGCCATAGCCGTATATACCGGCTCCACGCTGCATGAAGTGGCGCACGTTGTTGGCGCCGGCAATGCCATCGACGCAGCTGGCGGCCACGTTGCCGATGCAGCCACCATCACGAAGATGATACGTGTCATGATGCTGGCTCCCGTATTGGTCATCATGAGCCTGTTCCTCTCGCGCAGCCGCAAGAAACAGAACGGTACCGCCTCTGCCGGAAAAAATAAAATCACCATACCTTGGTTCGCGTTCTACTTTCTGGTGGTCATCGGAATCAACTCTCTGTTGCAATCCGCCTCTTTCATCCCGGAAGAGCCTCTGAAGGCCGGCATAGGATTCATCAACAACCTCGACACCTTCCTGCTCACCATGGCCATGACTGCTCTCGGAGCGGAAACAAGTTTCGACAAGTTCAAACAGGCCGGTGCCAAACCGTTCTATCTGGCGGGCGCACTCTACCTGTGGCTCCTGTTAGGCGGATACGCCATCGCAAAAATTCTGTGCTGAACCATGTGCCCGTACTAAGTTAGAATTGTTATACCTTATAATATTATCATCTCATCATGCCGCTTGAATGCGGCATGATTTTTTTCTTATTACTCCAAATAATATTCAAGGCAAACTTCAAGCCCACAGTTTCCGAAGTCAGAATGAATGCAGATAACTGCATATCCGCCTCATCCTTTTCAAGCATAGCCACATACTCACGCTTCTTATCATTTCCATCTGTAAGTTACTGAAATTAAAACACAAAAAGCCGAGCTGTCAAGAACGGAATGCAGACAGGTCGGGATTTTATCGCATACAGGCCCCCTTTCCGTCCTGTCTTCACCTCACCGGGTCATACACATGCACGAAAGAGAAAACACGGCGGATGCAGATGAAAAAACAACCATAATTTAAAAAGAAAACAACATTATCCCTTCGTATTGCCAAAAATTCATTTCTTTATCGTATATTTGCAAATATTACCGTAAAACGATAGCAATATGACAACACCAGCCCCATCCGTACTGCTAATTTACACGGGAGGAACTATCGGAATGATAGAAAATCCGGAGACCGGAGCATTGGAAAGTTTCAATTTCGACCACTTGCTGACATTTGTGCCTGAATTGAAACGTTTCAACTATCGCATCAACTCCTATTCATTCGAACCGCCTCTCGACTCCTCGGACATCGAACCGTATCATTGGGTGCGGCTGGTACAAATCATCGAACACAATTATGACCTGTACGACGGATTTGTCATACTGCACGGCACAGACACGATGGCCTACACGGCGTCTGCCATTAGTTTCATGCTTGAGAACCTTTCCAAACCGGTCATCCTCACCGGCTCACAACTACCCATGGGCATGCTACGCACCGACGGGAAAGAAAACCTGATTACGGCCATCGAGATTGCCGCAGCCAAGAATCCCGACGGAACGGCCATGGTGCCCGAAGTGTGCATTTACTTTGAGAGCGACCTGATGCGCGGCAACCGTACGACAAAAATCAATGCGGAGAAGTTCAACGCTTTCAAATCATACAATTACCCGTGTCTGGGGCATAGCGGCATTGACATCAAATTCAAGCCGGAACGCATCCGTAAACCGATGCCCGGAAAACCGTTGAAGGCACATTACCTGTTCGACACCAACGTGGTCATCCTCACGCTGTTTCCCGGACTTCAGGAAAGTATCATCACCTCTGTATTCCGCATTCCCGGCCTGAAAGCCGTGGTGATGAAAACTTTCGGTTCGGGCAACGCGCCCCAAAAGCCATGGTTTATCAAACTCATCAAGGAAGCGGCCGAACGCGGCATCATCATCGTCAACATCACGCAATGCCAATCAGGTAGCGTGGAAATGGAACGGTATGAAACGGGCAGGCAGTTGCTCGAAGCCGGTGTCATCAGCGGATATGACAGTACCCCGGAATGTGCACTGACCAAACTGATGTTTCTGCTTGGCCACAACATGCCTACCGAGGAAGTCCGCCAACAGATGAATACGGACCTTGCAGGGGAAATCACCATCGAAAAATAAGCCTTTTCCGAACGGATACAGCCAGAAACGAAGCATCAACGCAACATCCTCTTCCTTCCGAAACAACGGGAAAGTCGGGTCATGTCCATCAAACGGGCTATCCCAAGGCTTCCCGACACACAAAGTACAACTGTGAAGACGGTATATAACACCCCGGACTTGTCGAACACGAACCATCCGGAAACGAATTTGGCAGCCATCGTAAAAATCGGGTGGAATATGTATATGGGGAAAGTGTTACGCCCGATATAACCCATGACATCCATAGCCCACCCCTCTCTTCCCGCGAATACCTGGGAAAAGAAACTTACGAAACAAAACGACAGGATAATCACCACAAAGTCGCTCCACGTCACCGGGTCTTTGGACAACAGCAACATAAAGGGAATCAAAGCGTAATACGACGGCCTGCAGAAATCATGAAAACTGCCGCAGAACTGCCTGATGCAGGCTCCCATGAAAAAGCTGAATGCAAACCTTATGGACATCAGATGGAGAAACCTTGAACAGACAATCAACAGGGAAGCGAATACAAAGAATGAGGACAATTTGCCAAGTCTGCCCAATTTGAAAGCTATATAATATAGGAAAGAGCAGATAATCATTGTGTGGAAATACCAGTATGGTCCTATAGGCTCAACAAGCAAGGCACGGAGCAATGTAGACAGCCGACAGTCTGCAAGCCCATATCTTACAGGAAGGTAGACGGAAAGAACACCAAAGCCCAATGTCATAATGACATAAGGCAGGATAATCCTTACAAGGTAAAGCGAGAAATCCTTCCAACCCTTGTCCACCCGCACCAGGTAGCCCGTAATCATCAGGAAAGCCGGGTTCACAATCATCAGCACCGCATCCTGAAAGTCAGGATACAATTCCCCCAGTTTCACCACATGGCACAAAATCACCATGACAATGAGCACACAACGGTTATAGTCGAGGCTGTTATATTTTGTGTTGTTCATGACCGTTCCTGTCAGAGAAGACTCCTCCGGCCTCTTCTCACGGAACACCGGTTGAATCATCATAAGTTGATTGAAAATTCTTGCTTATACAAAAATAAGCCTTCTTTGGAGAACGTACAAACATTTACCGGGAAAATTACGCCTAAAAAACGGTGTATGCCAATTTAGTTGCTGGCATACACCGTTTATCTAAAAGAAGTAGGTTGAGGTTTACATAAGACCTGCTTAATCCTTACCGTCCAACTCCACCACTGCGCTTCTCAGTTTGCCGCTTTGGGTCACGGCACGAATCCACAGGATACGGTCGGCAGAACGGTTGGCCATTTTCACAGCCTCCTCAAAGTCATTTATCGTGTTCATCGGCTTGTCGTTCACTTGCAATATAATCCAACCCTTCTCTACGCCTGCATCTGCCATCTTGCCCTTTTTAACCGCTATGACCTCAAGTCCGTTCGGAAGATTCAACTGTCGCTTGGTCTCGCTGTCCAACGGTTTCAATGCAGCCCCGAACTGGTCCATATCCATCTGTTCCAGCACCTTGGTATTTCCTTGGGCATTACGCAAGACAACAGTAACCGTATCTTTCTTCTTATTGCGCATATAAGTGATTTTCACCTTATCACCCGGACGCATCGTGCTGATGTTCTCCTGCAATTCTGCCATTTTCTTCACTTCTTTGCCGTTGATGGCTGTCACCACGTCACCCTTGCGCAATCCGGCCTCAGAGGCCGTGGAGTTATCCTGCACCTCAGCAATATACACACCGTTCACCGTACCCAAATCCACTTCATTACCTTTGGACTTCTCTGCATCAATATAAACCGATACGTCACTGCCCATCACACCTAATTGCGCACGTTGCACCACACCAAATTCCTTGAGGTCGGCCACCACCTTGTTCATAATCGTGGTCGGGATAGCAAATCCGTAACCGGTATAAGAACCCGTCTGGGAATAAATCATGGCATTGATACCCACCAGTTCGCCACGCGCATTGACCAGCGCACCGCCGGAATTGCCACGATTGATGGCTGCATCCGTCTGTATGAAACTCTCAATGGAATTAGCCCCCATCGAACGTGCCTTGGCACTGACGATACCGGCCGTTACCGTAGAAGTCAGGTTAAACGGATTGCCTACGGCCAACACCCACTCTCCCAACTTGAGTTCGTCCGAGTTACCGATGGGCAGAGTCGGAAAGTCCTTTCCTTCGATTTTCACCAAGGCAAGGTCGGTCTGTTCATCCGTACCGATAATGCGTGCCTTGAATTCACGGTTGTCATTTAGTTTTACCAACAACTCATCGGCTTCGCTCACCACATGATTGTTCGTCACGATGTAACCGTCCGAAGAGATAATCACCCCGGAACCCGAACCTTCCCGCTTCGGAGTCTGTATCTGCCGTTGCTGACGGCCTCCTCCGAACCCGAAGAAATCACCGAAGAAGTCACTGAAAGGGTCTTGTACATCCACGGTTTTCGTCTTGCTGTTCTGCGTCACTTTGATATACACCACAGCGTTGACTGAACTTTCCGCAGCCTGGGTCAAATCCACATATCCCCCCGTGGGAACAGCAACAGTACGAGGCTGTGCCTTACAACTTGATGCCAATCCACCAGCTACCGAAGCGCCTGCCACAAAGAATACAAGCGCACCAAAAAGAATCTTTGTTGTCTTTTTCATCATTTCACCTATAAATAAAACATTAATATTACTCTTGTCCGAATTGAATCAAACTCACACAAAAATAACGACAAAGAACTTGCAATGTATGAGCTCAGCCCTGTTTTTTCCTATCTTTTAACACAGGCATATTCCGCATTAACAGCGGTTAAAGCCATAGCCTGACATTTTTACATTCGTTGACCTACATTTGTCAGGTCCGCCGCCACACATTTCCACTTCTTCGCCAGAAACGTTACAAAAACAAAAAACAACGGGTTTATTTCGTACTTCGGCCGAATTGACGTATCTTTGTCCATCAAAAGCAGCAGGACGGTTTGCCGCTACCGGCTATGGCCGTTAGAGGAAAGTCCGGGCAACATAGGGCATTCCGCTTCTTAACGGGAAGTGGCTCGCAAGGGTCAGAGCATGTAGAAGAAAACAACCGCCCCTTTTCATAAAGAGGCAAGGGTGAGAAGGTGGGGTAAGAGCCCACCGGGCGGATGGTGACATCCGTGCCGTACATTCCGGAAGTTGAAAGTTCGCGTATACCGGCGACACAAGAGAGGGCGGCCCGTCCGAGCCGGAGGGTAGAACGATGGAGTCTTGCGGTGACGTAAGGCCGAGATAAATGGCAAACATTCCGCCTCGTGCGGAATACAGAACCCGGCTTATAGTCCGGCTGCTTTTTTTACCTTAACGCTTAACTATAAGGATATGGCTTTCAACTTCCATCAACTCTCCTATTTCTTCAGCCACAAGATATGGTGCATCAATGACAACGCTTATTCGCCGACCAAAAGATATGCATTCAACATGTTGCGCAAAACGGTGCTGACCATAGAATGCTATATCAACAGGAACCTGAACAGCCACGCTTCGGCACTGACCTATTCCACTACTCTGGCCGCCGTGCCTATTCTCGCCATTGTCTTTGCTATCGGACGCGGCCTGGGATATGCTGCCATCATCGAAGAGAAAATCAGGGAAAACCTTAGCATCAATCAAGGCTTCTCGGATATCATCCTGAATTTCATTAACTCCTATCTTGACCACACCCAGAACGGTATCTTCATAGGGTTCGGTTTATTACTGCTTTTATACACCATCATACAACTGACTTCCAATATTGAAATAGCCTTGAATACCGTATGGAACGTAAAAGCACAACGTTCTATCTATAGACAGGTCACGGATTACATCAGCGTATTTTTCCTCATGCCTATCCTGATTATCATATCAAGCGGACTTTCGATATTCCTTGCCACAATCGCACAGGATTATCCCGACTTCATGGTGTTGAGCACTACCTTAAAGGCCATCATCAAACTGTCTCCTTACGTACTGAGTGGACTGGTCTTCACAATCCTATACACCTATATGCCCAACACGGAAATCCGCATACGGCATGCCGTAATTCCAGGATTCATAGCCGGTACGGCATTCCAGTTCCTGCAATATTTCTACATCCATTCGCAGATTTGGGTATCCAGCTATAATGCCATTTACGGTTCGTTCGCTGCACTTCCGATGTTCATGCTGTGGCTTAACTTCTCATGGATTATCTGCCTGTTCGGAGCACAACTCTCATACGCCAACCAAAATCTACATAGTTACTATTACATTAAGGACATACACAAAATCAGTCGCAGCTACCATGATATACTGGCCATACGGCTCATGGCTAAAATATGCAAACGCTTCGAGAAAGGCATGAACCCATATACCGTAAGAGGACTGGCCGCAGAGACTCGTCTTCCGGCCGGGGTTATCACCAATCTGATAAATGAGTTGAAAGACATGCAAATGATTATCATTGAATGTCGGGATGATGACCATAGTATGCGTATGGTGCCCGCAGAAGATATAAACCGATTGACGGTAAACATGTTGCTGGAACGCATAGACAATTATGGCAACTCATACACTCCGGAAATTACCGATAGTAACGACAAGGAATGGGAGAATATTCTCGCATTGCGTAAACGTTTCGTCAACCACATCCCCCCAATCCTGCTGAAAGACCTCTGACCACGCCGTTATGCTTCAGACAAAGCCGTCATACGGCTCAGATACTTTCCGATAATATCGAATTCGATGTTTACAAGCGAACCGGGTACAAAGGTATGAAAGTTCGTATGCTCATACGTATAAGGTATGATACAAACCTGAAACGTGTCTTTCGTCGGATTGCATACCGTCAGACTCACACCGTTCACTGTCACCGAACCTTTATCTACACAGAAATATCCCCTCTTCACCATCTCTTTGTCGAAAGGATGCCGGAATGTGTACACATGGCTGCCTTCGGCATCTTCCACCGACAGACACTCGGCAGTACAATCCACATGGCCCTGCACGATATGCCCGTCCAACCGTCCGTTCATCATCATCGAACGTTCCACATTCACCTTATCACCAGGTTTCAACAGTCCTAAATTGGACCGTTCGAGCGTTTCCTTCATTGCCGTCACGGTATACTCTTTTCCTTCAATCCTTACTACCGTCAGACACACACCGTTGTGCGCCACACTCTGGTCGATTTTCAACTCTTCCGTAAAAGAGCATTCCAATGTGAAATGCAGATTTTCCTGTTCCCGTTCGATTCTCTTCACACGGGCAAATTCTTCCACAATACCTGAGAACATAAGTCTATATTATTATTTACTGATAATGTTATTATGGGCAAAATTAAAAAATAAAATTGAAACGGATACTTTTTCACCGCACAAATCAAATGCGTGTTCCCTGAAAAGAACAATCCTTCCTCTGATAGAGATTTTATGTCATTCGGTCGAAAAAAACAAATATGAGGTATAATTTTCTTTCACCCCCACTTTTTTATTTATACTTTTGCAGCGTACATAAAATAACCTTCAATGAAATATAAGAACCTTTTCATTTGTACGGCACTTTTCCTGCAAATATACCCCGTATGGGGACAAGCCGTGAAAGAATGGTCGCTGCAAGACTGTATTGATTATGCCCTTGAACACAACATCCAACTGCAACAGAACAAATTGACCGAACTACAGGGAGAAGCCGACCTGGAACAGAAAAAAGCCGACTTGTTTCCCTCACTTTCGTTCAGCACGACACAGAGTCTGAACTACCGCCCCCTGCAGAAATCGGCCAGCAACATCGTGACCAACGGAATCGCCAACACTTCCAGCAACAAGCTGACAGAGAACGGGAACTACGGCCTGAACGCCTCATGGACCGTATGGGACGGAGGTGTCAACCGCAAGAACATCAAGGCACAAAGACTTCAGAACCAGATCTATTCGCTGAACACACAACAGACAGCCAATACGATACAGGAACAAATTGCACAATATTATGTGCAGATTCTATACTCCAAAGAAGCTCTCGATGTGAATAAAGCCATGCTGGAAACCGCACAGAAACAGTACAGAAGAGGCTTGGACTTTTATGAACAGGGCCAGATATCAAAAGCCGACCTCGCCCAACTTGAAGCTCAGGCCGAAAGCGCACAGTATGACTGCGTAGTCACACAAACACAAATCGCCACATATACAAGAAATCTAAAAGAGGTGCTTGAAATTACCGACAGCCGTGAATTCGCCATTGCAGGAATCGACAAACAGGATGAGGCTGCCATGCAAATGATTCCCGAAATAGGAGATATATACCAGAAAGCCTATTCGATACGTCCGGAAATACAAAGCAGCCGCCTGAACATTGACGCCGCCGACCTGAATATCGACATCGCGCGGGCGGGCTACTACCCTTCGGTATCGCTGACAGCCGGCGTAGGAGACAGCCATTATTCGGGGAGCCGTGAATCGGTGGGCGAACAGATGCGTCAGAATCTCAACGCATCAGCCGGCGTCACATTATCCGTACCCATCTTTGACAACAAACGAAACAGAACCAACATACGGAAAGCCAAACTTACCAAGATGGACAGCGAGTTGGAATATCAGAACCAGCAGAAGCAACTGTATAGTACCATAGAGGAATACTGGCTCAACGCATATAGTAACCAGCAAAAATACATTGCGGCACAGAGCAAACTGAAAAGCGCACAGAACAGTTACGAACTATTGGACGAACAATTCAAGAACGGACTGAAGAATATTGTGGAACTGATGAACGGACGCGACCAGCTCATGAGTGCGCAACAGGAAAAACTGCAAAGCAAATATAGTGCCTTGCTCAACATACAAATGCTGAACTTCTATCAAGGAACACCCATTACATTGTAAATCAAAAAACACCTTCCAATATGACAAAGAAGAAAATCATCATCGCCGTCCTGATTGCGGCGGTTGCCGTAGCCGGCACATTAATGTTCCGACCTAAAGACAAACAGGAAATAGGATATGAATTTACCAAAGTCAGCCCTGACACCATACGTAGCAGCGTCACCGCTACCGGTACAATCGAGCCGGTGACAGAAGTGGAGGTCGGCACACAGGTTTCCGGCATCATCGACAAGATATATGTGGACTACAACAGTGTGGTGAAAAAAGGACAAGTCATCGCCGAACTCGACAAGACGAACCTGAACAGTGAACTGAAAAGTGCCAAAGCCAATCTGGCGAGCGCGAAAAGCGACCTGGATTTTCAAAAGACAAACTACGAACGCTACAAGGTGCTGAACGAAAAGGGTCTGGTGAGTAAAACCGAATTCGAGACGACATACCTGAACTACCGCAAGGCTCTGGAAGCGTACAATTCCATGCGGGAGAACGTGAACAAAGCCGAGACCAACATGGGATATGCCACCATCACCTCACCCATCGACGGTGTTGTATTGAGCAAGGCTGTGGAAGAAGGACAGACCGTGGCTTCCAGCTTCAACACGCCTACTCTTTTCACCATCGCGCAGGACCTGACCGACATGCGCGTGATTGCCGATGTGGACGAAGCCGACATAGGCGAAGTCAGAGAAGGACAGCGTGTCACGTTCACTGTCGATGCATACCCCAACGACACGTTCCACGGTGAAGTGACCCAGGTGCGCCAGGAAGCCACGGTGGAAAGCAACGTCGTCACCTACGAAGTGGTCATTTCGGCTCCCAACAACGACCTGAAACTCAAGCCGGGACTGACCGCCAATGTCACCATCTTCACATTGGAAAAGAACAACGTGCTGACCGTATCCAACAAAGCCTTACGCTTCACGCCCAACGAACACCTGATGAACGAGGACTCAAAAATAGTGGACTGTAAAGGAAAAGACAAAGTATGGGTCATGGACGGGAACAACATGAAAGCCATTCCTGTCACCACCGGAATCACAAATGGCACACTGACGGAAATACTCGGAGGAATCGAAGCCGGCACTTCCGTCATTACGGACTTTGTGTTGAGCTCCCCTGCACCGGAAGACGACCCGGCCAAAGCCAACAGCAACCCATTCATGCCCGGACCGAGAAGGAACAACAAGAACAAGAAATAGAAACAGCTGAAGATGGAAAACGACAGAAGCAACAAGAAAGTTGTCATCGAACTGGACAATGTGAGACGCGATTTCATCGTTGGCTCGGAAACGGTACATGCCCTGCGCGGAGTATCCTTCAAGATTCACGAAGGAGAGTTCGTGACCATCATGGGTACGTCCGGTTCCGGCAAATCCACACTGCTGAACCAACTGGGATGCCTCGACACTCCCACGAAAGGTGAGTATTATCTGGACGGGGTCTCCGTACGCACCATGTCGAAATCGCAAAGGGCGAAACTGCGCAACCGGAAAATCGGCTTCGTATTCCAAAACTACAACTTGCTGGCCAAGACTACGGCGGTAGAGAACGTGGAATTGCCATTGATGTACAACAGCAACTATAGTGCCCGTCAACGACGGGAAGCCGCCGTGGCAGCCCTGGAATCGGTTGGACTGGGAAACAGGCTCGACCACAAGAGCAACCAGATGTCGGGCGGACAGATGCAGCGTGTGGCCATAGCCCGCGCATTGGTGAACAACCCGGCCGTGATACTGGCCGACGAAGCGACCGGCAACCTGGACACACGAACCAGTTTTGAAGTACTGGTGCTGTTCCAGAAACTGTATGCCGAGGGGCGCACCATCATCTTCGTCACCCATAATCCCGAAATAGCCCAGTATAGTAGCCGGAACATCGTGTTGCGCGACGGAAAAATCCGTGAAGACGTGATGAACGACCATATATTATCGGCAGCCGAGGCCTTGTCGCGGTTACCCTTACCTCAAGACGACTAAAGCAAACCGTTATGAACTTTACCAATCTAATCAAGGTGGCCCTGAAGGCCATTGCCCATAACAAGTTCCGTTCGTTCCTCTCCATGCTGGGCATCATCATCGGCGTGGCGGCCGTCATCATCATGATGGCCATAGGACAAGGCTCGAAAGAGAATGTGCGCAAGACCATCTCCCAGATGGGAACCAACATCATCATGGTTCGTCCCGGAGCCGACACGCGCGGCGGAGTGCGTCAGGACCCCAGTGCCATGCAGACTTTGAAGGTGGAGGATTTCCAGGCCGTCAAGGACGAAGCCAAGTTCATCACTTTCGCAAGTCCCGAAGTGTCCAGTTCGGGACAGTGCATCTATGGGGCCAACAATACGGTGACCTCCATCTACGGCGAAAGTCCGGAATACCTCGACATCAAACAATGGACGGTGGAGGACGGGGATATGTTCACCGAAGAAGACATCCGCAAGAGCGCGAAAGTCTGTCTTATCGGAAAAACCGTGGCCGATGAACTGTTTCCCAACGGAGGCGATCCGGTGGGAAAGACCATCCGCTTCAAGTCCATTCCGTTCAGGGTAATCGGCGTGCTGAAATCCAAAGGTTACAACAGCTTCGGCATGGACCAGGATAATCTGGTCATCGCGCCCTACACCACCGTCATGAAACGTATCCTCGCACAGACCTTCCTGAACCACATCAACTGTTCGGCCATTACCGAGGAACTGACCGAAGACGCCATTGCCGAACTGACCGCGATACTGCGCCGCAACCACAAACTGAAAGATTCCGACGAAGACGACTTTACCATCCATTCCCAACAGGAAATGATGGAAACCATGTCGTCCACGATGGATACCATCACCATCATCCTTGTGGTGGCTGCCGCATTTTCCCTGCTTGTGGCCGGCATCGGCATCATGAACATCATGCTCGTGTCCGTCACGGAACGCACGAAGGAAATCGGCCTGCGCATGTCGGTGGGAGCGCGCGGCATAGACATCTGCAACCAGTTTCTCATCGAATCCATCGTCATCAGCATCACCGGCGGACTGCTGGGCATCTGCGTGGGGTATGCGGGCACACTGGTGTGCAGTTCGGCTTTCGGACTTCCCACCTCGATACCTTTATGGAGCATCATCGTCAGCTTCGTGGTATGCACCATCATAGGCATAGGTTTCGGGTATTTCCCCGCACAGAAAGCCGCACGCCTTGACCCCATCGAAGCCATCAGATATGAATAGGACGGCATCATGAAATGCAATTTTAATTATAAGTTTTCTCAAGAGTTCCTCATCCACCTGTTCGCATGGATGTTCCTTTTCGGATTGCCTCCCATGCTGATAGGACGGATGAGCGAACCGCCTGAGAACGGGGAATTTCTTAGAATGACAGGACCGCCCCTGGCCATGTCCGTCATCTTCTACCTGAATTACCTGTGGCTCGTTCCACGCCTGCTGTTCAAAAACAGATACAAAACCTACATACTGGTCAACGTATGCCTCTGTTTCAGCCTGCTGGGATTCATCCATCTGTGGTTCGACATGTGCAACACGCACTATCCTCTGGCCCGGTGCCAGGACCGCCGTACACCGCCGGACTGGTTCGACTTCGTAATCTTCCGCATGCGCGATTTCGTATTGTTCGGACTTATCGCGGCATTGGCCGCCATCATACGCATGAGCAAGAAGTGGCACGAGGCCGAACTCGGCCGGCAGAAAGCCGAACTGCAACGCACGGAGGCCGAACTGAAAAACCTGCGCAACCAAATCAATCCCCATTTCCTTCTCAATACGCTGAACAACATCTACGCGCTGATTGCTTTCGAGACCGACAAGGCCCAGCAGGCCGTACAGGACCTGAGCCGGCTGTTGCGCCACCTGCTTTACGACAACAACCAGGATTTCATTCCGGTGGAACGCGAAGCGGACTTCCTTGAAAAGTATGTGGCACTGATGAAAATCAGGCTGTCCGACAACGTGGACCTGCAATTCACCGTAGACATTCCCAGAAATGACAACATGCGGATTGCACCGTTGATTTTCATCTCACTCATCGAAAATGCCTTCAAGCACGGCATCAACCCGCTGCATCCCAGTTTCATCCACATCCGGCTTTACTCAAAACGGCCCGGCACACTGACCTGTCTGATAGAAAACTCTTATTTCCCGAAAGAAAAGAACGACATCAGCGGAAGCGGCATCGGACTGAAACAGGTACAGAAACGACTTGACCTTATCTATCCCCAACGTCACGAATGGACAAAAGGAACCAATCCCGACCATACGATATATACCTCGGAACTGACCATACAAACTTCTGACCTATGATACTGAAATGTGCAATCATCGACGACGAACCGCTGGCACTGAGCCTGATGGAAAGCTACGTGCGGAAAACTCCTTTTCTCGAACTGTGCGGGAAGTACAACAGTGCCCTCGCGGCACTGGATGAAGTCCGTACCAAAGACATTGACCTGCTCTTTCTGGACATTCAGATGCCCGGACAGAACGGCCTGGAATTTTCAAGACTCGTTCCGGAACGGACACGCATCGTCTTCACCACGGCATTCGACCAATACGCAGTAGACGGTTTCCGGGTCAATGCACTGGACTACCTGCTCAAACCCATCGGCTATAACGAATTTCTTGCGGCGGCCTACAGGGCCGTGGAATGGTTCGCGATGAAAAGGCAAAGCCATTCAAAAGACGAAGACGAAGAATTCATCTACGTCAAATCGGACTACAAGCTGGTGCGAATAAGGCTGGACGACATCTTATATATAGAAGGCCTGAAAGACTATCTGAAAATCTACCTGGAAGGCGAACCGCGTCCCGTCATCTCGCTCATCAGCATGAAAAGTATGGAGGAGAGGCTGGCATCTCCGCGGTTCATGCGCGTACACCGCTCATACATCGTACAGATGAACAAAGTGAAAGTGCTCGACAAAGGGCAAATCATCTTCGGCAAGGCACGCATCCCTATATCGAACACATACAAGACAGAAATCATGGCCTACATAGACCGATATATCCTGTAAAAGTGCAAAAATGAATTAAACAGCGGCAAACACTGTGCGATATTACCATTCTTTTATTAAATTTGTGCGGAACTTTAAAAACAACAAGACTCATGAAAAAGATTCTCCTACTCCTTTTATGCCTTCCTTTGGCTGTCTTTGCCAAAGAAAGGGACGACAGCAAATACCTCGCCGGAGCAGTGCCGGAAACCAACGGACAAGTGTTGTTCCAACAGACATTTGCAGTGAAAGGCAAAAGCAAACAGCAGATATATGAAGTGATGAAAAACTACATCACGGCACTGATAAAGGCCGACAACCAGCTGCCCAGAACAAAATTCGCAATGGACGACCCGCAGGAAGGCACCATCGTGGCACGATTCGAAGAATGGATGATATTCAAGAAAAAACCGCTGAACCTGGACCGCACACGTTTCCGCTATATGCTGACCGCACAGTGCTCCGACGGGAAATGTCACATGCAACTGACGCAAATCGTCTACTATTACGAAGAAGACATGGAAGGATTCAACGGAAAAACCTACCGTGCCGAAGAGTGGATTAACGACGACAACGCACTGAACAAGGACAAGACCAAACTCCTCTGGGGCTCGGCCAAGTTCCGCCGTAAGACCGTAGACCGCGTGGAAGCCATTTTCCAAGGTGCACGCGACGCTTTCGAGACACCGGTTCCCGAACAGCGGCACAAGGCTACGGAACTGCTTTGACACCATATCGGGACAGTTCACACAGAGGGCGCAGACGTATCTGCGCCCTCTGTGCTTTCATATAAATTTGACCACAGAAAAATGTGAACCTGTGTGCGGCAAAATGGTCACCTGTGACCGATGAAACGCACACCTGTGACCGATGCGACGCACACAGGTGTGCATTTTTCCCTTCAAGACACCACTGAAAATCAAGCACATACAAAAGCACAAAAATGGTGCGGAATTTCCACCTCCACCCCCTTGTCTTTCCACACCTCAAACGGGGGGAAGTAAGACGCAAAAAACGGCACAAAAAGAAAGGAAATGAGCAAAAAAACTCATTGATTACACTATTAATAGTTCTATTTGAAACCATATACCCAAAATCCACACTCCGCCTGTCTACCAGCTGATTACGTATTTACGCCATCCTAAACAAAGAGGATTTTTTGTTTAAAATTCCTTTAAAATGAAACATTCTTCGTTATTCTGATAAATAAAACTTATTTTTGTATAGACAGAAAGAAGTTGATAAAGATGGATGAACAAAGCGAAACAGACCGGATTTTACGGCAAGTCGGGACAGACGATGCCATCGGGCAGCTGAACAACCTAATCGAAAGCGGCACACAGCCACGCGACCAGCTGTATTACAAACTGGGCAACGCCTATCGCAAGAAAGGCAATTTCCGTGAGGCCATCAACTGCTATCTCGAAGCCATGTCCGTCAATCCCGACAGTCCGGCCACGGAAGCCCACCGGATGCTCATGGATATCATCGAATATTATCATAAAGACTATTATAATCCTTAATAAGGAATTTTGAAAAACCAACAGGAATATGAGTAAAATCAAAGGCGCAATAGTGGTAGACCGCGAACGATGCAAAGGTTGCAACCTCTGCGTGATTGCCTGCCCGCTCCACCTGCTTTCGCTCGCGGAAAAACAGGTAAACAGAAAAGGGTATCATTTCATGGAACAGACCGTAAAGGACACATGCAACGGATGCGCGTCATGCGCCATCGTATGCCCCGACGGATGTATCACCGTATATAAAAAGAAAGAGGAAGAATAAACTATGGCAGAACAGGAAATCGTATTGATGAAAGGAAACGAAGCCGTGGCACATGCCGCCATCCGCTGCGGCTGCGACGGATATTTCGGCTACCCCATCACCCCCCAGTCGGAAGTGCTGGAAACACTGGCCGCCGAGAAACCTTGGGAAACCACCGGCATGGTCGTGCTGCAAGCCGAAAGCGAAGTGGCATCCATCAACATGGTATATGGCGCAGGCGCAGCCGGAAAACGTGCCATGACCTCATCGTCAAGCCCAGGTGTGGCCCTGATGCAGGAAGGCATCGCCTATATGGCCGGCGCAGAAATCCCCGGACTGATAGTCAACGTGCAACGCGGAGGGCCTGGACTCGGCACCATACAACCCAGCCAATCGGACTATTTCCAGGCCACACGCGGCGGCGGAAACGGTGACTATAACGTCATCGTACTGGCCCCGGCATCGGTACAGGAAATGGCCGACTTCGTGGACCTCGCATTCAATCTGGCCTTCAAATACCGTAATCCGGCCATGATATTGAGCGACGGCGTCATCGGACAAATGATGGAAAAACTCGTGCTCCCACCTTTCAAACCACGCCGCACGGAAGAGGAAATCCGACAGACATGCCCATGGGCCACCATCGGACGGCCGGCATCACGCCGCCCCAACATCCTGACCTCGCTCGACCTCGATTGCGTGACGATGGAACAAAAGAACCTGCACCTTCAAGAAAAATACAGGGAAATCAAGAAAAATGAAGTCCGCTTCGAGACCGTATCATGCGAAGATGCCGAATACCTCATCGTGGCATTCGGTTCGGCCGCCCGTATCGCACAGAAAGTCATCGAAATCTGCCGTGGAGAAGGTATCAGGACCGGCCTTCTGCGCCCCATCACGCTATGGCCGTTCCCAAGCGACGAAGTGGCACGCCTGGGCCGGCAAGTAAAAGGCATACTCAGCTTTGAAATCAATGCCGGACAAATGGTACAGGACATCCTGCTGGCCACCGGCGGAACTGTCCCCGTGGCACACTACGGCAGAATGGGAGGCGTTGTGCCTACCCCGGACGAAGTGGTATGCGCACTGAAAGAAAAACTTATTAAATAACATATACAGATGAACCGCGAAGAAATCGAAAAACTGATAGAGGAAAGCACACGGAAGAAACGTTCCGGCAGAAACAAGTTCTCGTCCGATACGGTGCGCAAGGTACTGAACATCATCTTCCTGGCCTGTGCGGTCGTAGGGCTGGTACTCTACTTCGCACTTCCCGAAAACCATCTCACCGGCATGTCGGTCATTGCCGTCGGAATGTGCTTCAAGATTGCCGAATTTTTCCTGCGATTCCTTTTTTAACCGTATACACCATGACAGAAAAAGAAATCATACAGTCCGGGACACTGGTCTACAAGAAACCGTCCCTGCTCAACGATACTCCCATGCACTACTGCCCCGGATGCAGCCACGGAGTGGTGCATAAACTGATAGCGGAAATCATAGAGGAAATGGGAATGGAAGAAAAGACGGTGGGCATCTCACCCGTGGGATGTGCAGTTTTCGCCTACAACTACATCGACATCGACTGGGTGGAAGCCGCCCACGGACGGGCACCCGCCGTGGCCAGCGCCATCAAAAGACTATGGCCCGACAGGTTGGTCTTCACTTACCAAGGCGACGGCGACCTTGCCTGTATCGGTACGGCCGAAAGCATCCACGCCCTGAACCGCGGCGAACACATAGCCGTCATCTTCATCAACAACGCCATCTATGGCATGACAGGCGGACAAATGGCCCCCACCACCCTGATGGGACAGAAAACAGCAACCTGTCCTTACGGACGTGAGGCGGCTCTGCACGGTTACCCACTAAAACTCACGGAAATCGCCGCCACGTTGGAGGGTACCTGCTACGTGTCACGCCAGTCGGTACACAACGTGCCGGCCATCCGCAAGGCCAAGAAGGCCATACGGAAAGCCTTCGAGAACGCCATGACAGGAAAAGGTTCCAGCCTGGTGGAAATCGTGTCGACCTGCAACGCCGGCTGGAAACTCACCCCGGAGAAAGCCAACCGATGGATGGAAGAGAACATGTTCAAATACTATCCCCTCGGCGATTTAAAAGATACGACAACAAAAGAAAACTCACATCAAGAACGCTAACATCATGAAAGAAGAAATCATCATAGCGGGATTCGGAGGACAAGGCGTACTCTCGATGGGCAAGATACTGGCCTACGCAGCATTGGTGGAAGGAAAGGAAGTGACATGGATGCCATCATACGGACCCGAACAGAGAGGAGGAACCGCCAATGTGACCGTCATCGTGAGCAACGACAGAATCTCATCCCCCATCCTGAGCACCTACGACACCGCCATTATCCTCAACCAACCGTCGCTGGAGAAATTTGAACAGGCTGTCAAACCAGGCGGAACACTAATCTATGACGGATATGGCATCAGCACACCTCCTTCACGCAAGGACCTCAAGGTGTGGAGAATAGACGCCATGGATGCGGCTGCCGAAATGAAAGCAGCCAAAGCATTCAACATGATTGTCTTAGGCGGTCTTTTGAAGATACATCCGATTGTGCGCATAGAGAACGTGCTCCATGCACTACGCAAGACACTCCCCGAACGGCACCATCACCTCATTCCGATGAACGAGGCCGCCCTACGCAAAGGCATGGACATCATTACCATCGGAGAATAAAAGAAAACCGGATAGACAAAATAATGGCAAAGGAACGTGTTTCACCGCAAAGAAACACGTTCCTTTGAGTTTTTCTTCGTATCTTTGCATCCATTATGAAACGAAAACTTACATTCCTCATATATATCTGTTTATGGCTGGCATCGCCCGTCCTGGCCCAGAATCCTTTCGAAGAACAGGAACACACAGACTCCGCACACAATCCCGATGAATTCATCTGGGGACGCGACACCACATCTTCCGGCGACAAGGAAATACCGATAGGGTCTTTCTGCTGGAAAATCGACGAACGCTTCGGCAATGTACTTCCGGCCGAAAGCGACACCCTGCCCGACAACTTCCAGAACTTCAACCTGACCGACGGACCAACCGGACAATATAACTTTCTGGGCAATCTGGGCTCTCCCCGCCTTTCGCGCATCTTCCTCGACCGAAAGTCACACAGCAACTTCATCTTTGCCGACCCGTTCGATTACTTCTATACCCCCGTGGACGAATTCCTGTTCACCAATACCAAAAGCCCTATAACCAACCTCTCGTACCATTCGTCCGGCAACAAACAGAACGGCGAGGACCGGCTGAGGGCTTACTTCGCAAGCAACATCAACAAGATTTCCGGTATAGGCCTGAAATGCGACTATCTTTACGGACGAGGCTATTACAACAACCAGGCCACTTCTCTATTCAACGGTACGCTGTACGGCTATTATCTTGCCGACCGTTACAACATGCACGCCTGGATTAGTGTAAACCACATGAGGTTGGGCGAAAACGGCGGTATCGAAAACGACAACTACATCACCCATCCGGAAGACTTTACACGCTCGTACGGCTCCAGAGACATCCCTACCATACTGTCCGAGAACTGGAACCGCAATGAAGACCAGACGTATTACCTCACCCACCGTTACAACTTAGGCTTCTACAAGGACGTCGAGTTACCGGATTCGCTGAAGCCTGTCATGCCCGAAGACTCTGTCCTGCTCAAGGAGCTGACAGACAGCATCCGTATGGTTGTCATGGCCGATACCATGCGCACGCGTGTCACATTAGATTCCCTTCGCAGCGCCTACCTTGCATCCGTCGAGACTCCGCAGGAATTCATTCCGGTTACAAGTTTCATCCATACGTTGCGCATCCGTAATGCCAAACATAGGGTGTATTCGTACAACACACCTGAAAACTACTACACCAACCATTACTACGGTGACCCCGACAATATGGGCGACGGCACCAGAGGATACGCCGTAAAGAATACGCTCGGCATCTCCCTGAGAGAAGGATTCAACAAATGGGCCAAGGCTGGACTGACCGCTTTCGCCTCACATGAGTTCCGACATTTCACCCTGCCCGACCTGCTGGAAGGAACACAAATTATACGGGGATATTCGGAAAACAACCTCTCTGTGGGCGGAGCATTGAACAAGCGCATGGGGAAGACATTACACTACGACGTGACGGGAGAAGTAGTACTGCTTGGCGAAGACCTCGGCCAGTTTGATGTGGAAGGAAAGGCCGACCTGAATTTCCGTCTGTTTAAAGACACCGTGCAGCTGGCGGCACGCGCTTTCATCAAAAACCTGAACCCAAGTTTCTACATGCGGCATTACCACACGCAGTTCGCATGGTGGGACAACAGCCTTGACAAGGAATTCCGCACACGCATCGAAGGAACGCTCTCGCTGAAGCGCACGCGCACAAGACTCACCGCCGGAGTGGAAAACATCAAGAACTATGCCTATTTTGCTACGGAAAAGACGGCTTATAACAATAATAACGGAGAAGTTGCAGGTTATAGCCGTGCCGTGTCCGTCCGGCAGTATGGAAACAGCGTGCAGGTGCTGAGCGCGCAACTGAACCAAGATTTTAAGTTTGGTATCTTCAACTGGGAAAACGAAGTGGCTTTCCAGAAGTCAAGCCAGGAAGACATTCTTCCCCTTCCTGCGATTTCGGCATACAGTAACCTGTACATCGTGTTCCGCATCGCCAAGGTACTGCGCGTACAGCTCGGCGGAAACGTCCGTTATTTCACGGAATACTATGCCCCCGACTATGCGCCCATCGTGCAGCAGTTCACCGTACAGGCACCGGAAGACCGCATCAAGTTGGGAAACTATCCCATCTGCAACGTCTACGCCAACCTTCATCTGAAGCACTGCCGCATCTATGTGGCATATAACCATGTGAATGCCGGGAGCGGAAACTCTTTCTTAGTGCCCCACTATCCCATCAATCCGGCGCGGTTCTGTTTCGGTCTTTCGTGGAACTTCTTCAACTGATCCCCGTTATAGGAATCAGCTTTATTGCTCCTGTCCTTCGGCCTCGAACCGTTCCCTTTCCTTTTTGCAGGCCTCAACGGAACCGTAGAGATAGGATGTAGGGAAGAAAACGAACCATGAAGCGATGAGGATAAACAACAGGGCAATCAATCCTGTTACCCCCAGCATGACAGGGAACATGGCCGGCAAATCTGTCGCATCACCTATCATCGTAGCCTGACGGGCAAGAAACTTCACGTTTATCAATATAAAGAAAGGCAGGCTACCTACCAATGCCACCAGGCCGGAAAGGAAACCGCCGCATAGCGGTACTATAAAGAAAGCTCCCCAGTTCCTGTAACCGTCCTTCATCCGTGCCAGACTCTTCAGGAAACCTTGCTTTCCGTCCAGCATATAATCACAGGCCGTCATCTGATAAGGAACCATGACAGCCAGGATAAACACGGCAGGAAACAGGACAATGCCCAACAGCATCAGAAGCAACACGTTCGGAATCAAGACATACAACAACAAGCCGATTATTATATTGTATATTATGAATATGAAGAACAATGCATAGAATGCCAGTGCCGAACGACCGAAAGCACCCAGTATTTCTTTGCGCAACGCCCACGGATGCAAGCCTTCAAGCGTAGATGTGGCATTGTAGTGAGATACGGCTACGCTCAACTGTCCGAAGCTGAGACAACCGGGAAGAAGAGACACAGCCTGAAAGAGCAACACTATCAGTTTTTTGTTTGTAGTAATCTCCTGGGCATTCCATGCAAACAGGAATGCACCTACGGTAAACAACGCGCTGACAACCAGGGTGGGGTACAAAAACTTCAACAACGGGATGAAATTGCGGGTGGGCAGCTTAATGCCTTCGCTCAGGCATCCCAGATAACTGCGGACTTTGAACAGCCCTTCATTCATTTCTTTATTCTCTTCCATGACGGGAACCGATTAATTAGTGTTTACTGCGTGCAAATGTACCATATTTTTTGTACTTTTGCGCTGAGATAACATTTTTTATACACAGGATTATGGATGCTGACGAAGTGATTAAATGGGGATTCATCGGATGCGGTGAAGTGACGGAAAAGAAAAGCGGTCCGGCTTTCGGTCTGGTGCCGGGGTCGCGCATAGAAGCTGTCATGAGCCGCAACAAGGAAAAGGCTCGTTCATACGCCGAACGGCACCATATACCGAAATGGTATACCGATGCACAGGAGCTGGTGGACGACCCGAATGTCAACGCCGTATACATCGCCACTCCTCCGTCTTCGCACGCCACATTCGCCATCATGGCCATGAAGGCGGGAAAGCCTGTGTATGTGGAAAAGCCGCTGGCGGCCAGTTACGAGGAGTGCTGCCGCATCAACCGCATATCGGAAAAGACGGGAGTGCCATGCTTTGTGGCCTACTACCGGCGCTATCTCCCTTACTTCAACAAAGTGAAGGAACTGGTGGACAAAGGCACCATCGGACGGATACTCAACGTACAGATTCGCTTTGCCGTGCCGCCGCGAGACTTAGACTATAACAGTCATAACCTGCCGTGGCGCGTACAGCGCGACATTGCAGGCGGCGGATATTTCTACGACCTTGCCCCCCACCAAATCGACCTCTTACAGGAACTTTTCGGCCCTATCATCAAGGCCGAAGGGTATTGCACCAACCGTGAGGGACTCTATACCACGGAAGACAGCGTAAGTGCCTGTTTCCAGTTTCCCGACGGACTGCCCGGTTCCGGCTCGTGGTGCTTCGTAGCCCATCAGTCGGCCAAGACCGACCGCATCGAGATTACCGGCGACAAGGGACTTATATGCTTCTCTGTGTTCACCTACGAACCGATTACCGTACACACGGAACAGGGATGTGAGAAAATCACCGTACCGAACCCACAATATGTGCAGCTTCCACTTATCCATAATATCGTGGAGCATCTCCAGAAACAATCCGTATGCACATGCGACAGCGTGAGTGCCACATCGGTGAACTGGGTAATGGACCGTATCCTGGACAAACTTTAAACATGAAGAGATTGCTGCTGGCCTGTTTATCGTACCTGTTTTCAGGGGCGGCATACATCGGGGCGCACAACCCCGACGAATCGGTATACGGCACAAACATCACGGCCGACAGCATCTCAACCGCACCGTCCGTCACCGAAAACCCTCCCAGGAAAATAGGTTTCCTCAAAAGAGTCATCCGGTCGTTCGACCGGATGGACACTACCTATATCACGCCCAACAAATACAACTGGGCTTTCATGCTGCAGAACACCAACAGTTACGAAGTATACACCCTGTACGACAAGGAGCTGGGACAAAAGTTGTCCTTCTCGCCGAAACCGGGTATAAAAATAGGCCCCTACATCGGATGGCGGTGGATATTCTTAGGCTATACTTTCGAGACGTCCTCGCTGAACGACAAAATGAAATCAAGCAAGACGGAATTTGAACTGAGTCTGTACAGTGCCATGGTGGGATGTGACCTCATTTACCGACGTACGGGCAACGACTTCCGACTGCGCAAAATCACGGGACTGGGCGAGGATGCCGCCCAATTCGAGAACACAAGCTGCAACGGCATTACGGTCAAGGTGACCGGCATCAACGCTTATTACATCTTCAACCACAACCGTTTCTCCTACCCTGCCGCCTTTGCCCAAAGCACGGTGCAAAGAAAGAGCTGCGGCTCATGGAAGATAGGATTCTCGTATACCCGGCATTTCCTGGACTTCAACTACGATGCCCTGCCCTACGAACTGACCCACTCACCGAACCACGAACTCAGTTCGGACTTTCAGGTGAACAATCTGAAATACACCGACTACAGCATCAGTTGCGGCTATGCCTACAACTGGGTGTTCAAGCGCAACTGGCTGTTCTGCATATCCCTAAGTCCGGCCATCGGATATAAAAAGGCCGACACGGACATGACGGACGTGACGGAAAGAGAGGCACACACGTTCTTCTCGCGCAGTAATCTTAAGAACTTCAACATCGATGCCACCCTGCGGGCCGGACTGGTGTGGAACACCACCAAGTATTTCGGCGGCCTGTCGCTGATTGTACACAACTACAACTACCGGCACAAGCAGTTGAACATCAGCAACTCCTTCGGCACACTGAACATTTATATGGGACTTAATTTCCACAAAAGAAAAGGATACAGATGACCACAGAAGCCCACCACACAAAACCGACGGTGCCCACCGAACACCATCCGCTGCAACCGTTCCTGCCCGCTCATGCCCGCGTACTGATGCTGGGCAGTTTCCCGCCCCAACAGAAACGCTGGTGCATGGATTTTTATTACCCGAACTTCATCAACGACATGTGGCGTATCATGGGGTTCCTCTTTTACCACGATGCAGGCCACTTTGTATCCCCCGAAGCCAAATGTTTCAGAAAAGAAGACATCATCGCCTTTCTCAACGAAAAAGGCATTGCGCTGTATGACACGGCCACAGCCGTACGCCGCCTGCAGGACAATGCCTCGGACAAGTTTCTTGAGGTGGTCACCCCCACGGATATCCCTTCGCTGCTGAGACGCATCCCGTTGTGTACGGCCGTTGTCACCACCGGACAGAAAGCTACGGACACATTGTGTGAGACCTTTCATATACAGCAACCGGCCATCGGATGCTTTACCCCTTTCACATCCGAGGGCCGTACATTGCGCCTCTACCGCATGCCGTCCAGCTCGCGGGCCTATCCGATGAAATTAGAGAAAAAGGCGGAATATTACCGCCGGCTGTGGACCGATGCCGGCTTGTTGTGACCCTTTTCCATACACGTCTGGAGAATGCAAAAACGCACACCTGTGAGCAATCAAACGCTCACAGGTGAACAATCGAACGCTCACAGGTGACCATTTTGACGCGTCCCAAAAGCGTTTTTCCGGGAAGTCCCGTAAGAAAAATAATGCATAAAAAAAGACGGGCGAAGGAACCGTCGTCTTATAGCAGTCCGAAACGACGAAGGGCATTCGCCACACCGTTCTCGTCCACCGTTTCCGTCACGTAACCGGCCACGGCTTTCAGTTCGTCGCAGGCATTCCCCATAGCCACCCCGTAAGGCACATGGGAAAGCATGGAAATGTCATTTCCTCCGTCGCCAAAGGCCATCGCCTCATCCAACGCGATGCCTTCGTAGGCCAACACTCGGTCAATCCCCTCGCTCTTGCTTACCCCACCGGCTATCACATCGGTAAACAACGGATGCCAGCGCATGGAAACGCAGTCGGGCATGAGTCCGGACATCAGCTCCTCCTCACGGTCTACCTTGAAAAACGAAATCATCTGCAATACATTCCGGTCTTCGACACCCTTAACCGGTGCCACCGGCGGCATATTGATGTTCAGCAAACGCGCCACGGTACGCACGTCATCATTCATCTCCGTGACGAACATGCCGTCCTCGCAGACGAAGATTACGGGATAGGCATCTTTTCCGCACTCGATATAAGACGCGACACGTGCCACACTCTCACGGGAAACCGGGCGGTGGGAAATGACTTCACCTCCGGCTGCAAAACAATGAGCCCCCGTCACGGTAATCATCCCGTCGTATTCCAGCTCTCCCAGATTATCGATGAAAGCCAACGGACGACCGGTGGCTATATACACCTTGATGCCACGGCGGCGCAAGGCTGCCACGGCATCAAGCGTGGATTGCGGAATGCGGTGGGTGCGGAATGAGACCAGCGTTCCGTCGATATCGAAGAACACGATTCTGACACGACCTGCCGCCATGCTCATTTCTTATCCTTTTCCGAGGCGGTCATATCGCCGGTGATGAACAGGCGCACCATAGGGTCTTTGGCATTCGTGCGCACCGTGATGCTTTTCTTGAACTTGCCGGGATATTTCCCCTCACCGTTGTAAGTCACTTCTATGGTACCCTTTTCACCCGGCTTCACCGGCATGCGAGTATAAGTAGGCACGGTACAGCCGCAAGAGGCTATGGCCTGATGTATCACCAAAGGGGCATTTCCCTCGTTCGTAAAGGTAAACGTGCATTTCACCACAGGGTCGTCTTCAGAAAAAACGCCGAAATCATGAGTGGTCTTGTCGAATGTAATCACTGCGGCCGCCGGCTCGTTCTTGTCGGAAGACGTGTGTTGTGCGAAAATAAAACCTATGCCCAATACAAGCAGTAAAGAACATACAAAAATCTTTTTCATGACTTATGATTTATAATTATTCCTACAAAAATAGGTGCTTTCTTCAAAATAACTTCCTTTTTACAGGAAAAAATAGGATTTATTAGCACACGGCATCCTTTTTTCGTAACTTTGCCCCGCGATTAATCTCAAGAAACATGCTGGTTTATAACACTACTTATCAAGTCGATTTCGACGATGCAAGAAATTTTGTCATCTGGATACATCAGGTATATATCCCCAAGGCACAGGAATCCGGCCTGCTGGCCCGCCCGCGTCTGTGCAAGGTGCTGTCGCACCACGATGAAGACTCCGAATGCTTTTCATTGCAGTTCGAGGTGGAAAGTTCCGCCGTACTGCACCGGTGGTACACGCAATACGGTACAGCCCTTCACGAAGAAATGATGAAACTCTTCAAGGATAAGGTGGCCGGATTCACCACCCTGATGGAAATCATAGAAGAATCCTAAGACCGGACATGCAGGAAAAAGAAAAAAAGGAAAAGATTATCCTGGGCATCGACCCCGGCACCACCATCATGGGCTACGGCTTGCTGAAAGTCAACGACAACCGTGCGTCGATGATGACCATGGGGGTAATCGACCTGCGCAAATACGACAACCAATACCTGAAACTGGGACGGATATTCGAACGGGTGACGGGCATCATCGAAGCCTACCTGCCCGACGAAATGGCCATCGAAGCACCGTTCTTCGGCAAGAACATACAGAGTATGTTGAAATTGGGACGTGCACAGGGAGTCGCCATCGCAGCGGCCATACACCGGGATATTCCCATCACCGAATACGCACCGCTTAAAATCAAAATGGCCATCACGGGAAACGGACAAGCCAGCAAAGAGCAGGTGGCGGGCATGCTGGTCAGAATGCTGCACATTTCCGAAGAAAACATGCTGCCCTATATGGACGCCACCGACGGACTGGCCGCAGCCTACTGCCATTTCCTGCAAATGGGAAGACCTGAGACCAGCCATCCTTACGGCAGCTGGAAGGATTTCATCCGGAAGAACCCGGATAAGGTAAAAGGAATATAAAAACAGACACAACTTTATGCAAAACATCGTGGAAATAGAGAATGGCGTCACGCGCCATCCGCTCTACCGTATGAAACAGCCGGTGAACCTGACGATTGCTGCCGGCGAACAAATTGCCATCGCCGGAGAGAATGCCGGGGGAAAATCCCGCCTGATAGACATCATCACGGGTAAATACCCGTTACTGATGAACGAAGTACATTATGACTTTTCACCGTCTCCGCTGAAACTGGCCAGCGAAAACATCAAATACATCACTTTCCGCGATTCATACGGCGACAGCGATACGACTTATTATTACCAGCAGCGCTGGAACCAACACGATATAGAAGAGAACACGCCTACGGCCGGCACTTTACTGGAACAGGCTTTCAACGCTGCGGAAAACAGCACGGGCTACGGCCTTACGGATGAAGAGAAAAAAGTGGCCGGAGAGAGGCGCAGGATACTGAAAGAGAAACTTTATGAAATGTTTCATCTTTCTTCATTATCAGATAAATATATCATATCATTATCCAGCGGAGAACTACGTAAGTTCCAGTTGACAAAGACCTTGCTTTCCGGTCCGCGCATGCTTATCATGGACAACCCGTTCATAGGCCTTGACGTACAGACACGCCGTCAGTTGTCCGATCTGTTGAGCACGCTCATCGCGGAAACCGACCTGCAAGTGGTGCTGGTACTGTCTAAAACGGACGACATCCCAGACTTCATCACACATGTCATCCCCGTAAAAGAACTCGACATCCTGCCGAAAATGAAACGTGAGGATTACATCAAGACTTATTGCGGAAAAACGCCCTGTATGCTACTGGCGGAAGAGAAAAAAGCAAAGATTCTCGGCCTGCCGGAGAAAAGCGACCTCATCACCACCACGGATGCAGAAGGAAGCATACTCCGATTCCACCAGGTCAGCATACGATACGGCAACCGAACCATATTGAAAGACTTGGACTGGACGGTGAAACAAAACGAGAAATGGGCTTTAAGCGGAGAGAACGGCGCGGGAAAATCCACCCTGCTCAGCCTTGTATGTGCCGACAACCCACAGAGTTATGCCTGCAACATCGAATTGTTCGGACATAAACGCGGTACGGGAGAAAGCATCTGGGAAATCAAGAGACATATAGGTTATGTCAGTCCTGAAATGCACCGTGCCTACCTCAAGGACCTGCCTGCAATCGATATCGTAGCCAGTGGCCTGAACGACTCGGTCGGCCTATACGTACGTCCCAGACCCGAACAACGGGCCATCTGCGAATTTTGGATGGACATCTTCGGCATTGCCGACCTGAAGGACCGTACATTCCTGAAACTCTCCAGCGGCGAACAACGCCTGTGCCTGCTGGCACGCGCCTTTGTCAAAGACCCCGAACTGCTGATTCTTGACGAGCCTCTGCACGGGCTCGACGACCGCAACCGGCAACTGGTACGTGAAATCATCTCCGCCTTCTGCCACCGGAAAGACAAAACCATGATCATGGTGACGCACTACAGCGAGGAGCTCCCCGATGTCATCACCAACAGTTTGTTTTTGAAAAAGAACATATAAACGAAGTATACATGGAAAAGGTCGTCAATGGAGACATATATTATATACCAAGCAATCTGACTCCGGAACAGGAAGCCATCTATTGTCACATCATCGACTGGAAACGAAAAAACATCACGGCAAAGAGAGGTATATACAGAGGACATGAGTATGATGCCATTCTTGCAGACAACACTTCTGTTCCTGCAATGATTTATACACCCCTCATACGACAACTGGACGAGATGCAGAAAGGTGAATTTGCATATAAACCACATAAGTTCGCCCATCATGCTGTAAGTTCCCAAACAGCCTGCATCAATCTGTTTATGCCCCTACTCTTGTCTGACGAAGCAAATGACATACTTCAAAAGATACCGGGATGTCCTTCTGATTTCAAAGAAATTGCAAGAAAAGAACTCTTCAAGGGATTCTGCTTTGAATATTGGGGACAGGACATCAAACAAGGGAAGGGTGTGCTGAACGACCATTCTTCACAAGCCGGAACGGATGCCGATGTGGCGATAGCCTATAACAATATGAATGGAGAGTTATGTTTGTGGCTGATAGAACATAAGCTCAGTGAAAAGGAATTTACCGAATGCGGCGCATACAAAAGCAAAACAGAGGAAGCAAATGAAGTTAAAGAGAATTGTAAAAAATGCGACCTTGCCACAATTGCCGCCAATCCTCAGAAATGTTATTACCACATAAAAGGATATAAGTATTGGGAATATCTTAGACACAATATAGAAAAGTACCAAGGCGAAACGGATATAAAAGGTTGTCCGTTCAGACGCGGACTGAATCAACTTTGGAGAAACCAGATGCTTGCTTTTGCCCTAAAAGAAACTAAAACTTATCAGAATGTGACTTTCTCAGTCTGTCATCATGCAAACAACACAATGCTGAAACATTCAATAGACCAATACAAAGCATTGATTGACAATGACAGGATGTTTTGTTCATTCACGAACTACGACATTCTGAATGCAATAAATACGGATGACCCGAAATTACGTATGTGGAAACAATGGTACGAAGAAGTATATTGCTTTTAGGCATCAAGTCATAAATTGTGCAGTGACAAAGCCATACATTCTATTGAAGCTATCACATGCCCGGAAGTATTTGCCTTTCAGTTTCTAAAACCAAGAAGAATATATACAAAAACCATCTATTCGGCTATCCGTTACAGACGAAAGAAGACTGAAGGGCAAATCACCACTAAGTCTCTATCAATCAAACAGTCTGAACCCCTGAAGGCTTTTTTCAGAAAAATCCCTGTATGTACACGCGCGCGCGAAGCACAAAAGTCTGAAAAGGGATAGCATAAAAACGTACAACTCACAAGGAAGAACGTACAGTAAGGTGCACAAGAGTTGTGTCACCGTTATTCATGCCAGCGAATAACCTACATGATAAATTTGCGTCCGGCATCGTTGTTTACACAATTGCCCCAATCAGCAACACCTTGAACAGAACTACGACCACCAAAGCCAGTTCCAAAGCCGATACCGAAACACCCCAAAAGATACTTTCTTACAATGCAGGAACTATTTCTCTAAGATCGGATACTTTGCATCCATAAAAACCTGAAAAACATGCACTAAATCAAAGAAACATACTGTAATATGATTATATAACGCATTTTTTGCGTACATTTGTACTCGGATTGGGACATCCCTTTCCAAGACATAGAAAAGAAAGAAGCGTTATGCGCATCAAGTATTTGGGAACGTAGGAAATTTTCAAATTGCATACTCAGATGGCATAGTGGTTCTCACGCTATAGCGTGGGCTGCTATCACTACATCTGTATGCAAGGTTTCCTACGACCTCCAAATAAAGACGTAGCTGTGCAGTTCACGCTTACTTTTGGTAGGTGCATAGAATAATTAAATTACTAAAATATGAAGTATCTTAAGTTGTTTTTTGTATTACTATCTATAGGAATACTTATTTCTTGCGAGAAAGAAAATGAAGAATTGTCATCAGATTTTTCAATTGTAGGTTATGCTCAAAAAGGACAGTTTATTAAAGGTTCAACCATCACTGCCTATGCACTGAATGATAAGTTGTTTGCAACAGGAGAAAGTTTCCCCAGTTCAATTAAAGATGACTTGGGTTCTTTTACGGTTTCGGCGGAAGTCGCAGCTCCATATATTGAATTAAAGGCTGAAGGCTATTATTTCGTTGAAAATACAGGAGAAACATCAACAGCTCCGATATATTTAAATGCTTTGGTTAGTTCTTCGCAGGAAAAAGTCAATGTTAACTTGCTTACATCTCTTACAAGCGGACGTATTAAGAGACTCATTCACGAGGGAAAATCTTTTGATGCAGCAAAAAAACAGGCTGAAAAAGAACTTATCAGCGTCTTTTCATTTCAACAGGAAAATGTTACATTGGGTTTTGAGGAAATGAATATTTCAGAGGATGGAAATTCAAATGCTGTGCTATTGGCAATATCGTGTTTAATCCAAGAGGGAAGAAATGCGGGAGAAGTTCAAAAAGTCATTTCTGACATTTCCTCTGAATTTGAGGCCAATGGTAGTCTATCTGAGAAATTATTGAATGAAATTTTTGATGAATATAGACAAGTATCAGTTTCAGATGTAGTTAGAAATTTGATAGCATACTACGACAAGAATGGAATTGCAAATTTCAAGATTCCTCCATTTTATGCAATGTTAGACAAAGAATACTCAAGCGGTTTCCATATTATAAGTATGGGTTTGAATTATGTCATACCAGATGGCTATGACACGGATATTCAAGGTGGAACTAAAGATTATTATGCAATTTCGTATGATGATTTTGTTACAGAAAGCGATGTGGAATGGATAACGGCAGAGGTCAAAGAGCTTTGTACAAATCTCTATACGCTAAAAATCAATATATCAACAAATTCGGAGGTGTCTGGTCGCACCGGACATCTGTACGTTAAATCCAAAAGTGGAGAGATTTTGTACACAAACACTACAAGGCAAAGAGGTAATGGACAACGTATTTATATCGAGCAAGACGATGTTTCGCCAAGAACTCGATCTTTTGAAGATGGAGATGTTGTAAATATAAACGGTAAGGATTATAAACTTCTTTATGACAGTTATTTGAGTGAATATTATGTAGAACTTCCAAAATTGGATAATGGATATGGAATTTCAAATATGCCCGAAATGGTCGTTGCTGGAAAGAATGGAGATGTGTTATGTGCAACTTTTACATATAATTCCGAAACGGAAGAATATATCAATAATATTGATGATGGAATAGAGTTTACAAAAACATCGGAATCAGGCTTGTATGATATTTCAATTGGCGAGGCGAATGGAAAAACTCCTTGTTACGCTGCTCTCAAAGATATGCCAGGATTTGACTTGCCTAATCCTGCTAAAGTTTCGTTAAAACCATCTTGCTCTTTGCTGACGTTGAATTTCAAGAATGAGGATATGTCAAAAATAACAGATGTTGCCAAGATAGAAGTGGAATTTGGGCATGATGGTTTTTTGGCAGGTGAAATTACTACTTGTATGTATCCCGACCAAGCTATGTTTGACCCTTCTTATGTAATTCCAAAGGACGAGTACAAAAATAAATCAAATAAGGTTCTTGTTCACAATACCAATAAGGACGACAAGGTGTCCTTTTTTGTTCATCCTCAAACCATACAGATATTAAAGTGTACCGCTTATGATATGAATGGTTCTCAATTATTTCAAGTAATGAGAGATGTAAATATAGACTTCCAAAAGGGTTGTAATACATTTCTTACAATTCAGATCTCAAAATAAGTAGGAATGTGAGTAATGAAGCAAATCATCTTTGTATTTCTTGATTCTGCCCACGCTCAATTTCCCAATCATAAACCCCATCAGCAACATCGGCAATCTCATTTTGGGTTTGCCGATGTTTCGTTTCTTCAAAAGGCTGTCTGCTTTCCGCAATAACCATCAATATGGAATGTGCATTTGATAGGCTTGTTTATTTCAATGTGCATAAACTTGACTGGGGACGTGCAGCACGAGAGTGGTATGGACATGACCTTTGGTCGGACATTACCATTACAGACCGACCGACTTTGCAAAAACTGGCAGGAAAATTTCAAGCACGGACTCCGGAACAGTTATTAAAAAGAATGACTGAAAGGTTCATCCCGGATAAAAGTTTCTCTTTTGATAAAATCATGGAATTCTTGGATAAAAAAGAGATTGCCTATAAACATATCGTGCAATAACATGCAATACGAATACAAGACATTCAGCGAATGCGGTCTGCATTTGAAGAACGAGGATACGTTGGAAATAGTTGAAATGCCGGAACAGGGACGGACGTTGTTTATCCTTTACAACGGCATGGGAGGACATCGAATGGGATACTTGACCAGCAGAACGGTGGTCAAGGCTATCAAAGAAGACTGGTTAGAAGTGCTACTCCATTCTGAAAAGGATATAGACATATTGGCCGAGAGAATAAAGGAACACTGCAACGCCCATGCCCGTGACTACTATTCCGCCATTTTGGTCAAAGTGATAGAAATTCCGTCCGATGACACTCTATATAAATAAAAAAGTTATGGCAATATTGAACATTGATTACGAAGCCATTCTGGAGAAAATAAGTGAATGGGCACGGAAAGCCGGAAGGGTTTCGGCACGTCCGGTGCTCCTATTGTATTACGTCATGATGAGCGACAAGACACCTAAGAATGAAAAACTACTCATTCTTTCGTCCATTTCTTATCTCATATTCCCGATTGACCTGATTTCGGCCAAACGTCTGCCCGTCATCGGATGGATAGACGAGGTCGTATCACTGGCCGTAGCCTACCAAAAAGTATGCAAATACATCACACTGGAAATGGAATACAAAACAGATGCACTCCTTGACAAATGGTTTCCCGAATATACGAAATATGAAGTAATTGAATAACACAGGAATTTAATGTCCGAAACCTACTCCGGACATATTTCCTTTTTTCATTTTCACCACAGAAAGCCCCCTCCTGAAAAACTTTTCATTGGGACAGAAAAACCGTTTATAAAATATTTACGTTTCAATTCATTTAAAGTTGTATATTTGCCGTATTGTAAGCAAAAAACTGAAAAACACAATAATTTATATCCGTTCTCAGCTAAATTTACTATCTTTGCAATCACTTTTAAACGTAAACGGATATACCGATGAATGTAGCCATCGTAAAATACAATGCGGGAAACATCTGTTCCGTGATAAATGCCCTGCAACGACTGGGCATCACTCCTGAAGTAACAGACCAACCCGAACGCCTTTTGCAAGCCGACCGCGTACTTTTTCCCGGACAAGGAGAAGCGGGCAGCACCATGGCTTACTTACGCGCACACCAACTTGATGAAGTGATTCGCAACCTGCGCCAGCCTGTGCTGGGTATCTGCATCGGACAACAACTTATGTGTCGGCATTCGGAAGAAAGCAATACCGAATGTCTGGGCATTTTCGATGTGGACGTACTCCGGTTCCGCCCCTCAAGACATGAAGACAAAGTCCCCCACATGGGATGGAACACACTGTCGAAGACGCAAAGCGATTTGTTCAAGGGATTCGGAACGGATGAGTTTGTCTATTTTGTCCACAGCTACTATGTGCCAGTCAATGCATATACGATTGCCACGACTGAATATATCGTGCCTTTCAGTGCCGCATTGCACAAAGACAATTTTTACGCCACACAGTTTCACCCTGAAAAGAGCGGAAGCGTGGGCGAACGCATCTTAAAGAACTTTTTAGATCTGACAATATAATATGATAGAGCTTGTACCCGCCATTGACCTGATAGAAGGCAAATGTGTACGTCTGACCAAAGGCGACTACTCCACCCGGAAAGTATACAACGAAGATCCGGTGGCAATAGCACGTGAATTCGAATCCTACGGTTTTTCACGGCTTCATGTCGTGGACCTTGACGGAGCACGCTCGCATCATATCGTCAATCAACACGTGTTGGAGCGCATTGCTTCCGCCACCAACCTGACGATAGACTTCGGAGGCGGCATCAAGACCGACCAGGACATCCGTATCGCATTTGAAAGCGGTGCATCGCTGGTCACCATCGGAAGCGTTGCCGTCACACAGCCGGAACTGTTCATGGAATGGTTGCAATGTTTCGGACCGGAACACATCATTTTAGGAGCAGACGTTAAAAACGGCATGATATCCATCAACGGATGGAAGGAAGAGAGCGAACGGGAGCTGATTCCTTTTCTTTCCGCCTACATCGGACAGGGAGTCAGCCACGTGCTGTGCACCGAAATCAGCAAAGACGGCATGTTACAAGGTCCCGCCACACCACTTTACAAAAAAATCATGGCGGAATTTCCCGATTGCCGGCTGATTGCCAGCGGCGGAGTAAGCAGCATGCAGGACATTATGGACCTGAACAATGCAGGTATTCCTGCGGTCGTATTCGGAAAGGCAATATACGAAGGAAGAATTTCATTGGAAGAATTGGCCCTGTGGGCTGAAAACATACGAGAATAATATGGCATTGGCAAAACGTATCATCCCTTGTCTGGATGTAAAAAACGGACAGACGGTAAAAGGTACCAACTTCGTCAACCTGCGGCAAGCCGGAGACCCTGTGGAATTAGGTAAATCATACAGCGAGCAAGGGGCGGACGAACTGGTATACCTGGACATTACCGCCAGTCATGAAGGCAGAAAGACATTCACGGATATGGTGCGCCGCGTCGCATCAGAAATCTCCATTCCTTTTACCGTAGGCGGAGGAATCAACGAGCTGTCTGACGTGGAGCGTTTGCTGAACGCCGGCGCAGACAAAGTGAGCCTGAATTCCGCTGCCTTGCGAAACCCGCAGCTCATCAACGATATCACCAGACATTTCGGTTCTCAGGTCTGTGTTGTGGCCATCGATGCCAAAGAGACGGAAGAAGGATGGATATGTTACCTGAACGGAGGACGCATCTCCACGGGACGCAACCTGTTCGACTGGGCGAAAGAAGCCTGCGACCGGGGAGCCGGAGAGATTCTTTTCACCTCAATGAACCATGACGGAATGAAGACCGGATATGCCAACGAGGCATTGGCACGCCTTGCCGACGAACTGACGATTCCCGTCATCGCCTCAGGGGGAGCCGGTTGCCGTGAGCATTTCCGCGACACATTCACCTTGGGAAAAAGCGATGCCGCCTTAGCTGCCAGCGTCTTCCATTTCGGAGAGATTCCCATCCCCGAACTTAAAGCATGGTTACAAGCGGAAGGCATCAACGTAAGACGATAAACAAAGCAAACAAATACACCTTATTATATATATGGAGATAAATTTCGACAAACTGGGTGGTCTTGTACCTGCCATCATTCAGGATGCAGACACGAAGAACGTATTGATGTTGGGCTTCATGAACCAGGAAGCCTATGACAAAACAGTGGAAACAGGAAAGGTGACTTTCTTCAGCCGTTCCAAGAACCGCCTGTGGATGAAAGGCGAAACAAGCGGGAATGTCCTGCATGTGGTTTCCATCAAGAACGATTGCGACAATGACACCCTGTTGATCCAAGTACATCCCGAAGGACCGGTATGCCATACCGGCACCGATACCTGTTGGGGAGAGAAGAATGAGGCCAATCCCCTCACCTTCCTCAGTGAATTGCAGGATTTCATCGAAACGAGATATAGAGAGATGCCGGAAGGCTCCTACACCACAAGTCTTTTTAAGGACGGCATCAACCGTATGGCACAGAAAGTGGGCGAAGAAGCCTTGGAAGCCGTTATCGAAGCTGTAAACGGCACCGATGAGCGGTTGATTTATGAAGGTTCCGACATGCTCTACCACCTGATTGTACTGCTCACCTCCAAAGGTTTGCGCATCGAGCAGATGGTGAAGGAACTGGAAGCACGCCACAAGCCCGGATGGAAGAAACATTAATCTCTTTAAATAGAGTATCTATGCGCATCGATTACCAACATGTAGACATTGTCCTTGAGGAACATACCATATTAGGAGATGTGAACTTTCAAGCCGGGGAAGGAGAATTCATTTACCTGACAGGTAAAGTCGGAACCGGTAAAAGCTCGCTTCTGAAAAGTTTTTATGGCGAATTGGACGTACAGACAGGAAAAGCAACCGTACTTGATTATGAAATGACGAAAATCAAACGGAAACACATACCCGTCTTACGTAAGAAGTTGGGCATTGTATTCCAAGACTTCCAGTTGCTCAATGACAGAACGGTACGCGCCAACCTTGACTTCGTACTCAAAGCCACAGGCTGGAAAAACAAAGAAGAACGCAACAAACGTGTGGAAGAAGTACTGCAACAAGTCGGCATGACGGAACATGCCGACAAAATGCCGTACCAGCTTTCAGGCGGAGAACAGCAATGCGTATGTATCGCACGTGCCATATTGAACCGTCCGGAACTCATATTGGCTGATGAAGCAACAGGCAATCTGGATAAGGAAAACGGCCGAAGGGCAGTTTCCATATTATATGAAATCAGCAAAAGCGGCACTACAATCGTGTTAAGCACACACAATGAAGATCTCATAAGGGAGTTTCCCGGCATTGTATACCGCTGTGCGGAACATCGCATCAAGGAATGCACCGAAGAATACAGACAACCGTTCATGCCACAGGATATCGAATCGGAAAGCATTGATGAAGTAACAAACGAAAACAATTAAAAAACAAACAACAATATGAAAGTAATGAAATTCGGCGGAACATCCGTAGGTTCCGCACAAAGAATGAAAGACGTGTGCCAACTGATTACTCAAGACGGTACGGCAAAAGTAGTCGTACTTTCAGCCATGTCCGGCACGACAAACACTCTTGTGGAGATTTCCGACTATCTGTACAAAAAGAATCCGGAAGGAGCCAACAACATCATCAACCGACTTGAACAGACATACCGCAAGCATGTAGAAGAACTATACGCCACAAAGGAATATAAAGAAAAGACACTTGCCTTCTTGCAAGATGAATTCAACTACCTGCGTAGCTTCACCAAAGTTCTGTTCACCTCTTTTGAAGAAAAAATCATCCTGGCACAAGGCGAAATCATCAGCACCAATATGGTAACGAACTACATGCTGGAATGTGGAGTAAAAACGGCTCTGTTGTCGGCGCTCGATTTCATGCGTACGGACAAGAATGCCGAACCCGACCTTAACCATATCAAGGATAAACTCAATAAACTGATGGAAGCCAACCCTGATTACGATGTCTATATCACACAAGGCTTCATCTGCCGTAATGCCTATGGGGAAGTGGACAACCTTCTGCGCGGAGGCTCCGACTATACCGCCAGCCTTATCGGTGCGGCCTTACAGAGTGAGGAAATTCAGATATGGACCGACATAGACGGTATGCACAATAACGACCCGCGCATCGTTGACCATACAGAGCCTGTGCGCCAACTTTATTTTGAAGAGGCTGCCGAGCTGGCCTATTTCGGTGCCAAAATCTTGCACCCCACATGTATTCAACCCGCCAAATTCGCTGGCGTTCCCGTAAGACTGCTCAACACCATGGACCCTGAAGCACCTGGCACAATTATCAACAATGAAATCCAATACGGCAAAATAAAGGCCGTAGCCGCAAAAGACAATATAGTATCCATCCAGATACAATCAAGCCGCATGCTACTGGCACACGGTTTCCTGCGTAAAGTATTCGAAATCTTCGAAAGCTACAAGACCAGCATCGATATGGTAACAACCTCCGAAGTCGGAGTATCTGTGACCATCGACAACAAATCATACCTGAAAGATATTATTGCCGACTTGATGAAGTACGGTACAGTAACCGTAAACGAAAACATGTGCATCATTTGCGTGGTCGGCGACCTTTCATGGGAGAATGTTGGTTTTGAAAGCCTTGCGGCACAAGCCATGAAAGAGATTCCGGTAAGAATGATTTCTTACGGAGGAAGCAACCATAACATCACTTTCCTGGTCAAGGAAGAAGACAAGAAACGTGCGTTGCAGGCACTCAGCGATACTTTATTCAACCAATAAGCACATTGCATGAAAGGAACATTTCCAGTAGAAAAGTTCAGGACGGTAAAGACTCCGTTCTATTATTACGACACAGAATTGCTCCGGAAGACCTTGGACACCATCAAGGAAGAAATGAGCAAACACGACAACTATCATCTGCACTATGCTGTGAAGGCTAATGCCAACAGCAAAGTGTTACGCATCATCAGTGCGGCCGGATTCGGGGCCGACTGTGTAAGCGGTGGAGAAATCAAAGCATGTATCGAGGCTGGTTTCCCTGCCGGCCGGATTGTCTTTGCCGGAGTCGGCAAAAGCGATTGGGAAATCAACCTGGGAATTGATGCCGGTATTGCATATTTCAATGTAGAAAGCATCCCCGAACTGGAAATCATCAACGAACTTGCCGAAGCAAAAGGCAAAATCGCCAGAGTTTCCTTCCGTATCAATCCCAACGTAGGTGCCCATACACATGCCAACATCACCACGGGACTGGCGGAAAACAAGTTCGGCATCGCCATGGAAGACATGGAGAAGGTGATTGAGATAGCTTCTACACTGAACCATGTGAAGTTTGTAGGCTTGCATTTTCATATCGGCTCACAGATTCTGGAGATGAATGATTTCATGGCTTTATGTAACAGGGTAAACGAACTGCAAGACCAACTGGAACGCCATCACATCGATGTACAACACATTAACGTGGGCGGAGGACTCGGTATTGACTATCAACACCCTAACGAGGTTCCAGTTCCCGACTTCAAGGCTTACTTCGAAACTTATCGCAAGCATCTGAATCTCCGTCCCGGACAGCAACTTCATTTTGAACTCGGACGTGCTGTTGTGGGACAATGCGGAAGTCTGATTACCCGTACGCTTTATGTCAAACAAGCCACCCATAAACAGTTTGCCATTGTGGATGCCGGCATGACCGACCTGATTCGTCCGGCGCTCTATCAAGCGTTCCATCTGATAGAAAACATCAGCAGCGATGAAGAAAAAGAAACCTACGACGTGGTGGGTCCTATCTGCGAGTCAAGCGATGTATTCGTCAAGGCATTCGACCTGAACCGCTGTCACCGGGGAGACTTTCTTGCCCTCCGTTCGGCAGGGGCATATGGTGAAATCATGGCTTCGGGATACAACTGTCGTGAACTCCCCAAAGGATATACCACTGAAGATTTTGCTTAATGAACCCATTCATTACATTACTCTCTGAAAATGCTGCCTACGCCGGTTTCGCACTGGCGTGGGCGGTTCATTTCTTTACCGCCCGTTCTTACGGACAGACAGCGCGCCTTATGCGCAGACAAAAGGCTGAAGGCAAAAAGAGAGACTTCTCGTATGAAACACCCGTATCCGTTGTCATAGCCGCCCATAATCAGGCGGAACAATTACGCCGCAACCTTCCTGCGGTTCTGGAGCAGGATTACGGTGAATATGAGGTAATAGTTGTCAACAACGCTTCCACAGACGACACTGAGGATGTGTTGAAAGTGTTGGAATTGAAATACCCTCATCTTCATCACACCTTCACTCCGAACAGTTCACGGCATATCAGCCATAAACGCCTGTCTCTCACAATCGGCTTCAAATCGGCACAATATGACTGGGTCATACTGACCGAAGCAGACAGCCATCCGGTATCTTCTCTTTGGCTGGAATGCCTGTCACGCCAATTCCTTCCGGATACGCAGATTGTACTGGGATATGCCAATTATACAGACAAACGGAATCTCTTTGTACGCAAAACCATATTCTTCAACCTTTTCCATCAGATGCAATATCTGCCATGGGCGGCAAAACGGAAAGCCTATCGTGCCAATCCGGCAAATGTGGCCTACCGAAAAGATTTATTCATGCAGCACAAAGGATTTGCGGGAGACATCGACCTGATTAGCGGAGCTGTGGAACTGCTGGTCAACCGCCATAGCACATCCGCCAACACAAAAGTATCCTTCGCGCCGGAATCAAAGGTCGTATGTGAGCACATCGGCTCATCACATTTATGGCGTCAGAAACGTACGTATTACATGGAGACACGCCGGCATTTCAGCAAGACATGGCTATATCGGCTTGTGTTCAATCTCAAACAGCACACTCCTATATTCTTTTATGCCCTCACCGCCGCCGCCCTTGCATGGAGCATCCTGCAAGAACAATGGATAGGCACAGGCGCAGTGTCTTTCTTCTTTCTGTTACTGATGATATGGAAGACCGTGCAGTTCAACCGTTCATGCCGCGCCGTAGGAGAACGCCCTTACTATTTCGGTTTATGGTGGTATGAACTCCGACTTGCCTGGTGGCATACCTGTTCATTGGTTTCCTACATTTTTGCCCCACGGAAACAGTTCCGCCGCAAGGCTTTCTGATATACCCGACCGTACAATATCTTCATCATATTCAGACAAGTTTCCGCCTATTCGTTTAGATAATGGCAGAATACTTGCCTGAAATGAAATCCCCCCTCCATATTCTCCAAAATGCACTGCGGATATGCACACGCACATCCCTCCTTCCCTATTTTTTCACATCTCAGGTTATTCTTGCAAACAACACACCATATTTTGCAAATATGCACCAATGAGCCAGTTCGTTTTTTGCGTACTTTTGCCACAGTTGAAGTTGCAGTAAACAACCTATATTATACTTAAATCGTTATGGAAACATTACATTCTAATGAAAAGAAAACAAACTATCGTTGGGCGATATGCACCATGCTCTTCTTTGCACTGGTGGTCAATTACCTCGACCGGCAAGTCCTGTCATTGACATGGAACGACTTCATCGCCCCGGAATTCAACTGGAGCAATGATGATTACGGCACTATCACCGGCTGTTTCTCCATTGTGTATGCCATAGGTATGCTGTTTGCCGGAAAATTAGTAGATATTCTGGGCACCCGCAAAGGGTATCTGTGGGCCATCGGAATATGGTCGGCTGGAGCCTGCCTGCATGCCTTCTGCGGCATTGCCACCCAAGGACTGGTCACCGGCAATTGGATATTCAGTTTCGAAGGGGCACGTGAACAACTTGCCGCACTGAGTGTTACCGGCATCAGCGTCACGGCAGTCACCACCATCAGCGTATGGCTCTTTCTGGCGGCGCGCTGCATCCTTTCCATCGGAGAAAGCGGCAATTTCCCCTGCTCCATCAAGGCTGTTGCAGAATACTTCCCCAAAAAAGACCGTGGTTTTGCTACGGGAGTCTTCAACGCAGGTTCACAAATCGGTGCCTTGGCAGCTCCGTTCACCATACCGTTGATAGCCCGCCATTACGGATGGGAAATGGCCTTTCTGCTCATCGGCGCACTGGGCTTTATCTGGATGGGCGCATGGATTTTCGTCTATCAGCCTCCCCGTAAGAACCGCTTTGTCAACCGTGCGGAACTGGAGTACATAGAACAGGATATGGAAGAAGAACGCGCCGCCAGGGAAAAAGAAGCGGAAACCATGGCGTCCGAGCCCAAAATCGGCGTGTTGCAGGCCTTCACGTTTCCACAGACCTGGGCAGTCATCTTCGGGCGCTTCCTCCCCGACTCCGTATGGTGGTTCCTGTTGTTCTGGGCACCGGCATATATCAAGCAGGTATATGGTTATAGCACCGATTCATGGGAAGGCATGCTTGCCGTATTCTTCATCTATCTGATTTCCATGCTTTCCATTGCCGGAAGCTACCTGCCCACCTATTTCGTGGGACGCAACCGGATGGACCCCTATCAGGGACGCATGAAGGCCATGCTCATTTTTGCCCTGTTCCCCTTGTGCGGACTTTTCGCCATGCCTCTCGGACAGGTTTCCATGTGGTTCACGGTCGTTATCATCGGCATTATTGCCGCCGCCCACCAGAGCTGGAGTGCCAATGTGTATAATGTGGTGAGCGACATGTTCCCCAAATCGGCAGTGGCAACTGTCACCGGAGCCTGCGGACTCGCCAGCGGACTGGGCAGTTTCATGTCCAACAAAGGTGCCGGCGTGCTGTTCGACCATGCAGAAACCACCGGCATGACTTTCTTAGGCTTCGAAGGCATCAACGCCGGTTACATGATAGTCTTCCTTGTGGCCTCATTCGCTTATCTTTTCAGTTGGGTCATGATGAAGCTCTTGGTTCCGAAATATAAACTGGTAGTCATAAAAAAATAAAAACATCCGAATATGAAACCTTTCATGGACGAAAACTTTCTGTTACAGACAGAAACGGCAAGACGGCTGTATCACCAGCATGCAAAGACGCAGCCCATCATAGATTATCACTGCCACCTGAATCCGGCGATGATTGCCGACAACCATCGCTTCCAGACAATTACCGAACTTTGGTTGGGCGGAGACCATTACAAATGGCGTGCCATGCGTGCCAATGGCATAGACGAGCATTATATTACCGGAAACGCCACCGATGAAGAGAAGTTCATGAAGTGGGCGGAAACCGTGCCATATACCTTGCGCAACCCGCTCTACCACTGGACGCACCTGGAACTCCGCACAGCTTTCGGCATCACCGAACTGCTGAACCCCGCAACGGCACGCAGCATTTATGAAGCATGTAATGAGAAACTGCAACAACCGGAATTTCATGCCCGCGGACTCATGAGACACTACAATGTGGAATGTGTCTGCACCACCGATGACCCGACAGACACGTTGGAACATCACCGGAAAATCCGGTCGGACAAGTTTGAAACCAAAGTATTGCCAACGTGGCGGCCGGACAAGGCTATGGCTGTTTCCGACCCGGTGGCATACCGCGCCTACATCGAGCGTCTGTCAGGCATAAGTGACATATCTATCAATAGTTTACAGGACTTATATGAAGCATTGCGCAAACGTCAGGACTTCTTTGCAGCCAACGGTTGCAGCCTTGCCGACCACGGTGTTTGCCGGTTCCCCTGGACTGAATGCAGCGAGACACAGGCCGCCCGCCTGTTCGACAAAGTCATGAGCGGACAGATGCTGTCCGGACAGGAAACCGAAGAACTGCAGACTGCCATCCTGTTGGAGCTGGCACGCATGAACCACGAAAAAGGCTGGGTACAGCAGTTCCATTTCGGTCCCATGCGCAACACCAACACCCGCATGTTCCGCACCATCGGACCGGATACGGGTTTCGACACCATCGGCGACTACCGGTCTGCCGAAGCCATAGCTCATTTTCTGGATGCTTTGGATGCAGAAAACCAACTCACCAAAACCATCCTGTACAACCTGAACCCTGCCGACAACTCCGTTACGGCGGCACTCACCGCCAACTTCCAGGACGGCACCATCCCCGGAAAAATCCAGTTCGGATCAGGCTGGTGGTTCAACGACCAAATCGAAGGCATGACGGCCCAGATGAATGCCCTTTCCCTGCAAGGACTGCTCAGCCGGTTCGTGGGCATGCTCACCGATTCACGCTCCTTCCTCTCCTACCCGCGCCATGAATATTTCCGGCGCGTGCTCTGCAACCTCATCGGCAACGACGTGGAAAACGGACTGATTCCCGAAGAAGAGATGGAACGTGTGTGTGGCATGGTGGAAGACATCTGCTACCGGAATGCCAAAAATTACTTTTGCTTTTAAATGAATGGCACGCAGATGACGCGGATTGAGCGGATTAACGCAGATAACTTTTTTCTATGAATAAAATCCGCGGTCATCCGCACAATCCGTGTCATCCGCGTGCCATCTAAAAACATCAACATACTATAATACAAGAACATTATGGAAAAAACTTGGAGATGGTTCGGACCGAACGACAAAATAACCTTGGACATGCTTCGCCAAATCGGCGTGGAAGGCATCGTGACAGCATTGCACCACATTCCCAACGGGGAAATCTGGACGGAAGAGGAAATCCTGAGAATGAAGGAGTATATAGAAGCGCACGGACTGCGCTGGTCTGTGGTGGAAAGCCTTCCGGTATCGGAATCCATCAAATACGGCGGAGAAGACCGCGACCAACTGATAGAGAATTATAAAATCAGCCTCGCCAATTTGGGAAAGGCCGGCATCAGAACAATATGCTACAATTTCATGCCCGTGCTCGACTGGGCGCGGACCACACTCGAATACCCGAATGGAGACGGCACATCCTGCCTGTACTTCGACCGCGGGGAGTTTGCCTACTTCGACTGTCGCATACTGAAACGCAAGAATGCCGAACAGGACTACGACGAAGAGACCTTGGAACGCATGCACGCGCTGGAACGTACGATGGATGCTGCCGGCGAACAGCGTCTCGTTGAGAACATCATCGTGAAAACCCAAGGGTTTGTCAACGGCAACATCAAGGAAGGCGACCGCACACCGGTTGATACTTTCCGGAACCTGCTGAAACTGTACGAAGGAATCGACCGTGACCGGCTGCGCGAGAACATGGTGTATTTCCTGAAAGCCATCATGCCCGTATGCAACGAATGGGACGTCAACATGTGCGTGCATCCCGACGACCCTCCCTTGCAGATTCTCGGTCTGCCCCGCATCGTGACCTGCGATGCCGACATTGAATGGTTCCTGAATGCCGTTCCCGACAAGCATAATGGACTGACATTCTGCGCAGGCTCGCTCAGCGCGGGAGCACACAACAACGTGACGGAGCTGGCACGGAAATATGCCGGACGCACCTGGTTCGTGCATCTGCGCAGCACAAACGTACTGCCCAACGGAGATTTCCGTGAAGCGTCCCACCTTGCCGGACGCGCCGACCTCATCGAACTGACACGCATTTTTGAAAAGACCAACCCCTCGCTGCCTATGCGCGTGGACCACGCCCCGCTGATGTTGGGAGACGAAAAGTGCGGTTACAATGCCGGTTACTCCTTCCACGGCCGCATGCTGGCCTTGGGACAGATGGAAGGAGTCATGGCCACGGTACGCCGTGAACTTGCAGAAGGAATCCTATAAACATAGCTAAAAAGACAAAGAACTTAAAAAGACAAGAATATGAATGAAATGTTTTCAGTAAAAGACCAGGTTGTGGTCATTACAGGCGGTACAGGCGTTTTAGGCAGTTGTATCGGCGAATATCTCGCCCTGCAGGGAGCCAAGGTGGTACTTTTGGGCCGGAAAAAGGAGACTGGCGAGCAACAGGCATCCGACATCCGTGCGAAAGGCGGAGAGGCTGTGTTCATGGAAACAGACGTGATGAATCCGGCATCCGTCACGGCATGCCGCGACGAGGTGCTGAAACGTTACGGGAAAGTGGACGCCCTGCTCAACGCTGCCGGAGGCAACATGCCGGGTGCCACCATCGCCCCCACCGGAACGATTTTCGACATCCGTATCGAAGAGTTCCAGAAAGTGCTTAACGTCAACCTTACCGGAACGGTCATCCCCACACAGATATTCCTGCGGCCGATGGTGGATGCCGGCCGCGGCTCCATCGTGAACTTCTCTTCCATGGCAGCATTCCGACCCATGACACGCGTGCTGGGCTATGCCGCAGCCAAAGCCGGCATCAGCAATTTCACAGCATTCATGGCCAATGAAGTCGCCACCAAATTCACGCCTAATATCCGTGTCAACGCCATTGCGCCGGGCTTCTTCCTGACCCATCAGAACCGAAGCCTGCTGACCAACGAAGACGGTTCGCTCACCGAACGCGGAAAAGACGTGATACGACAGACACCCTTCAAGCGTTTCGGTCGTCCGGAAGAGCTGTGTGGAACCATCCAGTATCTCATCAGTGATGCCGCATCGTTCGTGACAGGTACTGTGGCTGTGGTCGACGGCGGCTTCAACGCTTTTGCCATGTAGTTTAATTGCGTTTTTCATAATAGTTAGTTGGTTGTTCCGGAATGTGAGAAATGATTTTTTGCATTCCGGACTGTTATTTTAAAGAAAGGTGCTTCCCGCCCTGACCGGCGGGTTCTACTGAAAACAAAAATTTGAACCAAAAGAAAAAATAAAGATATGAAGCGATATGTATGGCTTGTATTGTTCGCCGCATTGTGCGGATGTACAGAAAAAGTGAACGCCCAGAACAAAGACTGGGGATATTTGGAACGTTACAGGGAAGAAAACCGACAATTGTCGGAATCCGGCGGAACGGAAGTAAAAGTGGTGTTCCTCGGTAATTCCATTACGGAAAAGTGGGCTCGGTTCCACCCGGAGTTCTTTACGGAAAACGGTTATGTAGGACGAGGAATCAGCGGACAGACCAGTTACCAGTTTCTTGTGCGCTTCCGGCAGGATGTAATCGACCTGCACCCCAAAGTGGTAGTCATCAACGCCGGGACGAATGATGTGGCAGAAAACACCCATCCTTATAGCGAAGAGCGGACGATGGGCAACATCATGACATTGGTGGAGCTGGCTCGTGCGCATAAAATAAAGGTGGTGCTTTCTTCCGTACTGCCGGCGGCAGCCTTCGGATGGAACCCGTCCGTCAAGGACGGGGCAAGCAAGATAGCCTCGTTGAACGCCCGTATCCGCGCATACGCCAAGGAAAACAAGATACCATACATAGACTATTATTCGGCAATGGTCTATGGAGAAGAACGCGCACTGAACCCGGCGTATACGAAGGATGGCGTCCATCCCACCCCTTCCGGATACGATGTGATGGAAAACATCGTGCAGGCTACACTCCGGAAGATGGTTCGTTGATACAATATGCAGATTAAAAAAATCCGTCTTCCACCCTGATTTTTGCAATCAAAGGCTTTGATTGGCGAATCAAAGGTTCTGATTGGCGAATCAAAGGCTTTGATTGGACAGACAAAAGCTTTGATTGCAAAAGTTCCGGACACCACTGTGATAAATGACCGGCATCTGTCCGAATCCTGCCCGACACTGGCGTAACAACAGCCTTATATCACTTTAAGATATGTTCCCGATAGCTCGTGGGAGTGAACTTGGTCAGTTTCTTGAACATCTTGTTGAAATGGGTCAATGAATCGAAACCGCACTCCAGGGCAATCTGCGCCACCGTCATCTTGCTGACCACAAGCAACCTGCAGGCATAGCCGATACGCACATCCATGATGTATTCCAAAAGCGTCTTTCCCGACTGCTCCTTGAAATAACGGCAAAAAGCCGCCGGATTCATGTGGGCCATGGCAGCAATGCCGCCCAAAGAGAGTTTCTGCGTATAATTGGACTGGATATAGGAAAGCACCTTGTTGATGCGCTTGTCTCCGAACACTGGAAAGGTCTCGCTGTAATTGGCACTTGCCAGAAGTTTCTGCGCCGGCGAAACGGCAAGCTCCTGAAGCATTTCCAACAGACATGTAATCTGCCGGAATCCTTCTTCCTTGGGAAAGTCCTCCAACAGCACTCCTGCAGGAGTTCCTTTCAGGCCGGAAAACTTGAGGCCCCTTCCGGCACGCTCCAGCATCGTGTGAATCTGCATGAACTGCGGGTAATGGGAAAAGGAATAATCCATGAAATTCTCCTCGAACTGTATGATGGTGCCTTGCACCCGACCGGGAGTTTCCGGAGTGGCATACACATCATCGCTCCGCATATAGTGAGGCAGGTTGCTGCCGAAAAGAAAAAGGTCGCCCGCCTTATAATCCTCTATATGGTCGCCCACAAAACAGCATCCGTAGCTCTCCCTTACGAAAATGAGTTCATACTGGCTGTGGAAATGCCAGGGATAGAAGAATCTGTCATAATCATAATAACGTGCCTTTATCGGATTGTTCTCCGATATGAGCAACTGTTCGTTCATAATCCGACGCATAGGCAGGACATTCTATATAATGATTTGCAAAAATAAGAAAAGAGACCGGGAATCCAATTGCTCCCGGTCTCTTTTTTACCCTTATTGGATGTGGCTGTCACCGATAAAGCACTTTCTTACCTCCGATAATATACACATGTCCTTTTACCAGTGTATATACACGGCGACCGAACAGGTCGTAGATTTCGTCTGTCGGCATGTTCCTCTCTTTGGCCACAGGACGAACCTCTACTGTTCCGATACCACTCGTTGTCAAGCGCATGGCCGTCACAATCGGCTTGTCGGCCCCGCTCCACTCACCCACACCTTTGATGGCATTCAGATGAACATATCCGTCCTGCTCCTTGATGGCGGCAAGGTCGTAATAATAGGATATCGTCCCATTGCCGTTTGCCACGACTTTCGTCATGAACACAGCATTATCCGGCTCGAAGCCGATGTAACTTCCGCCATCCGTATAACGGTTGAACAGCAAACGCGGAGTTCCCTGAGTCACCGTAATCTCAAGAGTGGCATAGTCGCTCAAATCGGCATACCGGAGATAATTCACATTGCCATCACCGTAGGGCAACCATGTTTCCGTATTCAAACCGTATGCACAGTCTACCGGCCCGTTATCCACAGCCGTGGCATCCACCCCACTCCATTGATGGAACATCTCCGGCATCAGGTCGGTCCATACCTCGTCAATCGGATCGTCAAGCTGCAACGGGGTGAAAGTGACATTGTCGATATACACATTCTTTCCCCCTACATTCGTAAGCGTGAAAGTGTTGGAACCGCTTTTAAGCGTTGTCTCAAAACTTACCGTCTGCCAAGTTTCACCACTCGCGGACAGAGTCAGCACCTTTCGTGATACGCTTCCACAGGAAACCATGACCTGGGCTTTGGCCTGGGACATGTACTTCACCGTCACATTATAAGTTCCGCCGAAATTAATCATGGTCGCATTACGCAAGGCAGCAGCCGTACTGGTGCCCAACACCTGGAAGCCCATGGCCGAATGCCCACGCAGTTCCCTATAGGAAGAATTATAGGCATGTGTAACGTTCTCCTTCACATTCTTATAGTCCATATCTTCCGCCTCTATGACCAGCTCACCGTAATAGGCCGTCGGTTGCTGGGGAAGTTCCGCTATGGGTTCGTCCGAGAGATAATCCGTACTGCGGTCGTCAACGTTAGCCCCTTCGCAATGAATGGTCAGGTCGAGCGGCCCCATGTGACTGACACTGCAAGTATAGGTAGCTGTCTCCGCGTTCCATTCCTCGGTAATCACCGACTTGGTGCTCACCCTGTCCTTATAACTGTATGCAGGTTTGCTTGAGGCCCCGACCACCTTGATTACATCCGTGACAGACGCCACCGTATCACTGCGGAAATTGTTCAGATAGAAAACGATACGGTCGTTGTATTCCTTCACGACAGCCGAACTGAAACGCGGGAAGTTCAACTCAAGACTTGTACAACTGTTGTACTGCAAGGGAACGGATGCCTTCGATGCCACCTTATAATTCAGATAGCTGTAAGGCGTATAACAAAGTAGCTCGTTATGATTCCTTGCCACAAACATATCTCCCTTGCTGACTTCCGGATAGAGCCTGTTGAGCTTAACCTGTTTCATGGTCTCGTTCTGCCAGTTTCCGAAGTTATTGTCGTAATCCGTACGGGTCAGTTTGGTATTGATGCTTTTCGCCAGGTCATCGCAATGTTCCAACGGGAACAAGACAGGAATGGTCTGGTAACGACCGGTCTTCTTATAATAGCAGTTGTTCTTGTCCATCTGCCCGTTGTCGCGGTTGAACGGGTCGTCCTGCTTGTAAATCCCGTCATACAGTGTTTCCGGCGTGGCATAAGCCCTTGCCTTCAGACTTGTATTGTCATTCGCCGGAGCTATATCGCTGACAAGGGCAAACTTCGTACGTTCCACCACTTCTTCACGTGAGGGTATGTAAATCGTACCGTCGAGCACCTTACGGAACATATCCACCCAAATATTGTCGAAAGTAGAAAATGTCGTCCAGTTGCGACGGGTATAACCGCTGACGGTTGTTTTGGATTTTTCCTTAAAACATTCCGTCCAGATCAATTCAGGTCCGTCCCACACGCAAGCACCGTTCAGACACGTCTGTTCCAGCACCGGAGGTATGCCGGCTGCACCCGGATAAGTTCTTCCATGCTTGCTGTCTTCCCCGAAAATCGCACCCAAAGCACCGTTCCATCCGCAGTTGTCATAACGCACGCCATAATTCTTGGCAAGGCCGGAGATGAAAGGAGCAAGCGTCACACTCTCGTTGTTATACCAACAACCGGCAGTCGTATATTTATAAAGGAACAAGATGGCTTCGGGATACTTCTTACAGTTGGCCAGAAGATTGGCATTACGCTTCAACATGCCCACCGGATTCAAACCGTGCGACCAGATGTTCCCGCAGAAACTTATCGTAAGAAAACCTCCGTAATTGTGCGACATCTCCACCAGCTTGGCAAACAAGGCTATACGGGAAGGCTGGGAAGAGGAACTGTCATCCTCCGGGTCATCGAAGCCCCAGAACTGTTCGGCATAGTTCCATCCCAGGAAGTTCTTGTAATTCTTGAAGAAATACTCAAACGTCTCCAGGTCGTCATCCTTTATATGTGTCTTTCCTCCGGATGCCGGCTGGCAGGTAAACCACATGTTATTACGGCAACACACAGATGCCCATGACTTATAAGTCTGTACGGCATTCTGCGGCATCTTGTGCATCTTGAGGTCATTGTCATACTGACAGGATAACGACAAGTTCATGCACACGTATGGCTTGATGTCGGCAGGTATCAGGTCTATGATTTTCTGCGGATCGGCATTGTTCCATACGTCTATATGGATGAGCCACATAGGGTGCTTGTTGTCAATAGGCCGCCGGCTTTGGGCATAGAGTGCCATGTCGCCCAACAGGAACAAGCACAACATCATCAATAAACAACGTTTCATCTTTTACTCTTTTTAATTATACATTCCAAACTGATTAGTCTGATTATCTCCCTTTCTGCTTCTTATTGAAACCTCACAATATAGGTCTTCACCATACCGCGATAATCGCATCTGACCTCTGCCTTCCCGTCAAGAGATGCCGGTTGGAGAATCTCTATTTTGACTTCCGGCGTACTGGCGGAAGCGGATATCACGGGCAAAGTGCTCTTGCCGGCAGGAACATGGCAGGCCACTTCATAACGGTCATACCCTGTCAGTCCGTTCTCGTTGGTCGACCTAACCGGAGTCGCCGGCATCTCAAGTTCCTTGCCATCCGCCATGATTTTCACCACGGGCACCTCAGGATACTCCAGGCTCATGCCTTCGCGACTGAATCCCAATCCCTGAAGCATGCACAATTCTCCTTGCGCATCTCCCTCCGCCACCAGATATATGGCATGCTTTTTATCCAGATTGTCTACGGCATCAGCCACATTGACCGTATATTTCGTTATCTTATGTGCAGAACCGGCAGGAACCACGATTTCACCGATCTTCTTTCCTTTCCACGTCTCATTGTCCCACGGGCCGTCTATCCAGACATTGATTTTAAAGGACTTGTCCGTTTTGGGAGTCAGGAACAGATTAAACGAAGTGTTGTTCCCCTTCTTCGTCCCGGCAAAAGGTTTCAACCCTTTCTGAGCTTTTTTCAATCCTCCGAAACCGAAATACTTATAACCGATAATATCCTTGTTCTGCACTTTTACGGGCATGTTATTGTCCCATATATCCCATGCATCCTGCTGACTGCCGATATTAGACAAATAGCAAGCATATCCTGCCGAATAGTATTTATAGGGGTCCAGACCGAATATCTGGAAACCTTCCGAAGTGACCTCCGCACCGGTATACTCATCACCATTAGAGGCTTTGACTTTCCAGATACCGTCTTTCGCATTGGAATCGTAACCGCGAATCACGACGGTGCCCCCTTCCGCCACAGGTTTCTTGTCCCATTCGATGACCACAGGAGCCACTACTGCCTGACGGGCAAAGCCGAAACCACGCGGCGGACGGTGATAAAACACATACCATTGCCCGTTGATTTCCTGCAAACTTCCATGGGTATTGTGAGCCGCATTGGTGGCTTGCAACCTGCTTCCATCCTGATTCAACACCACGCCGCGAGAGTCGACAAGCACACCACCGCTCCGCCAAGGTCCCAACGGAGTGTCACCGAAAGCATAACGCAAGGTGGAGTTGGTACTTCCCAATCCATAATCAGGTCCGGAATAACCGGAGAAGATCATGACGTACTTATTGCCGACCTTACGGATGGAAGATGCCTCAAAGAAATTGAAATCACAAGGATTCTGTTCCTCATACAAGGCAGGATATTTTGTTCCTTCAGGGTCGCGCAACGTTCCATAGCGGGCACTTGCCGGAATAAAATAAGGTATGACTTCCGTTCCCGGACGAACCGAATACATGGTATGCGGGTCCAACTGTGCGGCCAATGAACGCTGGAATCCCCAGAAACCGTACACACGATACCCTATCTCATAATCGGGGTCTTTGGGATTCGTGATTTCTTCAACAAAGATAGAAGGGTCGAATCCCAATATACTGCCGGGAAGCGTCCGGGTACCGTCTTCTGTCAGATTCACGGGAGTGAACGGTCCGTCCGGACGGCTTCCCTTACAGACCATCGCCTCACGTCTCGCCCCACGGCTATGAGGATACAGATAATATTCTTTCGTACCGTCTTTCTTTTTGATTTCCACCAAATCGGGTGCATACATCACGTCCCACTGGTTCTGGATATGGTAGGTAAAGACAGGACCTTCATCCCTCCAGTCCGTCAAATCCTCAACAGGTGCCGACCAGATACGGATATCGGCACCGCAATAACTGTCGAAACGCACATCGTGCGACCCGATGATATACGCACGGTATTTGCCGGGACAGTCGGGGTCTTCAAAAACCCTCGGTTCCCCGTCGGGAAGATGTTCCCACAAAGGCAGATAAGGATTACCCGTACCTATGGTGCTCGCCTTGTCGGTTACATGGTCGTCTGCCGACACATTTGCACTAAACAATGTCATGGCCGCACAAAACAAAGCGGCATGCCACATTCCTGAATGTATATTCTTCATGTTTTGCTTTTATATAGTATAACTAAAATTATTATCTCTATTCTTTATAGAACAATTATATATGTTACCGGAAACTCGGAACCGGAGGAACGGCATTCTTCTCCACGGGAACAGATTTCAACGATACTGTAATGGGACGGCTCATTCCCTCTACCTCAAAACTCAAACGGATATCTCCCGGCTGACGGGTAGTCTGCACAATAGCCATGGCACGTCCGAAATAAGTCTTGTCCTGTCGGGAGGTGAAGGGAGTTGTACGCCGCAAATCGCTGTTGATAAAACCTATCAGACGTCCTTCTCCTTCAAGTCTCGCCGTAACCATCCGGTCGTCATGCTGCACAAGGACACCGTTTTCATCCCGCAATTCCACTTGCACATAACTCAGGTCCTGCCCGTCGGCAACCAGTTCCGAACGGTCTGCCTCTACGTGCAATTCTACCGGATTTCCGGCAGTCCTCATCTCACAGACCGCCAATGTATCCGTCCCGTTCACTCCTTTTGCCACAAGTGTGCCGCGCTTATAGGGAAGATTCCAGACGATGGTATGGTTCGGATAATCTGATGTATTCTTCACGCCCATCACATTGCCGTTCTGAAACAGCACCACCTTCTCGCAATTCGTCGTTGTGACCACTTCCACCACCAGTCCGTCATAACTTCGGGGAAAATTCCACATCGTGGTCATATTGGGCCATTGCCACAAATCCCGTCCGTGGTCGATATCCAAAGCATTGTCACGCACAGCCATTCCCACCACCGGCTTGTCATTCCACATGGCACGATGAAAGGCGGCACGGGGTTTCTCTATCATGCAAATGTCGAACAAACCCGTCGGCCAACCATGGCTCGGCCAACCGGCTTCACCGATATAATCCACACCGGACCAGATGAAACCGCCGGCAATGAAATCGTTTGCGGCAATGACATTCCAAGGATTGTCGGTATCGTAGCTTCTGATATTCCCTTCCGCACCCATATAATACGGCAGTTCTTCCGTAACAAGGAAACGCCTCTTCGGAAACTTCTTGTGATCGGACAGCATTCTTGCCTCCAGATAGTTATAGCCCACCACGTCCGTCACACCTGAAAACCGCTCGTTATGGCGGTTCTGTGCCGCCAGACAGACTTGTCTTGTCGGTTCCAGTTCATGCACAAAATCTTGTAACATAGCCGCTCTTCTGCATCCGGTATCACTTCCGTCCCATGCTTCCTGCAATTCGTTACCGATGCTCCACAGGACCACACACGGATGATTACGGTCGCGCACAATCATATTCCTTAAATCACGCTGCCACCATTCATCGAAATATTCCGCATAGTAGCCTGACTTCCATTTGTCAAACGCCTCATCAATCACAATGAAGCCCATCTGGTCGCATAGGTCAAGAAACTCCGGTGCCGGCTGGTTGTGACTGCAACGGATGGCATTCACGCCATATTCCTTGATGATTTGCAACTTGCGCTGCATGGAGCGCAAAGGAAGCGCAGCCCCCAACGATGCATCATCCTGATGCAAACAAAAACCTTTCAACTTCACACGCTTCCCGTTCAATATAAATCCGTTGTCGGCAGTAAACTCACACGAGCGTATGCCGAATACGGTCTCATAACGGTCTATCTCACGGTTTCCCTGACAGACTGATGTATATAAGGTATACAGGTTAGGTGATTCCGGTGACCATAACCGTGCGTCATCCACTGAAAGCAAGGCATGGTCATCGGCTTTTCCTCCGGCAGGAATATCCAGCCTCTCCCCTTTCCGGCTTTGTGCCACCGTCTTTCCTGAAGAGTCTTTCACACAATGCTTCACATAAATTCCATGGCTCTCCGCATCGTTGTTCGCCACGGTCGTTCGAACGGATACCTCTGCTTTCCCGCCCTCTTTCAATGTAGTAGTCACATACGTACCATATTCATCCACGTGCACAGGGGCGGTCTTCACCAACCAGGCATGCCTATAAATGCCGGACCCGGTATACCACCGGGCAATGCTGTCGTTGTCCGACGGATTGTTGACCCGGACTGCCAGGACATTCTTGCCGCCATATATTATATAAGGTGTAAGATCATATTGCAGATAGCAGAAGCCATAAGGACGAAAACCCAGATGATGGCCGTTCAAATAGACATCACTCCTGTTATAGATTCCGTCGAACAATACTGAAATACGTTTACCCTTATCCTTCCCACTCACTTCAAAAGTTTTCCTGTACCAGCCGATACCGCCCGGCAAATGACCGTTGCATCCGCTTAACTTACCGTCAAAATCAAGCGACACACTCCAGTCGTGCGGCAACTGCACTTCCATCCAGTCCTTATCTTCCAGCAACAATTCACGATTCCGCCCGTCATCGGCGTTCAAGACAAATTTCCAGTCGAAGTCCCAGCACTCCTTCTGGCGGATGATTTTCTGTCCGCAGGCATACTGCAACATCCATGCTCCGGCAAGTCCACACATTAAGACTCTGTACAAACTGTTCCTCATACCATTAAATAAATAATTAATCCAATGGCAAAATTAGTGATTATCACCGCACATCTTTTCTATCTGCGTTATGAAAATTTGCTCCCGGCAAACAAATACAAGGAAATGTTACATGAGAAAAAATATATGATACAAACCGACAAACCGTCGTTACCTTGACACCACAAAATGAGCAGATAAAGAAAATATATTCAAGGATTCCTTTGTATCTTTGCCATATCCTCCCCTCATCATGGGACATGGACAAATATGTTTATTCATCAAATCCATCTAAGAATATGAAAAAAGACTTTTTTAGAATCGCCTTACTCTGTATCGTCACGGCAATCCCGTCCTGTCTGTCCGCAGCAGAACGGTTCGTCGCGTTCCGTCCGGAAAACGGGTGTACCCTACTTCAGACACAAGAAAACACCCTGCACATCTTCATCAACGAGCAGGAATTTCAGGGAATAAAAACAGCAACGAATAATCTTGTCCGGGACATCAGCAGTGTCACCGGAAAACAACCGGAAACAGTCGGCAGGCTGACCCCTAACACACGCCTGGTTGTGGGTTCCATTGAAAAGAGCGACATCATCAAACGACTCATCAAAGAAAAAAAACTCAACGGAAAAGAGTTGCAGGGCAAACGCGAGAAGTATATCATCACCACTGTCAATGACAATGACAACACTTACACCGTCATCGCCGGAAGCGACAAACGGGGAGCTATTTACGGCATCTATGAACTGGCGGAACAGATGGGCGTCAGTCCGTGGTACTGGTGGGCTGACGTACCGGTGGAGAAGCATAAGGAACTATACATCCTGCCGGGAACTTATACGGACGGTGAACCTGCCGTCCGTTACCGGGGTATCTTCATCAACGACGAATGGCCGGCTTTCGGAGGATGGGCAAAAGAAAAATTCGGAGGCATCAACAGCAAGATGTATGTCCACATGTACGAACTCATCCTTCGTCTGAAAGGCAACTTCCTTTGGCCGGCAATGTGGGCGTCCGCCTTCTACGAAGATGACCCGGAAAGTAGCCGGCTTGCCGACGAGATGGGTATCATCATCGGCACATCGCATCATGAACCCATGGCAAGAAACCATCAGGAGTACGCGCGCCGGAGAAAAGAAATAGGACCATGGAACTATGACACGAACAAAGACGGACTCAACCGGTTCTTCCGCAAAGGCATAGAAAGAATCAAAGGTACTGAAGACATCGTCACCATCGGCATGCGCGGAGACGGCGACGAACCCATGGGCAAAGACGCCAACCTCCAGTTGCTCGAACGCATCGTAGCCGACCAACGGAAAATCATCAGGGACGTGACCGGAAAGAAACCGGAAAAAACACCCCAGGTATGGGCGCTCTACAAAGAAGTGCAGGAGTATTATGAAAAAGGAATGCGCGTACCGGACGACGTCATCTTACTGCTTTGTGATGACAACTGGGGAAACGTACGCTTGTTGCCGGATCTGCAGGAAGAAAAGCACAAAGGCGGGTACGGCATGTATTACCATGTAGACTATGTAGGCGGACCGCGCAATACGAAATGGATCAACGTCAGCCAGATACAACGCATCTGGGAACAAATGCAACTGACTTACAGTTACGGTGTGGACCAATTATGGATTCTGAATGTAGGCGACCTTAAACCGATGGAGTTCCCCATTGACTTCTTCCTTCGGATGGCATGGAACCCCGGACGTTTCAACGCCGGTAATCTGATGGAATATACGGAAGCGTTCTGCCGTCAGCAGTTCGGTGAGCGGGAAGCCAAAGAAGCGGCACGCATCCTCAACCTGCAAGGGAAATATGTACACCGCCGCACCGCAGAGTTGTTATGGCACAACACTTATTCGCTTCACACCGGAGAATGGGAACGGGTATTGGGCGATTATAAACGACTGGAGAGCGACGCACTCAACCAATACCAGTTGTTGGACGAGAAGTACCGTGATACTTACCAGGAACTTATCCTGTTTCCGGTACAGGCTATGGCAAACCTATATGATATGTATTATGCCTATGCCATGAACAGCCGGCTGGCTGCGGAAAACCATCCGGAAGCCAACGACTGGGCTGACCGCGCTTACCGTCTGTATCTCCGTGACTCCCTTCTCTGTGACCACTACAACAAACACATCGCCGGAGGCAAATGGAACCACATGATGGATGAGATTCACATCGGATATACAAGTTGGAACGGTCCCAAGAAGCGCTACTTCCCTGCCCCGCAAAGGGTCAATGCCGACTCGGTGAACGCTGCAAGAAAACAGAACGGCAATCCTGACAAAGGATATGTATTCACCTCCGCCTCTCCCAAAGGCATCATCGCCATGGAGGCTGAACATTACTGGAAAGCCACTGACGGCACCAAAACACAATGGACCGTCATCCCTGATTTCGGGAAAACACTCTCCGGACTGGCTCTCATGCCTTACACCGAACCGACAGACCAAGGAGAGGTCACCTACAAGTTCCAATCCTCAAAAGACGGAGAAGTCATGATACACCTCTATCTGGCCCCGACGTTCCCGTTCAACGACAACAAAGGGCAACGCATTGAGGTCAGGACTGATGAAGGCAAGCCACAGATTCTTAATATCAACAGCAAAAAAGAGGAATACCAATGGCAGGCAAACCGCATCAACATCGGAACCGTAAAAATGCCTCTGAAACACAAGGATGACGGGATGCACACCCTGACCCTTTCACCACTCGACCCCGGTGTGGTCATCGAACGTATCGTCATCACCCGGATTGCCGATGGAAAAGAAGTCAAGGCCGACTACAATTATTTGGGAGAACCGGAAAGCCCTTACCATATCGAGAACTTAAAATAAACAGATTCAGATGAAAAAAAGAACGAACCTGACTTTAAGCCCCTTCGTCCTGCTCACTGCCATGCTGTGCATGACCTCATACGCCCCGGCACAGCGGACAGCAAGCGTCACTGTTGATGCCGGAACAACTTACCAACATATCGACGGGTTCGGCGGAGTCGGCATGAGCGGACAATGGGCGGCAAGCTATACACAAGACAAAGTGGACAAGCTGTGGGGAGCAGACGGCATGGGGTATAACATCATGCGCATACGCATTGCTCCGAATGAAAACGACTGGGCGGCATACGTACCGACCGTTAAATGGGGAAAGGCGCACGGCATCACCGTTTTTGCATCTCCCTGGACACCACCCCACAGGTTCAAGGTCGGTGCCGAACAAACCTGGGGACAATCCTCCAACCACGGACACATCAACACCGACAGCATCGAGGCGTATGCCAAATGGCTGGAACAGTTCAGACAATATATGGAACGCCAGGATGCCGCCATAGACATCATCTCCATACAGAACGAGTGCGATTACGATCCGGAAGGATATGAAGGATGTCTGTACACGGTAGAAGAAATGACACGCATGATTTCCGCCGCACGCAAGTATATCGACCCCAAATGTAAGATCATGGCACCGGAATGTTTCGGATGGGGCAGCCATACTTATAACAAGGAACTGGTAAAATCAGCCGCCGTACGCAACAACACGGACATCTGGGGAAACCATATCTACGGCGCCAACGACCTGACTTACGTGGGCTATGTGCAGAACCTGACCAAAAAGCCCATGTGGATGACCGAATACATCTTCGACCCCGACCAGGTGGGCAACTGGGACTGCGGACTCAATTTCGCCGAAAGCATAGACAACTGCCTGCGCCATGGATTCAATGCCTACATATATTATAATATGCTGGACCATTTCTTCGGCGACGGCACAGGCGGAGGCGACAAGTCCTCTCCTGCGAAATTCGCCTACGTCATGGGACACTACGCCCGATACGCCACCGGACTGACACGCATCAAAGCCGTATTCACGGACAACGCTTCCACACCGGTCAAGGGCACGGCATACGCCAGCGAAAACGGCGATACCGTCAACGTATTCGTGCTCAATCCCTCGGAAAGTGCCGTAAAACTGAAAGTCAGCCTGCCTTTCGCCAGCCGGCAGGTCAATGCTATTGTAACCAATATCTCACGCAACCGTTTCGTACAGGATGTAAGTGCCTCTTATTCGAATACACGAACGCCCGAAGTACTGATCACGGCAAAGAGCCTGTATACCCTACAATTCATCAGGACGCCCAAAGAAGAACAGCGTCCGGAAGATGTCGTTCCCATGACGGCATTCAAGACGGAAACGCAAGTCAATCCCATCAATCCCTACCAATTCTGTGCCGACCCTACCGCCATAGAACATGAAGGAAGACTCTACGTTTACGGTACGAACGACCAACAGCAGTTCAACGCCACCAACGGATTCGAGAGTAATACTTACGGATATATCAAATCATTGGTCATGATGTCTACCGAAGACTTGGTCAACTGGACCTATCACGGTACCATCGACATGGATGCCGTATGCGGCTCATGGCTGGCAGCCTCCTGGGCGCCTTCCATCGTATCGCGCGTGGAAGAAGACGGACTGACTCATTTCTACATGTATTTCTCCAACAGCGGTGGCGGTATAGGTGTCATCACTTCCACCTCTCCCACCGGACCGTGGACGGCTCCCCTCAAAAGTAACCTTATTTCATACAACACACCGGGACTCGGTCTGTGTAACAACCCGTTCGACCCGGGTGTGGTCATTGACAACGAGGGAACCGGCTGGCTTGCCTTCGGAGGCGGCTCACCCAATGATTCCGGCACCGACCTGCAACCCGGCAACGCACGCATCGTCCGCCTCGGTAAGGACATGATATCATTGGACAGCGACATCGTTCCCATTCCCGCTCCCTATCACTTTGAAGCCAACGAATTGAACATCATGAGCGGCAAGTTCGTCTATTCCTATTGCACCAGCTGGCGCGACCGTTCGGAATGGTCCTCCTACGGAAGTGCCCAAACAGCACCGTCGCCATGCAGCATCTGCTACATGACCTCCAACAACCCGCTCGACCAGAACAGTTGGACATACAAAGGCGAATATCTTGCCAATCCCGGTTCGTTCGGCTATCCCGGCGGCAACAACCACAGTCATTTGCAGAAGTTCGGCTCTTTCTTCTACCTCTTCTACCACACGCAATGGCTGGAGAAACAACAGGAAATAGACGGAGGATACCGCAACATTGCCATGAACAAATGTACGGTACGCGAAGCCTCTCAAAGAATCACGGCGGTATCCGCCTCCAATACCGGCGTCACGCAACTTACGGCCAAACGCGTCAATCCGTATCAGCACCAACAGGCCGAAACCTTATGTACGGCAGCGGGCATATCCGCATCGAACACGAATACAGAAGGAAACACCTGTATCATCCCATCGGCAGCCGGAAGCTGGCTGATGATCAAAGGCGTACAGTTCGGAACCAATGGAGCCGGAAACTTCTCGGCCACCCTCTCCGGTACAGGAAAAATGGAAGTCTACATCGACAACATGGATTCCGCTCCGGTCGCCACACTGGAATACGCCTCGGACGAGACAGGCACTTTCACTACGGCATGCGACATTCCTGTCACGGGATTACACAATGTATATATCCTGTTCCGACAAGTCAATGCCCCTACACGGTTCGACTCCTGGCAGTTTACCGAAACCGGTGGCAACGGAATCTCCGACACAACAACTCCGGCAACCGTTATCAGGACAGAATATTATACCATTGACGGAATACGTCTCGTCACACGCCCCCGCAAAGGACTGTGCATCAGAAAGACATTCTATGACAATGGTACGACACGCACTGACAAAGTAACCGTAGAATAAAGGGAAACACCCTCTCCGAACCGCAGTGAAGATGTTGTCTTACATGTATCTTCACTGCGGTTTATTCTATCCCTTAGGCCCGAATCCCAAAGTCTGTTTTGCGGTCCGTCACCTCCACACACGCATGTTCGTACGCATCAAAACTACCCGTATCAAAACGCCGCTCCGTAAGCATGAAAATGGCGACCTGTGTCCGATGAAATGGCGACCTGTGCAGAATCCATTGACAACAGGTACACTTTTTAGCCATCATAAACAACTGAATCAATGCACGTTACAATCCGAACAAAACACCATCCGGAAGGTTATACATTCCGTGCCATGCCATCCGGAAGAATCTTCAAACACCATCCAAGCGTTTTTTTTAGTGTGTAACAAATCCATGCCCCAATGTTTCATGTCCGCAAATCACATGAAAAAACATATCCCAGCAAAAAAAAGTGTGACGTACAGGAAAAAAGGAAGAAGAAAAACCGCTTAACTTTGTATCGTTGACAGAAGATTTAAGTTAAGAATTTAAATTTAGATTAGGTTAGGTTAATGTGTTTTTTGAGGTATTGGTCTTAAGGTAAAAGATTTCTGAACAAGCAACAGGAGATAAACTCGCTTATCGCAGTTTATCTCCTGTTCTTGGTTTTCTCACCGTGCCGGAAGGCACATCCGGAAATATTTATCGTACAATCACCATGCCGCCATTGCACGGTATCGTTACCAAAAGTTCCTGTTTCTTGTTGGTCTTCGTCTGTTTCAGACTACCCTGCAATCCGGCATCATCACTGTACAAGGAAAGTGTTTCGCCTGCCGCCCACATCGGTAATTTCAGTTTCAGCTTCACCGGCTCTTTCTGGGCATTCACTCCCGCCACATACCATACACCGGCATGACGTCGTGCCAATACCACGTATTTGCCGGGATAGCCGTCGATCAACCGGGTTTCGTCCCACTGGGTCGGAACGGTCTTCATAAAATCCACCGCCCATGCCGGCGCATCGGTCAGATTGTTGGGTGCCATGGCAAAATGCTGCACGGAACTTTGGAACAATACTGCCGTAGCCAAGGCAAACACATCAGAAGTCACTCTCCGTGTGCCCGAAGCATTGTTGGCATTGTAATACTTGTTCAATGTGCTGCCCCCGAAATCCATGCTACCCACCGTGTTGCGGATAAAAGGATGCAAGGTGGCATTGAACGCTTCGTTATCGCAACTGCCCTGCGAAAAGTGCAGGTTCTCACTGGCCAGAACGGCCTCGCTCGCCACAAAATTGGGATACATGCGTTCCCACCCGCGCGGCAGAGTACAGCCATGGAATATCACCAGCAATCCGTAATCATTGGCATCGGCAAGAATATCTTCGTAAAGCTGCATGGTCACCTGCTTGTCTCCGCCGAAGAAGTCCACCTTGATGCCGCGGATGCCCACGCTTTGCATCCATTTCATCTCACGACGCCGGGCTATGGCATTGTCCATGATTCCGCGCGGTCCCTGCGGCGCATCGTTCCAATGACCGTTTGAGTTGTACCAAAGATATAACGCAACACCTTTAGTCTTCCCATATTCAGCCAATTCCTTTATTCTGTCACGACCTATCTGGGTATCCCACAGCGCATCCACCAACACAGACTGCCAGCCCATTGCCGCCGAGAAGTCGATGTAACGTTTCTGCTCGTCAAAACGCGTGCTACCGTCCATGCCGATAATCCAACTCCATGAACCTTTACCGTAAATATAGTCGCACGAAGCCGGATATTGACGGCTGACCAAATCGAAAGGTACCGTGGTTTCAACAATCGGAGCCAGGTTGTCGCCGACTGTCAGCGTACGCCAAGGTGTTTCTCCCGGCAAGGCGAGCGCCGGCTCCACCGTGCCATATCCGTTGTTTTCTCCCGGTTGGGGAAAACCGATGGTATATGAACCGTCGGGATGCCCAATCAGACGGCTTGCGCAATACCGCCCGTTGACTCCGGTTTCGGAAATCAACACCCAACCTTTGTCACCGTTGCGGAAAAGACAGGGGAAGGTATACCCTTCTCCCCATCCGTTTTTCCCCAACGCATCATCCACCGTATAGGATGTCTCATAACTGGGTGACGTCCGGGCAAAGCCTCCCATCGGCTTGCTTTGCGGGCACAGGAAAGTCGTGCTCCCCTCCGGCAAAACAAATGAAGTGGCTTCCTGCCGGACTATGCAGCAACGGGTATCTCCCTGCGGATACAGCCTGTATTGAAAAGCCACATCGTGGTTGCTCACCCGGAAAACCACATCATATATATGCTTCCCCTGCTGCATGAACGGACATACGGTCTCGGTAGCCGTATAATTGACGATACTTTGCTTGATGGTATGCAACGTATAGGTCTCCTCAACGGTTACGGACTTTGCCACCTGTCCCAAAGCCATGTCACGGGCATAATCGCCCAGATTGGTAGACAATCCTAACGGAGAGGGTTTCAGGAACACTTCATCCCCATAATTGATGGTGTACGAGGGGACGCCCCCGTCATCCGACACCGTCACGACCAGTTTACCGTCCGGACTGGATATATTTACATTACCGGCACTCGCCGCCATTCCCATCCCCAACAGGATGCCGACCCACATTTTCTTTTTTATATCCATCGTTTCTTTATTGTTTCTTAAACAAATGCGGAACAAACTCTTTCAGACAACGGCGCCAAGTCAGCCATTCATGTGCGGTGCCGGGCGAAACGTAATACTCCACGTCGATGCCCAATGCCTTCAAATCGGACACCATGCGGTTGGTCCCGAAATTCTCTTCCGAACCACATCCCATAAAGAAATAATGGATGTCCTTATTGAACTTGCCGGCATCGGCAAACACTCCGTTGAAACAGGTCTTCACGTCTACACCGAACAAAGCACCGCTAAACGTCCCGATATACGAGAACTTGTCCATATTGGGCAATACGGTGTGGAAGGTCTGATGGCCTCCCCACGACAAACCTGCCATGGCACGGTTGTCGCGACCGGTCTTGGTACGGAAGGTCGCGTCTATCATAGGAATCAAGTCATTCAGCATCACATCATAGAAAGACGCACCGTACTGATTGCGTTCTTCATCCACATTCTTGCCCCGGCGCGGACGGAACGGTGCCTGGACATCCCCGCTCTCCATCACCACTATCATGGGTTCACATTCACCGGATGCAATCAGATTGTCCATGATATGCTGCATGCAACCTTGCGTGCTCCATCCCGTTTCATCCTCTCCCATTCCATGTTGCAGGTAAAGCACCGGATAGCGTTTTTTCGTTTTCCGCTCATACTCTGCCGGAGTATAGACCATCGCACGGCGGAACTCCTTCTGTGAAGCGGAATAGTAGGAACAGCTGCGCACTTGTCCGTGAGGTATACCCTGTTGGGGACGGTAATAATTCCCTTCCTCCCCTTCCGGCACTTCTATGCCTCCCGACATACGGCAACATCCGAAATAGGTGTACACGGCAGGGTCTACGACCGAAACGCCATCCACCAGCAGGAAATAATAGTGGAAACCGACTGCCAGCGGCTCGGTACTGCCAGTCCACACTCCGTTGGCATCCCGTTCCATCGGATAACGCTTTCCGCAAATATCCACCTCCACACATCGTGCCTGAGGTGCCGACAGACGGAAATAGGCACGGCGCTCCTTGTCAAGCCGCGGAAAATCATTGCCCGGAACATTATTGGAAGCCGCTTCCGTAAAGCTCACGACCGACCGGGGCTCTTCTTTCGAAAAGCTCCACCAGTCGAAGTTGAACAGTTTGCATCCCTTACGACCTTTGAAGACAAAATAGATGTCATGCACACCGCTGACCGCCTCAACCTTATCCGTTGTCACCGTCCGCCAGTTCTCCCAACCACCGGTAGTGCCCACCGATACGGATGCAATCACCTTGCCACCGATACTGTCAAGACAAACATCGATGGTTCCGCCTCTCAGGGCAGATGCCAATGATGCCGAGAAACGCAATGTTTTCTCAGGACGGCCGAAATCAACCTCGCGTACCTTTATATAGTCACCGTTGTGAATCTCCGAGATGTATACGCCTCCCAGGGCATTCGGTTCCGACTTCACACCGGCAGAATAAGCCATCGTTTCCGCCTCCACACGACAATAGGGATTCAACGTACCTATCGGTTTCACCCCCTCTTTCGTAGCATTGATAATCGGGAACGTTCCGTCATCGTTGTATTTGAACTCTTCTATCGCCACACTGCGCCCGAAACCTCCGCCTCCGGGCAGTTTCCCCGTATGGTAGGCAAAATAGGAATGCCCTTTATAATCCACTACACCGCAGTGATTGGTAAACGAACCCGTATCCTGCAAAGGCATGATCTCGCCCATGTATTTCCATGGTCCGGTCGGTGTATCACTCATGGAATAGGCAATATGTTCCGGCACACCTCCGGCTGCATACAGCAGGTAATACTTCCCTCCCCGTTTGCTGACCCAGGGACCTTCCGTATAACAATCCTTGTATTTCACTTCCTTCTTCCGTTCTTTAGGGTCGGGAGCGCCAAATCCTTCCACGGTCTGGTCCAACAAACCGACCTCACCTTTCAGGGAAATCATGTCATCGTTCAGTTTGGCATAATAGATACGAGGATTTCCCCAGTACAGCCACGCCTGTCCGTCGTCATCGATGAATACGGTGGGGTCGATATAATCCCAATTACCGTCCGCCAAAGGTTTGCCGATGGCATCGCGGAACGGACCGGTCGGCGAGTCACCTACGGCCACACCGATTGCCATGGCATTCGTCAGTTTCGAGTGCGCACAGATATACCAATAGAATTTTCCGTTGCGTTCGATACACTGCGCCGCCCAGGCACGGTCATCAGCCCAGGCAAAGTCCTCCAAGGCAAGCGGCGAACCGTGGTCGGTCCAGTTGACCATATCCGTTGTGGAATATACGCGCCACTCCTGCATCCAGAAGAAATCGGCTTTATCTTCATCATGTCCGGTATACAGATAAAGCGTACCGTCATGCACCATCGGGGCCGGGTCGCTCGTATACCAGGTCTGTACCACAGGGTTCTGCGCCGCCATATAGGCTGAGGCAAAAAGCATGGAGCATCCTATCAGTCCTGATTTTCCTAAAAGTCTCATTTTTAAATTCATTAGTTTGATATTGATTAATAACATGTGTTCTCTTCATCAAGTACGGCCTTTCCGCTTTCACACGACTCACTTCATCATCCGCACTTCATATACGGCGGGAGTTTCCTTGTCATCTGCTGCAGCAATGCGGATACGCACCTTCTCCTCTCCCGACAGAGCGTCAGGAAGTTCAAACAGGGCCGTTCCATTTCCTTTTTCAAGCTGACCGACGGTCTTCCCGTTCACCGAAACCAGTGCGGAAGCCTTGTCCTGAGCCTCATAAAGAATACGCACCTTTTGTCCGGCTTTCATTTCATATTCAAACCATCCTTTCTTCACCGCCTTGCGCCACCGGCGTCCTTGCCTGTCTCCAGTAACCACCTGTTCCATCCTGACAAAATGGTCGCTTTCCGGTTGTTGCTCTCCGCAAACCACCTTGTCCACAGTCTGACTTTCAAGAGCCATCCGCTCCTTTTCCTCACGTTCCATTCTTTCCTGCCGTTCTTTCAGCCGTTCAGGGCTTACGACCGGCCAATATACCATGTAACGACATTCGTGCAGCCTGTTGAAAGGCTCCAATGTCATTCCTTCGTAACGTTCCGGTGTGACACCGGTAAGCCTGAAAGTCAAAGGTTTCTTTTCATCCTTATGCACATGGCTCAGGATATGTTCTTTGTCACCGACAATCTCCGGCATGTCCTGCAAAGGCACCTGAGGTCCGGAAGCGATATGCCCTCCACGGCTGTCATCGGCATACATTCCTTTCTGGTCTTGTACGGAAAGTTTTGCCGCAAGCACTACCGGTCCATACATCAACGAGACATTGTCCGAATGATCAGGAAGTTCCGCCACACGCAATGACATGGGAAGGGTCAGTCTGAGCCGGTCGCCCTTTTTCCATACACGCTCCACCGCCACATAGCCGTCCGACACCTGAAGTGGAACCGGCTCGTCATTAACGGTTACAGCCATATCCTGCACATTCGTCCATTCCGGTATGCGCAAGAACAAAGTGAACTTCTTCTTCCTGCCTTCCGCCATCACGATGGTCGTAGCCTCTTCTTCCGGAAAGCCCGTTACCTGCGCGATTTCCATACCGTTCCATTTCAAAGTGGAAGGAATAAACAGATTGACATACAAACCGCCTTTCCGGCATCCGTATATCATCTCTCCGTATTTGGCATGGTTTTCAAGTCCGGAGCCCACACAACACCAAAAGCTGGTCTGCGGCTGCGAATACACCCGATAATGCCCGGACCGCATCGGGGTAAAATACACGAAACCGCCCTGTACGGGATTGACGGTGGACAAGATATGATTGAACAAAGCCCTCTCGTAAAAATCCATATAATGTGCATCGCCACTGGTCTGATAGAGCATCTTGGTCAGCCGCAACATATTATATGTATTGCAGGTCTCCGGTCCCTGCTCGCTGGTCAGCATGGAAGAGAAATCGTTTGCAGGATGAAAATGCTCACGGACACTGTTCCCACCGATGGATATGCTGCGGTTGTCAACCACCGTACGCCAGAAGAAACGGGCCGCATCATCCCATTCCGCATTGTGCTCCACATCTGCAATACGTTTGAAGCCGATAACCTTCGGAATCTGTGTATTGGCATGCTTTCCTGTCAGTTCGTCACGATGACCGACAAGCGGCTCAAGGATGGAACGATGGGAGAAGCGGCGCGCCATGTCCAGATATTCCTCTTTTCCCGTAAGCGCCGCCGCATCGGCAAAAACTTCATTCAGCCCGCCGTGCTCGCTCGCCAACATCTGCTGTATCTGCCCGTCCGACAATCCTTCCGTCAGACGCACCATCCAGTCGGTCAATGCCAACCACATCTCTTTGGCATCTTTCCGTCCGGCTATCAGATAAGCATCGCGCAAGCCGGCAAAGGTCTTATGGATATTATAAAGCGGAACCCATCTGTCGTTCAACCCGAAAGAAGCCGCACGGATATTGCCGGATGCTATCTCGTTCCAAATCTTACGACCCGCGGGAACACCGCACAGATAACCGTCGCCGGCAGCATCCTGACAGCGTTTCATTTCAGACAACACATAATCCAGGCGGGACTCTATTTCCTTGTTTCCCGTTGCCGCATACATATAAGAAAGAGCCGAAAGATAATGCCCGCCGATGTGTCCGTCCAGTCCGGTATTCTCCCAGTTGGTATAATTGGAAGCCTTCGGTTTCAGTCCAGCTTCTTTCAGATAAGGAGCCAACAGGCGGTCGGCATCAAGGGCAAGCATATAGCAGATGTCCATGTCCTCGGCATGTTTGAAAGGACCGTCTGTCAATCGGACCGTTCCCAATGGAACCGTCTCTACTTGAACTGTTGTCTGCGCCTGAGCCGACATGCCACAGGCAACACATAATGCAATTCCCAAAAATCGTTGCAACTCTATCATATTCCTATTCATCTTTTGATTTTAATTATGTAACACTCTTTCATATCTACTCTCCGGCATAAAAAGGCGTGTGGTCTCATAGCCACCGTAATCCACAATCACCTTCTCCAGTACAATTCCGGGAGACAAGGGACGGTAAATCAGTTCATGCCACCCATCGGCAGTAGGTTGACAGGGCAATGTCACCGTCTTCTCAATAACCCGTGCCGCAGCTGCCGGATACATTTGCGTATATTTGTTTTCCCAGACCAACTCCTGGTTGATGCCTATCTCCCCGGCACTCTTTCCGTCCCAGGCAACCGACACATAATGCCCGCCGGCCACAAAAGGCATCAAGGTGGCAAAAACCAGATGTACCGTAATGGAGTCGACCGATGCATCCATCCGCATACGATAGGTCAGTTCACTTCCCGCAACCTTTTCCGTGCGCGGCATAACAGTCACTCCCGAACGGCTCCTTCCCAACCACGGAACCACCGTCCAACGGGTATCGGAAGAGGCTTGGCGGAACGAGAAACAATGTTCCGCCTCCATCACCACTACCCCGTTCCTGCCCTGAAAGGCAAAACCGTCCTTCAGGGAATCCGTCTTCTCCGGCAAAACCATACGCATCGTCCGGGGACGTATATTCTCACGCGGAGCATGCCATGACGTATATCCGATGTGTACCTGGTCTGCCATGTGATTCCACTTGCCACCGGACATGACATGATTATATTCCGCACACAAGAGGGAATCGCGCATGAAACACGCCTCCACCCTGTCCGCCCATTCATTGGCTTCCGGTAATTGCAAGTCATACAACCGGCGGTTCATGGCTAAAGAATAATACATGTCATACAGATTCGCCATTCCCTGAATGGGATATAAGAGCAGCTGCCGGTAGCTATCCACGGCGGATGCGGGAAGCGAGACAAACAGACGCAGGGCACGCGCCTCCAAAGCCATCAGTTCATCCCTCACGGCTTTGAACTCTCCCGTTTCCAGATTGTAGGTCTGTTCGTCCATGTGTTCGGCAACCACCCTCGATGCATAACGGCCGTATGCCATGAGCAATGCGGCTGCTTCACCCGCTATGGCATCACCGAACTGCCGGCGGCAGAACTCCTCAGCATATTCCTTCAGGTTGCCGGCATGGAAACGCTCCGGCTCCCACGCCATCCGCAAAAAGAAGTCCGTAACAAACTCATTGGGTTTGAGGTCGCCCACATTCAGCATCCACAACCGGTCCACACCATATTCATAGGCAAGGGACATCTGTTCCCACATCTCGGCAATCCCCGACATCGTCAACCATTTGCCAGCCCGTGGGGCACCATAATAGTTGACATGGTAATACATGCCGTAACCTCCCTTATGCCGCTTTCCCTCCGGTGACGGCAACGTGCGAACATGTCCCCAATCATCGTCACACAACATGATAATGACATCATCCGGCACTTTCAGTCCCTTCTCATAATATTCCTGTACCTCTTTATATAATGTCCATACCTGAGGCGTCTTCTCAGCCGGACGACCGGTCGCCTTCGCAATAATCCTCCGCTGTTCCTTGATGATATCTTCCAATATACGGAAGTTGGCCTCTTCGCTTCCGGCATCCGCCATCTCACGGTCTTCGTCTCCACGCATACCGATAGTGACAAGACTTTCGTAAGATTTCGTATGTTCGATGCCCTCCGTAAAGAAACGATACAAGGCTTCTTTGTTGGTCTTCCAGTTCCATTCCGCATTCCCATACTCCTGTTTATGCCTTATCCATTCCTGCTGGGAACGCTGCATAGGCTCATGGTGGGATGTCCCCATCACAATACCGTATTCGTCCGCCAGGCGGGGATTCTCCGGATCATCCTCATTGAAGCAATTGCCCGCCCATCGTCCGTCCTCCTCACGCAACACGGGAACAAGCGGCTTATATTCCTTGAAGGAGCCCCACATTGCCGGCCACAATGTATTGGCACGCAAACGTAACAACAACTCAAACAAGTGGGCATACATCTTGCTGTTCATCCCTCCGAATTTCTCGCGCGCCCATGCTGTCATACAAGGAAACTCATCATTGAGAAAAATGCCACGGTACTTGACTTTCGGTTCACCGGAAGCATAATAATGGCGGGATATATAAATTTCTTCATGCCGGGGAACTGCCACATCCGCCCACCAGTACCACGGTGAAACACCTATCTTCTGCGAAAGTTCATACATCCCGTAGATGGTTCCCCGTTTATCACTGCCAGCAATCACCACCGCCCTGTCTATTCCCTTGACAGGAGCGTCCAGCGTTGCCGTCACAAAACTTTCCCATTTTCCCTGCAAATCCGGCTTCCTCAACCTTCCTTCACGCACAAGACGGTCTATGATCTTACTTTTTCCAACCGTCCCTATAATGACAGCCTCTACCGCATCCTCGGTTTCCCGTACCAACACCGGACGGATACCGGTGACCTTCTCTATATCCGCCTGCAAGTCTCCTGCGGCACGAAGAATCCCTTTATCGTCGATACAGTCCGTTATAATGGGTACCGCCTTTCCGGAAACAACCAAAGGAAAAGCACCGTCCTCGCATTCAAACCGTACCGGAAACGAATCGTTTCCGGCATGGTTCGATAACGAAATAAATAAACTTATAATAAAAACCAGTATCCTTGCACCTTTTATCATAGAGCCGTCAATTTATATACACCTCCTGCTTTCGTCACCACATCATATTCATAAACAGCCGGAGCCGCCTTCCCGGAAGAAGCATCCCGCTGCTGTGAACATACGGGGGTGGCAATGATTGCCGGTGCAAACAAACTGTTCGGACAGTCTCCTTCCGCTTTCCGGACTCCCTTGCCACGCAAAGGCACACGGGAACGGATGCGCAACACACCGCCTACAGTGGAACGGACCGTTGCCGCGGTCAGCTGTCCGTTGCTCCAGTTCATATCCACTTCAAAACCTCCGCGGGCACGCAAACCTTTCACCCGTCCTTGCTTCCAGTTGTCAGGAAGAGCCGGCAGAAGATGTACCGCACCGTCATGGCTCTGCAACAGCATCTCCGCAATACCTGCCGTGGCACCGAAATTACCGTCAATCTGGAAAGGAGGGTGTGCATCAAACATATTGGGATAAGTGCGCCCTTCAGGATATTCCTTGGCTACGGCATCCTCAGGAAGGAGCTGCAACATCGCCTTGATCATTTTGTAAGCATGGTTGCCGTCGAGCATGCGCGCCCACAAATTAATCTTCCACCCGATACTCCATCCCGTGGCTTTGTCCCCACGTTGCACCAATGTCGTACGGGCAGCCTCAAACAGTTCGGGATGAAGCACCGGAGATATCTGGTTGCTGGGATATAATCCATACAGATGGGACACATGGCGATGTTCGTCCGAAGGATTGTCCATGTCTTCCATCCATTCCTGCAACTGTCCATGGCGCCCGATCTGCATGGGTGGCAACAATTCCATCTTCTGCCTGATTTGCGCCTGCAGTTCCCGGTCCTCATCCAAAATCACGGCAGCCTGCAACGTATTGCCCAACACATCGAAAACCAACTGGTTATCCATCGTACAACCGGCAGTCACAGGACCGTGCTCCGGAGATACGGACGGAGCCACGACCCATTTGCCGTATTTCGGATGCATGGTCAGGAAGTCAAGATAAAACAACGCGGCACCTTTCAGAACAGGATAATATTCCCGCAGGAACTCCCGGTCACCGGTAAACAAATAATGTTGCCAGATATGCTGCACCAGCCATGCTCCGCCACTGGGCCACATGCCGGCAGCGGCAAAATCCACCGCCCCGCAGATTCGCCACAGGTCTGTATTATGATGCGTCACCCATCCCCTGCAGCCATACATTTCCCGTGCAGTCTTCGCACCGGTGACGGAAAGTTCGTTCAGCATGGCAAACAAAGGAGTATGCATCTCCGGCAAGTTGGTTACTTCTGCCGGCCAATAATTCATCTCGGTATTGATATTCACCGTATATTTACTGTCCCACGGCGCATTGATACTATGGTTCCAAATCCCTTGCAGGTTGGCAGGCTGTCCTCCGGGTTGCGAAGAAGAAATCAGCAGATAACGCCCGTACTGGAACAAAAGGGTCACCAACGAGGGATCGTCCATCCGGTTAAAATTACGGATACGTTCCGGTGTCGCTTCCCGTGCTGCCTGTGTCTCTCCTAAATCAAGCTGCACCCGACCGAATAGTTTCTTATACGCCGCAACATGATTGGCCAGTGCTTTCGGGTAAGCAACAGCCTTTGCTTTCTGCAAATACTCCTCGGCACGCCCAAAGGCATCTCCGCCCACATCGTTGTAGTTGACAAAATTGGTGGCGGCAGAGATATACAAAACGGCTTCCGAAGCTCCTGATACTTCCAGTGTATTTCCCGACGGCTTCACCTCACCGTCTGTTTCTATCTGTACGATACAGTCGGCATACAGACCGTTCTTCACGCCTTCCTGTTCCTTTCCCTGACAGGTTACCAGCAAACGGTTGCCTTCCGTCCTGACGCTATGCTTCAATCGGCAACCATAACCGGTACTGAATCCCAACACTCCGTCCTTATCCGATGTAATGCGCATCATGATGACATTCTCCGTAAACGAAGAGAATACCGTCCGGGTATAAGTAACACCGTCCACACGGTAACGGGTAGTTGCCACAGCCCTACTGATATCCAGATCCCGATAATAATCCGCAGCATGTTCGTGACCGGGAAAATCAAGATGCAGACTACCCATCGTCAGATAACTCATTCCATGGCGGGAGGTAAAGAAATTGGCATCGCACAACCGCTGTGCCTCATGCGTCTTCCCGTCAAATATAAGCTGACGGACAACCGGCAGCACATATAAGGCATTCGGGTTATTGTTGTCGTATGGCGAACCTGCCCAAAAAGTCTCTTCATTCAACTGGAGTTCTTCATGTCCGGTGCCTCCGTACACCATTGCCCCCAACCTTCCGTTTCCTACGGGAAGAGCCTCGGTCCAACAGCCGGCAGGACGATTAAACCACAATCTCAAATCATTGCCGTACATCACGCTGCCTATCATAAACACCCATAAAACAATAACCAGTCTTCTCATCAATCTATCTTTATATAATGAATAACCCAACCGAAACATTCAATCACGACATCACATTCTTTTTTCAATGCTTACCTTGCCGTTTCGGTCATACCTTTTTATAATCTTAATACCTCGCACTTCCGATTTATGAAGACGACGTCCGGCCATATCGTAATATTCTTCCCGTCCGTTTTCTTCCGATACGACCACCTTGCCAATTGATGTTGTTTGTTCCAGGTTCAGTATGGCAGTTTCCAGTTCCGCCGTGGCTGCAGCATATTGAGAAGGAGCCGTGGAAGTAAAACCTTCATAACGGTCCATAGTCGCCTTCAATGCTTCACGCAATTCTACCGACACTCCGGTCATAGAGCCAGTCCGCTCGTACAATTCCCCTGCACGTTTCATCATTCTGAGGAATCCACCTTTATATACATCTGCATACGAAGGTTTCTTCACGATTTCCAGATTACCGACAATAAGAGAATTCCATCCTTCCGCAGCCGTGAAGCCAAACAAATAATCTCCCTCCTCAGTAACCGTTACGGTATAACGGTAAGATTTCGAACCTTTGATTTGCGCCTGAGTAGACTCATTCATCGTACCAGACGCTACAAGACCGGACTGGGAGAATATCTGACGGGATTGCAAATCAGATACGTAAATGCCGAAAGTTGCCTTCCCGCTCTCCGAACCCGCACTCCAGTAAATGGCATTAAAGCCCAACTCATATTCTCCGGGAAGCAGATGCAACCGATAACCGTCATACGCACCGTAATAAATATCACAACGGTTGTATTCTCTGGCACTCAAATAGAATCCTTCATCGAAGTCGCCTCCCGTTTGAAAATATTTCATACGGGCACCTCCCGTATTGGCCGCACCCGACTCTTTCGTATCGTTTGTCCCGTCGGCATTGGAGTTGACACGCTTCCATCCCCAAGGAATCCCCTCACCGATTTCAGCCTGTCCGGCACGCCAATCAGGTTTCAGCACAGTCTGCACCAATAATTCATCACCGACTTCTTCCACTCCCAAGGTGTAATTGAACCGACATGATTTCAATGTGCCGCCATTCTCTTTGATGACATTCTTTATCGTCAAGCTATAATCGCCTGCTTCCAGTTCCACGTCTTCCGGCAGAAGAAAAGTCAATTGCTCGCTAAAGCTAACTTCGGAAGCATTCATTTTAACCTGCACCCCTTTTCCCGACAATACGGCCTCCGCCTTACTCCCGTCTACGGGAGAATCGAACACATAACTGAATGTCAGTCCGCTGAGCGGAAGGTCAAACGAATGTTCCTCCGGTACAGCCTGCACCAGCCGTGCAGGTTCCGGTTCTTCGGGTCCAAGGGAATATCGCTTGCAGAAGTTCCATATTTCCTGTGTGGTTATCACACTTGCCGGATCGTTGGAATGCCAGTGTCCTTTGTCCTTAATTGATATAAGCACAACCTCCACACCGTCTTTGCCGTTGGCATAACGGGTATAGGTGGCTGCCGACGACGGCTTGTTCTTCGGATAGGGTTTGATAACAACCGGAGTCAGGTTACATCCGTCAAACTCCGCCCACTTCTTCACATAGTCCGGAATACTTCCGTAACCTCCTGCCGGATGATTGGCATCCCCGTTATAATAAACCACATTGTCTCCCGTTCCATGGGTGTGGATAATGGGAACGGGGCGTGCTCCCGACGGATTGCGGTAGTCAACCGGAATGCCGCTGACCGGACCAAAAGCAGCCACCTTATGGCTCAACTTCGCCATACAGTGATACGTCATCATGGCACCCATGGAGAAGCCCGATACATAAACCCTGTTACGGTTGATATGATAACGGTTGTACATTGTGTCGATAATCGCCTCTATAAACTTGGTATCCGTGGTACCCGATATATCCCACCCGTTATTGAGTCCGTTCGGATAGACCACAACGAACTTCGCCGTGTCGGCAACGGCTTCCCAATTGCACTGGTTTTTCTGATAAACAGCATCCTGCCCCATTCCGTGCAATGAAATGACCAACGGCGGATTATAAGGCAATTTTTCAGGAGCATACGAAAGCATCGTACGCGTTGTAGTACCGACCTTGATATTTTCCAACTGCGCCTGCGCCACTTGGGAAAACAGAGCGGACAAGCCCAGTACTAAAGTAATAAACGTCTTTCTCATCATCATAATATTTATTTTATTCCGGTTTATTTCCATAAATACAACATTTTCTCCGCATACCGACGCCCCAATTCACGATAACCGGCAGCATCGAAATGCAAGTTATCTCCGGCAACCGTACAGCCTGCCGACGGTATCACATACGCCGTAGGAATCACTTCCGGCAACGAATCGATAATGGCATTCATCGAAGCACATACCCCCTTCTGCTCGGCATGCACGACTTCTCCGGCAAGCAAGGGAACATTCTTGGCTTTCAGTCCGAGGTCTTTCAAGAGGCTTTCATACACGGTCTTCACCTTTTCCGGCCACCCTTTGTCGCCGGTATTGGATTCGCCCTGATGGATAAGGATACCTTTAATCACTCCTTGCTTCTGGGCTATACGTGCCATCTCCACCAGACGGTCATAGGGTGCGTTGTCATAAGCCCGCAAAGGACCTGTCATCCACTCCGGAGCACGATGACGCACATATCCTTCGATACTGTCTTTCATGAACGTTTCGATATGACATCCCCCGACAGCTACGTTAATGATTCCTACCCTGCTGCCTTCCGGAAGGTTTCTCAACAATGTGCGCCCGAAATAATCAGCCGGCGTAAGTCCTGTCGTCGGACGGCAAAGCGGAGGTTGCGCCGTATACCATTGTCCTTTCACGCGTCCGCGCTCACTATCGTCCACCGTCGCCATCATCAGGAATTGTTCCGGAACATCTTTCAGGTCCTGCTCCTCTATTTTCGCATTACCCTCCATATTGGACTGCCCGAAACATAAGAATATATAGAAGTTCGGATCTACCTGGGACTTTGCCGACAAGCGGAAACTGCCGCTTGCCAACACACACAAAACAATAAATAATACACTCTTTCTCATCTTTATATCTGACTTTAATTCATTGATTCTTTTTCATACTCAAACCGGTCCACATCCACATAGCCTCCCGAACATTTTGTGGCATAATTGAATATGGCAAACTTCGTCCCCATAAAGAAACGCCTGTAATCGAAACGCATCTTGAAACGTTGCCCGATGTTCTGCCATGTTTTCCCGTCCGTGCTCCACTGGAAGGTCGCCCAGTCCTCACCCAAACGGAAATCGCCATGCACACGCAATCCAATCTTCTTCACGCCATCCAGACTGACCCGTTCCTTTTCCTCACGCTCTACCTTTACCACCGCTTTTTCCTTGTCGGTCAGGAACACTTCCTCATGCGTCTGCACCAATGTATAGACGCCATTGTCCCGGCATACCGTCAACACCCCGGAGTGCCCGTTGAATGCGGCAAATCCGGCACGGTCTCCGTCCTGCATGCCGCGCACATCCATCCATACGGTTCCCGTGCATGCAGGTCCTTCCATACGCTGGGTCAGGGTATTGCGTGCCTCGTACAGATTGCCTGTCACGACATTGGTCTTCAAGCGGAGCCATCCCTTCCTCTCGGTCAGCGACCATGCGCCGTCCACCGGATTATGGTTCCATTGCCAATGAATACCCAACTTTTTCTTTTTAAAATCATCACTCACCACCAGCGGAATCTCCTTTCCTCCCTGCACGGGAACATCCATCGTAAGCGGAACACGCCCGTCGGCATCGCCCAACATCGGCCATCCGTCCACCCAACGGCAAGGAGAAAGTGTCAGCACACGCCCCACAGCACCGCGGTCCTGAAAAATCACGCCATACCACTTGCCTTGTGAGTCATCCACAATCGTGCCCTGCCCCACATAAGGGAAACCGGCAAAGTTGTCGCACAAAATAACTTTCTTTTCGTAAGGCCCCGTGATGGCATCCGCACGATAACATACCTGGCGGCGTTTTCCCCCGTTAGGCCATGAAATCATCAGCAGATAATATTTACCGTCATGTTTCACCACACGACTGCCTTCCAACAATCCCGTTTCTTCGGCATCCCGCTGGAACACGGTCATGTCCACACCTCCGGTTTTCACATCACTCAAGTCCGACTCCAGTTCCGTCAACCTGCCCGTACCGGAAAACACATAGACACGACCGTCGTCATCAAAAAACAGCGAAGCGTCATGAAAGTGCTTCATACGACTGTGCAAGGTCCATCCTTTTGCCGGTTCGTCCGTGACGTACACATACGAGCGGTAAGGCGCGTCGTTCGGAGAGAAAAGCGCATAAAACTTGCCGTCACGATAGCGAAGCGATGTGGCCCACTGTCCTCTGCCGTATACCGTTCCTTGTTCCATATCATACTTGGGAGTATCATGCAACGTATCAAAAAGATAACTGACCGTTTCCCAGTTCACCAAGTCACGGGAACGCATCACCGGTGCCCCCGGCATCAGATGCATGGTCGTGCTGACCATATAGAAATACTCTCCGACCCTGATCACATCAGGGTCCGGAACATCCGCCCATAACATCGGATTGGTAAAGGTTGGCTCACTTTCGTCCGTCCGGACAGACTGCATCGCCAATAACGGAGAAGCGGATAATACAGCTGCCGCCGACAATGCAAACACCCATTGTTTCATTTTACTATTCATGAGACGATTCTTTATTTAATCAAACGTTTTACACTGCGTACACTACCGTCAGAAAATGTCTGACGGACAATGTTCATGCCACGGAAAGGCTCTGAAACCTTCTGCCCGGAAAGCGTATAATAAGTTTCGGAAACCACCGTAAGCCCTTCTTCCGCCGCCTGCTCAATATGAACAGGTGTCTTTCCGTCATTGCTCAGGAACACCTCTTTAATATATACGGGACTACCGCCCATGGTCCAGAATCCGGCTATATAAATATGAGAGGGGTCACAATAAGTCCCATCCGACTTTTTCATATTCTTCAGGTCGATGACGGCTTCCTTTGATGTGCCCATATCACGCATGTAAGGAGTGGACCAATAGCTGGTGGCATCAAACAGACGGAATGACGGACTGCACGTAGCCGAACGGCTCAGACGCACCACCACATATTTGTATGCCGACAAGTCCAGTCCCGCACCATATTGCCATCCGCCGAATCCATATTGTCCGGATGTGAATGCACCGGTATTCTCCACAAACTTACCCGTGGCGTAAATGGAAGGATTGAACCCTGTCGAAGTCAATGGAAATGCCGCCACGACAACCCTGAAATTCACCGACATCGTCTGCCCCATGAAATCCGTATAACTTGCCGTCACATCGGCCACACCTTCCGTCATCCCCTTGACATATCCCCCTTCGATGGAAATAATGTTAGGATTGGATATCTCATAGCTGCACAATGCTGCCACATCGTCCGTACGGCCGGAACGGAAAACCGCAGTCATGTCCAATGCCGCCTTATCTGCCAACAATAGGTTCAGTTCCGTAGCGCCGGTTCTCAATTCACTCATGGTCAGGTCGTCTTCTGTAAACGTAGTCAGAGTTCCTTCCGCATAATAACGTTCCTCACTATATTCGGGTTCCGTTGAAAACCAGTCAATATCCACATAACCTCCACGCTCCACTGTAGCATAATTAAACAAGCCGAAACGGTTTCCCGTAAAGACATTCAAAGTGTAACGCATGGTCATTTCCTCTCCGACAGGCTGATAATTCATATTATCCTCGCTAAAATAGAATCTTACTTTATTGGTTCCGAAATCAGCCACTGCACGCAGGAACACCTGCTCACCCACTTCAGCACCTTCAATCTCCACCGCGTCTGTCACCGTTCCGTTTTGTTCGTAACTGCTGCGATACTGTACGATTTGCCGGCGTCCGTTCTCCATTTTCACTCCCACGTAGCCATAAGGGTCCTGGAAGACACAAAGCCCGCACACATCACCATCCTGCATGCCCGAAAGGTCAAAAGATGCCGTTCCGTAAGTATCCGTATAGCTGTTCGCATCCGTCCCGGCCGGGTTATAGCCCCACATGCGCTGAGTCAGCATACCCCGTGCCTGTTTCAGATTATCCGTCACCGAAGCCGTATAAAGACGAAGATGTCCGGGCCTTGCGAACAGCGACCAGCAGGAAGCATCGGGATTATGATTCCATTGCCACTGCATACCGAGGGACGGCTGCGTGAAGGTGTCGTTCGTGGGCAAATAAGACTTCGGATAGGATGTCCCCACATTGGGTTTGGTGTACGAAGCACCGCCTTCGCTCACATCCCTTCCGGCATTTCCCAAGACAGGCCATCCGTCTACCCACTCCACAGGCTCCAGATACGGGATACGCCCTATGGTACCCGCATCCTTGAAGAGAATGGTCCACCACTCTCCGGTTTGTGTCTGCACAAGTCCTCCCTGGTGAATACCCTGTTTCTCGAAGATACGTCCTTCATGTTCCTCATAAGGACCAAAGGGTGATGTGGAACGGAATATGGTCTGACTGCCCTCCGTACCTCCGTATGTGGCATAGATATAATAATAGTTTCCTATATGATACATGTGACTGCCCTCACATCCATTCCCCACGCTGATGACCTTCTCTGTGCGTACGGCCTTGAAATCTTCATCAAGTTGCGTGACGCTGATATCCCCTATGCCGTATGCGATATAGGTATTTCCCGTGCCGTTCTCTCCATCGTCAAACAGCAGTCCGGCGTCATAATAGAAGCCATCCAGTTTGCGCATCTCCCATGTACCTTCCGGATTCTCTACCGTCAACAGGAAGTCTCCTCCGTCCTGGAAGTTTTCATGATTGAACGCGATGAAATGCAGATAGAACTTGCCGTCATGGTATTTCAGGCTGGCGGCCCACTGCCCTTTGGCATAATGGTTATATCCGTTTTGCAGGTTATAGGGGTCGGAACTGTTGATTTGCTGTAACGGGTTGGAACAATACTCCCAGTTGACGAGGTCTTTCGATTTCAATATCGTAGCTCCCGGAAAATAGAACATCGTGGTGCTCACCATATAATAGGTATCATCCACACGGATAATGTCAGGGTCGGGAAAATCCGCATTGAGCAACGGATTGGTGAAAGTACCGTCTCCGTTATCCGCCGTCCATTGGCGCGTAAAGGCCGGACGGGGGGCATCTACTTGTGCATAGTCCCGATACCAGTCGAAACAGGCCTGTGCACAGCATTCCGGGTTTCCGTCGAAAGCCGGAACCACTTTCTTGTTATTGATATAGGCGTCGATATCGATGTAATCGGCGGTACCGGTCAAGGTCATGCTGATGTTGCCGTAATAATCCAGCACGGCCTTATAGGCATTCCCCCATTTGGATGTGCTGGCCGTACCCCACGTGCCATGGTTGGCAGGCACCCACTCTCCGAATTCGTTATATTTGCCCTCTCCTTCTTTCTCCGGACTCCAGTCCACCTCCGAGATAAGGATGGGATGCGTCTGTGCCACCGGTACTGCATTGCCGAACTGGGTGATAAAGCTGCTATGGTTGTAACTGTCGTCACTCGCGCCGTACCATCCTGGATAGACATGCACCGCATATCCTATATTATATCCCTCTATGGGATGGGCTGCATAAGCCCTGTAGTTGGACTGATAGGATGTTCCCGGAATCCAGATGATACCGGTAAAGCCGTTGGCGCGAATCTTGTCGACGATGGGTTGAAAGAAATCGTGCAGGGCCGATGCGGATTCCGTCCCGTCCGCAGCCAGACACTGTATCGGCTCATTGGCCAGCTCCAATGAAATCTGGCCGGCGTATGCCCGTACGTCGGCATTCTTACTGACGTTGTCCCATACGTCGAGCAGGTATTGCTGGTATTCGCCTCCCACCTGAATGGTCTTGGGACATACGCCGGGCGGACGCATCACCACATACAGTCCCTTACCTACAGCCGACCTGGCTATGGGAACAAACAGCAGTTTCAGATAATTCCGCAGGCGGACGGAACTGTAACGGCTGATATTCGCCTCGCCGGTTTCGTCTCCGGTCTGCGGTTTATTAGGGTCGTTGGTCCAGCAAGGGTCCAGATGCAGGCGGAAGATATTGCACCATGCACCGGAGGACTTGTCGGTAATGGCCGTAAAAAGTTTCGTGAAATAAGTCTTGCATTTCGTGATTGTCGTATTGTCGCATGTATTTCCCCACCGGTAATTATTGAAATAAGGATTGGGGGTGTCCATCACGCCATGCAGATTGACCACATTTCCGTGCGGGTCTTTCAGGTATTTCCCGTCCACATGCAATGGGGGCGTCTGTCCGTACTGCGCCCCGGAAGGGATTGCCAGCAACAGCAGTCCCACCAGAAATAAAAAGCGTCTTTTGTTTTTCATATTATGTCTTATTGTTGAATTAACAAAATGATTCATGCAAAGAAAAACAAATTCCGTCTATACATATTATTGTCAAATCACAAATATTTGCTGATTTGAAACATTTGACCTAAAAAAGGCGGAAAAACCATCGTTTCCGCCTTTTTATATCACATCCGTGTGTACAATGTGCCATTATGAGTCGGGACGCTCACCCTCCTTCGCCGTATTTCCGGCAGACGACACGGAATGGAGTTTCATATACTCGGTGGGAGGCATGCCGTAGGCCGCCTTGAAACATGTGGAGAAGGTGGAGACCGACTTGAATCCTGTGGCTATGCTCACATCGGTAATATCCAGATGTTTCTCCGACAACAACTTGGCGGCTTGCGTAAGACGTATGTTTTTCAGGAAATCACGAGGCGTCATCCCCGTCAGTTCCTTCAGTTTCCGATGGAAGTGTACACGGCTGAGACAAATCTTGTCTGCAATATCCTCCACACTGAGTTCCGAGTTGGCCAGATTATCGTTCATGACCTTCATGATGCGCTCCATCAGCTGTTCGTCAGCCGACTGCAACTTGACATTGTCGATTTTCTCTTCCGAACGGGCTGCAAGCGAATATTTGCCTTGCAACATCCTGCGGCTGACCAACAGGTTTTCAGCTGTCTGGAAAAGAATCTCCATATTGAAGGGTTTGGAGATATAGGCATCCGCCCCTATTTCCAGTCCCTTCAGCCTGGCGGCGTCATCGCTCATGGCCGTAAGCAGGATAACCGGGATATGGTTCGTGTTATAACTCTCCTTGATTTTCCGGCACAGTTCCGTACCGTCCATCAAAGGCATCATCACATCGCTGACCACCAGGTCCACCTTTCCGGCATTCTTGATGATATAATCCCACGCCTCTTGTCCGTTGGCGCATTCGTCCACATAATAATGGGATGCAAACTCGCCGTGCAAGTAGCGGCGGATGGGCACGTCATCTTCCACAATCAGCACATTGTAGTGTTTGTCCGAGCGCTTTCCGTTCTGAACCTCTGCCTCTGTACCCCACGTCCGTTCTTTCTCTATGGTTTCTTCCGGGGTCTGTTTGGCTATAAACTCCTCTATTTCCATGTCCTTCAGGTCGTCCTGCCTCTTAGGCATACGCACGATGAACGAAGTTCCTTTTCCGGCCGGATTGTCCTTCGCTTCGATGGAGCCTTCATGCAATTCCACCAAAAGTTTGGTCAGATTCAGCCCGATGCCCGTACCTACATAATCACTCCCATAGTTCCCCGAATAGAAACGTCGGAAAATCCTGGATTTATCCTTGTCGGGCACTCCCACTCCCGTATCCGTCACGCTCAATACGAAATCTTGCATGACATGGTGTGCCCCGTCCGTGTCTTTCAGTTCGATGGTCACACATCCGCCGTCCGGCGTGAACTTGAATGCATTCGACAACAGGTTCATGATGACTTTGTCGAAGTTTTGCGGGTCGATACATACCTCCATGCGTTCCATGGCGTGTACAAACGTGAAATCTATGTTGCGGGCATGCGCCGTTCCCTCAAACAGTTCGTAAAGGTTATTGATGAATCCGACCAGTTCCACCTTATTATATTTTAAGGAGAACTGTCCTTTCTCTATCTTTCGGGCGTCCATAAGCTGGTTGATAAGCCGCAGGATACGCTGCGCATTCTGATAGATGAGAGAATAGCTGCGCTGCCGCTCCTCCTCCTTGTCGTTCTTCATCAACTTCATCAGCGGACTGAGGATAAGTGACATCGGTGTACGTATCTCATGACTGATGTTCATGAAAAACTGTATGCGCGCATCGTTCAGTTCCTCCACATGACGGTGTTCTTCCAGAATCCTTTTGGCACGATAATGCTCCCTGAACTGCCGGATGGCAATATAACACAGGAAAAGGAACAGAAGGAAATAGATGAACTTGGCCAATGTGGAGAAATACCATACGGGATGTATCACCACACAAATCTCCTTCACATCGGATACACTCCCGTATGCTTCCGCCTTGATACGAAGGCGGTAGGTTCCGGGATCCATGCCTGTAAAGGTAATGCGGTTCTGCCCGTTCTCCAGTGTTTTCCAGTCTCCGTTGTTCAGACAATAGGAATAGGTCACACGGGGATGGATGGCATTCATGACCACCAGTTCCACACTGAAAGTGTTGTCGAAATGTGCCAGATTGAAGTTCTTGACTTCCGGTGTCCATCCATTCATAATCAGGTAACTGCCCGAATAATCGCCCTGATGGACAGCCTTTCCGTTGACATAGAAGTCCACCACACGGAGGTCGACCTGCCCCAACGTGTTTTTCCCCACCTCGGAGGAACGGAAGTACACCAGCCCGTTGATGCCTCCGAAATAGAGATTACCGTTCATCAACAATGATGCATTGGCACTGAATTCGTTCCCTTGCAGTCCGTCCATGGCATAGTAATTCTCGAACGTCCCCGTAGAAAGGTTGAAACTGGAAATACCATTGTCGGTTCCCATCCAGATTTTCCCTTCGGGGCATATTTCGAGGCTTTTCACCGTATTGTCGGACAGCCCGTCGGAAGAATTGTAGACTTTCTTCTCGCCAGTCTGAGGATTGAAGCGCACCAGCCCGTTTCCAGAGCCAAACCACAATATCCCCTTGGAATCCACCCCGATATCCTTGATGATATATCCCGCACAATACTTACCTTCCGCCTTTATCATCTTTCCGCCGTTCAGGTCGAACTTCTCCAGACCATCGGAAGTGCCGAGATACAGTTTGTCGTCATGTATGAACAATTTGTTCACATAAGGATTGGACACTATCTCGTAAGGATAGCTGATGGCATTGTTCTTCAATCCTTTATAGTGGCTCAGCGCATGGGTCTTCAGATTGTAGCAGAAAACGCCCTTGCCCATCGTGGCAAACCACAGACGTCCGTAACCGTCTTCCACCATATCGTAGCAGTTGCGTATCTCGCTTCCCCCTTTCACGATGGAGGAAAAAGGGGTGCATCTTCCGGTTTTCTTGTCCATCCGCATCACGCCCGAATAGGAAGTGCCCAACCACAATGTACCTTCGGAATCTTCATGGATGGCCATTACGGTAGAAGGCATGCCCTCCGCTTCACCGGGTTTGAAATGGACGCTGCTCATACCGTCGTGGGTCAGATGGTATATGCCGCAATGGTCGGTGGCCACCCACAGGTTGCCGGTCCCGTCCTCGGCCAAAGCCGTCACGCAATTGGTGCCGATGGTGTTTTTCAGCACGGAACGGCGGCCTATGTAATTGAAGCCCGACCTGATGGTGGGCAGCACAAGCACTCCCTTCCAATATACACCTACCCATAAATTGCCGTTCGAGTCTATCATGGCCGCCTTCACGTTGGAGCTGGTCAGGTTATACTCGTATGTGCTGATGTTGCTCTTGGTCAGACGGCCCGTCAACTCATCATATATATTCAATCCTCCGCCGTCCGTGGCCACCATGACCTCGCCCTCCGCACCGGGACGTATGGACGAGATGATATAATTGCCGCCTACACCCGTATACACAAAACGGCCTTCTTTCTCCGCATAACGGTACAGGCCACGATGGGTTGTCGACAGATAAATCTGTCCGGAAGAGCTCTCGCAAAGTTCACCGGCTTCGGGCACGTTGTCCATCATGGATATATGCCCGTCTGTCTTCCTGTAGATATTGCCGTCCGAGTCTATCACCCACAGATTCTTGCGGGAATCTTCCATCATCCTGACGGGATTAGCCTTATACGAATGGGATATTTCATTGAAATGCGCGCATCCGTGTGTGTCGCGTTGCAACTTATACAAACCGTATCCCGCCGTGCAGACATAGACTTCATCATCATGCGTGCGCACCATCGAGATAACGTGCGCACGGACGGTATCGCCGTTGACGGCAAGCAAAGGAAGGTCTGTAAAGTCATCCCTATAATAGGAATATAGCTGCACCCCTACGTCAAGCCCCACCAGCACACCTTCACGCCCGACATCAAGCACACACATGACTACATCGTTCTTCAACGAAGATTCCGTTTCGGGACGGGACTGGTAGATGTTCATCTTGACACCGTCGAAACGGTTCAACCCGTTACGCGTACATATCCACACATTTTTCCGGCTGTCTTCCGTAATGGAGTTGATACAGGTGTTCGACAAATCCGAATCCGATGTAAAGGAATAGACTTCCTGGGCGTCAAGCCGGAAAATAGCTAAGAGACTGATTACAAGACAAGCCACCAGTCTTGTCTTGTGCATATTCAACGTGTTTATCATATATCAATCGGTTGCAAATATTTGTGTTGTGCATGGAAGCACTACACAAATATATAGAAAAAACCATTCGGACATGTATAATAATCCTACTTTTTCATTCCGTTCCCCCGATTATCCGTTCATAGCGACAGCATGAAGGACGGGGCTGGCAAGCCTTCGAGGTTGTATATCGTACATTCCGGATTATCGTCCCAGGCATATCGCACACTCACCGGCTCCATGCCCTCCGGAATGTCCGCCACGATGCGGTGTTCGCCTTCCGTCCGGGCTTTTGCCCATACATACTTGCCGTCCGATGCCGCCAACGCGATGCTCTTCAAGTCGCCGTCCGGGCGCAGCACGCCGGTTGTCCGGTCGAATGTCACAACCACCTGTCCCGCCTTCCGGCAGGCCTTCAACGGCATCGGCCCGGAAGCCACCGGCCCTTTCTCCTTATAGGCCATGCGGCGCATCTGCAAGGCCACGCGACGCCCCAGCTCCTTCTTGTTCTGGGGATGGATGTCGTTCCATTCGCCTATGTCGATGGCCGTAGCCAAAGCTGCGTTCCGGATGCTGAGGGCTGCCATACGCTGCGCCTCACGAAGCACCGCCTGGTTGGTCTCCACCGGACGGTCGTGACGTTGCTGAAAGCCTGCCAGCTGCACGATGACCAGCGGGAACCTGCGGCCGAACTGCCTGCGCCATTCATCCGTCATGGCTTCCAGATAACCTTGATAAGGCCTGGGATTTCCCACATTCGACTCTCCCTGATACCACACGGCACCGCGGATGGCGTAATCGCGCAAAGGGGCTATCATGGCGTTATACAATCCGGTGGGCGTATCCACAAAATAAGTGCTGCCCGGTTTGCGGGGCATGCGGCATCCCGTGGCATACTGCCACTCGCTTCCCAAAGGGAAGACTTCGCCGTCCACCTCTATCTGGTATAATTTGTCTTTCACGAAACGCGGACCGCCGTTCTGTGCCATCAGACGCACCATGACGTCATTCTTCCCTTCGCGCAAAACGCCCTCCGGAATCCGGTAGATGCGGGGCGGATACTGGTATGAGGTATACCCGACAAAGCGTCCGTTCACAAATACGGAGTCGGCATCGACCAATGCCCCCACACGCACCACGGCCGGCTTGCCGGCACACGCTGCCGGAAGGTCCACCACACGGCGGAACCAATGGGAACCGCAGGCAGAGCCGGGCTTGTCTTTTCCCCATGCGGACGGCTTGAACACATCAATCACCGGCCATGATCCGTAATCGTAACCTTCCGTCCGCCAACGGCCCGCCACCGTATCGGTGCGGCCCATCTCGCGCTCCCAGGCATTTCCGGCCTCGGTCTCCGCACGACGCACCGAATCCACCCAATCGGACTGATGGTAACGGGGGTTGACAAATTCATTCTTATAGTCTTCAAAACGCGACAGGTTCTCCTGTCCCATCCAGGCTTCCACCCTCGTGCCGCCCACGCTGGAATTGATGATGCCTACCGGCACGCCCGCCTCCTCCTGCATATAGCGGGCGAAGAAATAACACAAGGCCCCTATCTCGCCGCAGGTCTCAGGGCTCACCGACACCCACGGAAGTATCTGGGCAATGTCGTCCGACGGCCGGAGGTAATTGAACTGATGGGGCAGTTTCACATACCTTATCCTGTTGTTGGCATACGTCTCCACATCCTTGCGGCAAAGGTCCATGCAGCGCCGTATGGGCAGCTCCATGTTGGATTGCCCGGAGCAAAGGAACACATCGCCCACCAGCACGTCCGACAAGGTCACATCCCACTGTGCCCTATCCTCCTCTCCCGATTGTACCTTCAGCTGATAAGGGCCTCCGGCAGGAAGTTCCGGCAGCTCCACGCGCCATTCACCGCCACGGCCGGCACGCACGGTTTTCCGGGCCAACGGTTTCAAATCCCCTGCGGCAAAAACTGCCACGGTGACCTGTCCGCCGTCCTCGCTCCAGCCCCATACGGGAACCCGTGTCTGACGCTGAAGCACCATACCGTCGGCAAATATTTTGGCCAGCCGGATTCCTGCACCGGCGACATCTGCACACAAGCATAAGACTACACCTGATAGAAATAGTTTTTTCATGGTTGTTCAAGTATTTTTCACCGTACAAAATTAAATAACTCCGGCGTTCCCGGAATTTAAGGAAATAACATATTCTTGCGCCCATGTATCAAAATAAACGCTACGGCAGTGTAGCGAAACAGAAGGGCTTCATAATGTCCTGAATTTTCTCACCTGTGAAGAACAAGATGGAGACCTGTGACCGATGAAACGCACACAGGTGAGCATTTTACTCTTCACAGGTAGGTATTTCCGTCCCCAATCCGCCGGCCGGAAAACGCCACGGAACATGCGGTCCGGGCACACCGCCGGACCGCAAAAAAAAGCAGGCCTGCAAAAGCAGGCCCGCCACTGATTAAAACCAATCAAAATAAGAACGGTTCCTTATCGAACCAGAACTTTCCTGACTACTACATTACCGTCGGCACGATATTCCTTCACGATGTTCAATCCCTTCTGGAGATTAGCCACACGGACACCGCCCAATGTGTAGAACTCGCGTGAAACAACCTCGGAAGCCTTCAGTTCCTTGATGCCGTCGGCAGCTGCCTTGGCGTAATCGAAGCCTGCCAACGGAGCAACCAGGAAGATACGTGCCTCGTCGGCGAAGGTGTTGGTAGACCAGTCACCCTTGTCTTCACCGGTTCCGGCATCGATGTTCTTGCCCGAAGTATAGTGCTCGATGAGACCCATCGACAAGGCCGTGCCTTCGCCTACGGTCACATTCTTGATAGCGGTCGGATGACCAATCCAGCTGGCACCTTCGGTAAATGCGGTGAACAGGGTGTCGCCTTCGGCTACCGAAGCCCACATGAACTTGTCGGGACGTCCGGTTTCCTCATTCACGCCGTTGTTGCCGGCAGAAGTACGGGTTCTGAAGTATACTTCGTAGATACCTACGGGAAGGTCTTCCAATACCTGCCATACATTGTAATCACCCATCCAGTTGTTCAGGATACTGTTGGCCACCGGACGCGTCTCGCTGGCGATAAAGTCACCGTCACGCAAGTGCAGGCCACCGGAGTTGATTACCGACCAGCCGATACAGCTTTCGTTGGTAAGTGCATCGCCGTTCACCGTCTTGTAGGTGTAGAAATGAGGATTCTTGATGAAACCGGTCAATTCAATACCGGATACACAATCAACGTATTCGCCCGTTTCTTCATTCGTTTCGGTCTCGCTCTTGACAGTGGTCTTCATCTCGTCGCCGATTACCGCATTGTTTGCCAAATACTCATAAAGCTTAATCTTGTTCTCACGATTCAGTCTTGCCACTAACTCGTCATCATCCGTCACGGCAGCGTTGGCTTCATTGAGCAGGTTCTCGCTGATGCCCAATTTGGCACCGAGGTCTGCAGCCCGATAAATACGCCATGTCAAAGCATCGGCACAGCTCTGTGCGTTGTTCAGCAAGTCCTTGGCCTGAACCAGTTTCGGAGTCACTTCCTTCAAAGTGGCGTCGTCGAGTGCCGACGGATTCACATCCTTGTAGTCATTGATGAGTACTGAATATTCAGTATAAATATCGGTAGCCTCGTACTTCGTGCCTACAATGGCATCCATGGCCGTTTCAGCCTCCACGATGGCAATCGTGAAACTGTCGATGTTCGTGATACGCTCCGTCAAGGCAGCCGACAAGGATTTCAGTTCACCAATCAGGGCTTCCACAGCTGTCGGAGACGTGAAATGAGTCTCTTCCGCCTTCTTGATGGCATCAGCCAAAGCGGTCTTGGTAGTGCCGTCGTATGCAGCATCCTCTGCGGTCAGCAACACGGCCTTGGCAGCCTCAACTTCCACCTTCAGCAATCCTTTGTAGTAAGATGCCTTGGAAGGCATGGTAATCAGTTTCACATTACCCAACAGGAACTCATGCATACCCCCCTGCGACTGGCAAGAGAACTTCAATACATAGTAACCGGCCTTGGGCACAGTGAAGTCTGTAACGTTCTGAGTGGCACCGTTGACAGGTATATTCTGTGCTCCATTGACATTGGGAACAGCCGGATAATCGCGGAATTCTGCATATACGTTACCGTCAAGGTCGGTCAACGCAAAGTTGTAGGTAGGAGCCTCTCCGTTTTCGAAGAACTTCCATGCTGCCATACGGAATGAAATCTGATACTTGCGCGCCTCAAGATAAAGTGCGATGTTCGGGTCCATTTCCGGATCGATTGTACCGTCGGGCAGGATGTTGTCCTTCACCTGCTCACCGAACGTACAAGTACCTTCCGTACCACCGGAAGCACGCCAATACACAGCACCACCGTTGAAATCACCGGAATATCCGGTCATGGCACGGCATCCGCCACCACCGGGCGTTCCTCCCCAGTTATAGTTCCATACCGAACCGTCGTCGTTCAAACCGTACTGGTGGATTGTACCGTTGTCGTTGGACAACCAACCCACAGGGAAGGTTCCGTTTTCAAGCGTTGACCAGTCGGGGCAATACACATCTTCCGCCACGGACGTATCCGTATCCTCACCCACGGCGAATGTGATTTTCTGCGATTCATTGGCTGCTATTCCGAATGAATTGGCCACACCTTCCACCACAAGGGTATACTCTCCGTTATCCAGATTATCCAAGGCAACGATAACGGTACATCCGTCGTCTGAAAGGGTCATGGCATCCGACAAATCCTGCAGAACCACACCGTTCATCATCAGGGAAGCTGATGCGGACGACAAATCGAGCGCCTTGTTGTAGGTCAGTGAAATGGATTTGAGTTCGCTGCTTACCAGTTCGAAACTTTCGTTTTCGGGCACCGAAGACAAGTATATCGGAGCATCCCATGCGGAAGGCAGCACGTCGATGTTCAAATCCTGCGTAATCGCCTCGTTCTCGAACGGAAGCACAACCATCTCGCTCTCTACATCCATGCTCGGACGACGGTCGGTGGTATACTTAATCGGACAATCCGCATCCGGAGTGAAGCTGACGCTGATGGTACCCTCGTTCTCCTCCAGAACCGACTCATCGGCCATGAAGATGTACAGGTAGCCGTCTTCCTTACCTTCCACAGCGGAAACCTCCAGCTCTTCACTACCATTCTTGACCTTAACGCAAGATGTAGGCAACGACAGCGTTCCGGTCGGTGAGGTAGAAGCCTTGGCCAGTTCGGCCAGGTTCGTGGGATAACCGAAGTCGATACGGATGGCATCGAAGTTGTACGTACAACCGGCAATCGTGACACCTTCCTCAATCAAGATGTCGTCCAGAAGGTATTCACCCGGATTATACATATTGATAGTCAGGAAATACTTCTCCGGAAGATTGCCCATGTACACATCTCCCCAGTAGATCGTATCGTTCTTCGTCACGTCTTCCGGGTCGTTCACGATGATGTCCTTGATGTTCTTGGCATATTTCTCCGCATAAGAGTTCTGAATCTCATAACCGGAGTTATACACCACAAAAGCAATCTTGCGCCAGTCGTTGGTCATACCGCTGGTGTAGTTGTAGTAGTATTCCGTACCGCTTTGGGATACCAGGGGCGCCTCGAAGTTCTCCACACCCATGGAAAGGGTGCTCTTGATACTGGTTTCACCCGTTGTACCGTCTTCCATCGTATATTCGGATGCAGCCTTTACCCAAAAAGATACACGATAAGGAGTCTGCGGCTTGATATCAAGATTACGCATCTTGAAGCCACGATACCATGTCTGACCTTTTACTGTGTTCGAGTTCGCAGCCTTGAGTGCATAAGCACCGGAATGGGAGTCGGTACACTTCTCATCCCAAACATCTCCTGTCATCAGGTTGATGTGATCGGCATAGAAAGTAGCGAACTGTGCTGAATCGGGATTGTAGAACTGCTTGTCGCCGTCCTCGAATCCCAACGTGGCGACAACCTGTGCCTGGGCCATCATTCCGAAAGCCGACAACGCAGTCACCATCATCAAGTTTCTCTTTTTCATAAGCGAATTAATTTAAGATTAATAAATAGAGTTTATCTTTTTCCTCCGCCAAAATTATATATCGCGGAATATCTGCCCAAATAAATCTGTATCACATTTTTTACGAGATGTAACCAATGCTGTATCACACTTGATTGACAACAAGTTACTCACACAAAAAAAAGAGATGTCGCCCCGGATTTGACTCTCAAGACGACATCCCTATATGGATTATTCCAAAGGTAAATACCAGTTTTCCGTGTGGCGGAGGCGTTCGTAAAGCTCGTTGTCGAAAGCATCGCGTCCATTACGTCCGGCAATTTTCCTTGCCAAGAATTCCGGGTCTCCACGATGCAGCGAAATACGTTGCAAATCGGCAAAACGATGGCCTTCATACACCAACTCCAATGCCATCTCATCGCAAATCTTCTCCTCCACAAAAAGAATGGAATCTTCTCTCGATGCAAGCTCCGGAATGACGTATGTCTTGTCTGCATTGGCACGTCCGCATCCTGCGGAATGTATGCCCGTCGTATTATCCCGTGTGAAATAGTTGGTGTTCCAGTTCAGCAACTCGCCGGCACGCGCCACCTCTTCAGGACTGATGTATTTGTCGATGGCCTCCCTGTACAGTCCGTACTTCAGGATGGCAAAAGCCGACTCCGGAAACCCTGCACGGTTGTAAGCCTCGGCCATGCGCAGATATACGGCACCCGAACGATAAAGCGTGATACGTTGTGCATCAAGTTTGAGAATGGACTGCTGCATGTCATTATATCCGTCCACATTCGCTTTCCAGTTGGTCTGACAAGAATACAAACGGAGGTCGCCCTGCATGTTGGGGTCGAGATAAACCATATCTTCCGGAGGAGAGATGGTGTCGGGAAGCAGCGTGACGGGGTCGTTGACGACCATGACAAAACGCTGGGAACGGGAAAGCTCCGTCAAGGCGGAAGAGGCCGTTGCCTGATAATAATAACGGTTGTCTGTGGTTGAAGTGAAGATGTCGTCCAGTTCACTTACAATACCGTCATATTCGGAAGTTTGCAACAGGATATACGAAATAGGATTCACAATCCTTACAATCGATGGGCTATGCTCAAACTTGTCATCCGTCCACGAAGCGGTGATATAAGGCTGCGCCGGCCATATCGTGGCATTCCGGTTGGTCAGGAAAGCATGATAATAGGTGGCAGCCTCCTGATAACGTCCGGCCCAAAGACAGAGGTCGCCCAACAACAGCCGCACCGGGATGCACAAGCTCTCGTTTACATAAGACGGATACTTGGTATCGGTATAAGGCGCCAGGTCTTTAATGAAATACTCACAGATTTCCTGCACGCCATATCGCGGATACAATGCAGGGTCGGCCTCGGCCTCCGTCATCAAAGGCACGGTGTAGAAAGGAACCTTTCCGTAATGTATGGCCAACTGAAGATAGGTCCATGCACGGAAAGCCTTTATGGCCGCATACTCCGGCAAGAATATTTTCTCACCCTGTATCATGAGGGTCGTATCGGCATGTGCCAGGAAATAGTTGCAGTTCTGAATCACGGCATAATAATCTTCCGGATGATTCCACCGGTTGTCGGCTGTGGCCGTAAAGTCGGCAATGGCCTTCAAATCTACGGTTGCCGCGTCCATGGTGCGTACCAAATCGCCCCGTACCTCTCCCAACACGACTGTACGGTCTGCAATTTTCTGCATCTTGTTCATCACTCCCATAAACGAATATATCGTATCATTCGGTGTGTTGAGCTGCGGTCCGAAATCCACAAGACTCGAATCCGTATCCACACAAGAAGTCAACACACTGCCGGCCCCACAAAGCAAAATCAAAGCTGTGGCATATATCTTATTCTTTTTCATCGTCATCTTCATTATAAGTTAATCTTGGCTCCGATGGCAAAACTACGGCCTGCCGAAAGTAAACCGCGGTCTATACCCTGCATCAACACGCTGTTTCCACAACTGGTTTCCGGGTCACTGCCCAAATATTTGGTAAAGGTCAACAAGTTGTAGGCTGCCCCCCAAACGGTAATCCCTTGCAGGAAGGTACTGCGGATAGGTATGGAGTAACTGAGCGTCACGTTCTTGAGTTTCAGGTATGAACCGTCTTCAATCCAACGGTCCGAGAAACGTGAATTGTCATACGCGTCCATATAGCCGATACGCGGAATATCGGTCTGCTGCCCTTCATGGGTCCAACGTCCCAACATGGCGGTAGTCTGGTTGTAGAATCTGTTTCCGCTTTCCAGCACCCTACGCTGGTAATTGTATACATCATTGCCTAAGGAATAATTGAATACGACATCAAGAGACAGACGTTTCCATGTGAGATTGGTAAAGATGTTACCGTAAATATCCGGATTGGGGTCGCCGATAACCGTCATATCCTTTGCATCAATGCAGCCGTTTCCGTCCATGTCATTAAAGTGCATGTCACCGGCACGGAAATAGGTGCGGGCCCCACTCTCATCCACTTGATAAAGTCCGGCAGCTTCGGCCTCGGCAGTCGTGGCAAACACCCCGGAAGTCTTGTAACCGTAGAACACGCCTGCAGGAAGTCCTTCGGCTGAAAGCACGTTTGCCCCATACAGTTCCGTGATAAAAGAACCGCCTGAAGTAGGCAGAGAGGTGATTTCATTCACATAATGTCCTACCGTTGCCCCTAAGCTCCATCTCCAGTCTTTCAAACTCAGCACCTTCACTTGTGCCGACACATTGAATCCTTCGTTCTTCAACTTTCCTCCATTGGCCCAATTCGTGGACAAACCGCTGAGATAAGAAAGTTCATTCAAGGATAACAGGTTTGATGTGTTGGAGCGGAAATAGTCGAACGTAAGATGCAAACGGTTGTTGAAGGCCGCCAGTTCCGCACCGGCAGTCCAACGTGCCGTAGTCTCCCACTGCAAGCGGGTATTGCCGATATTGCCCATCGTCATTCCGGTGATTTCATTATTCATCTTATGAGCCACAAAATAAGTACGGGATGCCTTGCTGTCGATGTTGTCATTGCCCACCATATCAAAACCCACATTCAACTTCAGATAATCCAGTCCTTTGTAATGCATCCAGGATTCATTGGTCAGCACCCATGCAGCCTCAACCGACGGGAAGAATCCCCAGGCATAATTACCGATTTTGACCGCATCGGGCGCATCGGTACCGAACTTGGAACTGCCGTTCATACTCAATCCTGCCGACAAGTAATAACGTTCACGGAAATTATAGTTACCCGTAAGATAGTAGTTCATATCTATATCCTTGTCCTCTGCTCCGTCGGTGGACTTGTAAAGCAATCCGTCCGACATGTTCGGGGTCTTGTCATTACCGGAATTGTATCCTGTCTGTATATTCAACTGATACGTATTGCGCAAATAACGCAAACCACCGCGTACATCCACATAGTGGGCGTTCATACGGCGACAGAAGTCGAAATAGGTGTCGCTCATGATGGTGATCTGCCTTCCTGCCAGCGCAGAAACCCGGTTCTGAACCACCCCGATGCTTTCCACTTCATAATCGGGCACGCCGTTTACAGGCAGATAATAGTTCTCATCGGTATTCAGCAACTGGAATGCAAAATGTTCGGCTATGGTCCAATACTTCTTCAGTTTCAGTTTGGGAGTAATCGCCAGCGTAATCATGCGGTTTCCGAAGTAATTCTTATTATTGCCGTCACCGTATTCGAGTATGCTCAAAGGATTGGCCAAAGAGTTCTTGTACGAATCCCTTACCAGCACATCTGAAAGATAATCATCGGCCTCGGCCAGATAAGAAGAAGGATTGCCATATACATCCATCGCATAAGGACTAAGGAAAGGAGACTTTACCTGACTCAGGAATGAAGGAGAGGAAATAACACCTTTCTCCAAATCGGCAGGCACGCCGTCATCACGCATGTCACGGGTCACGTCACTGTAGGCTGCATCGAAACGTACACTCAGATTCTGCATCAATGAGATGTCGGAATTCAAACGCAGGTTGAAACGGGAATATGAATTGCTCTTCAATGTGGCATCTGCAGAAGCATAACCCACCGAAAGATTGTAGTTGGCCACATCATCCCCACCCTGCACATTAATGCTGTAGTTCTGCGTGAAAGCTTCATCATAAGCATGAGACTGCCAATCCGTATCATTGTGGTACATGCGGTAGTAATAATAATTCGGATTGCTATTCAGGAACTTGAAGCTGTTGTTCTTCGTTCCGGTTGTACCTATCAGTTCGGATGCATAGATGCGATACTGGTTGCTGTTCATCATGTCCACTGTCTTGGGCAACAACTCATAGCTTCCTCCTACAGACACATCTATCTTAGTGGCCATACTCTTGTTGCGCTTGGTCTCAATCAGAATCACACCGTTGGCACCCTTTGCACCGTAAATGGCAGTACCGTTTTTCAGTACACTGACTTTCTCAATGTCCTCAACCATGATGTTACCCAACAAATTGTTGAAAAAGCCGTCGTGCAACGAAGGACGGGACAACTGCATATCCTGAATCACTCCATCGATAACCACCAAGGGTTGTGCATTGATGTTCAATGAATTCAAACCGTTCATAAACATGCTCACTCCTACTGCAGGCACACCGCCACGGCTGACCATGCGGACATCGCCTCCAAGACCTTCCTGCAACTGACGGTCAACGCTCAAATCGTTGTTGTTGTAATCCACCATCATGGTTTTCTTACGCACTGCCGAAGTGGAAGCTGCATACATTTCATCAAACGTATCGGCATAGAGCACGGCATCCACGGCGTGGGTTCCATTTCCCACACTGATTTGCTGACGGTTATATCCGTCGGCACGCATATCGAGTGAAGTCACATAAACCGGAACTACAATGACATACATTCCTGACTCATCGGTCATGGCCGCATAACGGGCATCATTGTAGGCAGAAATACCGACACCAACCACAGGCAATCCGGTAGCCCCGTCCAGCACACGTCCTTTAATCTCACGCATCGGAAGATTCGAGGTCTTTTCCTTGTTCACAGCAAGCAAGGAGTCTTGCGCTTCCTGACCGGCTACAGGCACGCTGAGGACGGTCATCATACACAATGTCGAAATTATATGTTTCATGATATTACTCTTCTTTTCTAACAGGTTTGAAATATAAACAGTCGAGAAGCATCTCGCGGGAATAGTTTGTCTCGCGGCGTCCTATGCTGCATTGTATCTGCAGACTGACTTTGGCTTCCGTCTGCGCATAACTGGTCACAGGGATATTGAATCGTCCGATTACTACGGTATCCACCTTATGAGGATCGTTCTTCAGTTCCGTATCGAAGACTTCTGTTTTCTTCTCCCCGTCCACCGTTTCATAGGTCAATGCGGCCTTGAACTTATTCGGTTTGAAATCGCGTGAATTGGGATTGGCTACAGTCTTTGGCAAAATAACCGCACAGATGTCATAGGTTCCGGAAAGCACGTTCGGAGCACGGAAATCAACAGTCCAGTTGGAAGAACTGGTCTTTTGCAGTATATCAAGGTATCCTTCCGAGATACTATCGGCTGCGGCTTCACGAAATGAATAAGTACAATCCTTATAATCCAAAATCTGAGTCGTATTCTCAGCTTCCACCTTTACCGGATAGAAATAAATCTGCTCCGCTGTAAAAGGCCAGCTATGCAACCGGTATATCTTTCCGTTACTGCAATCTATCGAGTCTTTCACATAGGTTGACGAGAATATACCTCCGGATTTCAAGGGCTCGTAATACAAATGACGGCGTTCTTTGTCATAAGGTGAATAGGAAGTGGACCATACGGAATCTTTCATGGAGCGGCATCCTACATTCCTATTATATACAAGGTCGCGGATGAGCGATACGTGCGCCCAGTAGTTCTGCAAAGAATCCGCTTTCTGTACGTTACCGTAATTGAAATAACTTTTAGCTTCCGCACTCACTTGATTCCAAAGTGCCGCATCCGGCAGCAGCATAATATAGGTACTGTCCTCATCTTGTATCCGTTCAAACTGATAAAAAAGGATGTTGTACCTGCGCATGACTGAGTCTGAATATATTTTCATACCATCCTCAATACCACACTGAATACTGGCATTTTCATCCAACTCTTGTTTCTCGTATCCTTTAAAGAATGAACCGATGCCTGAAAACTCTGGCAAAGAAGTCACTCCCTCATAAATATTGTAGGAGTACGGTACTTCACGGGAAAGCAAATGAAGTATTCCGTTCTGGGCCGGAGTCTCTACACCATTTCCTTGGGTTGAAACCGGACCGAGTTTACCGCTGTTCCAATCCAGCCACTTACTGTTGAGCATCTGTATGCGTTGCTGGCTGGCATTCTCTGTCGAAAAACGATAATGAGCGATATGATTCTGTATGAAATGCTGGCTGCACATGGAATCACCGGAAACCGTCTGGCATTCCTGCAACAGAGAATCTACGTTGAACGTTCCGTCTAACGGAGCCCAGACCGTAAACGTCTGGTCGCTTGCCAATAAATCGGCATAAGTCACCGAGGTGGGTTTATTATTACTGAAAACATGAGTGCTTTTCAATACTTTCAAGAAATCTCCCAATCTGCCGTCAGCTTCAACCAATTGCAAAAGAGACTGATTGGATACTATACGGTTCTCTTCACCATAATGTTCATCCCATGTGTCGGAGCAACCCATTGCCGAGAATGCCACAGCACATACCGCTGTTATCTTATATATATTATCTAATCTCATAATACGTAACTGTTAAGTCGTCATTCATCTTTAATCAATCTCCATTTAATGGGTATCTTCCGCCGTTGCACCGGCATATATACTCTTCGGACATAATTCAAAATAGTTGATGGGGAACTCCGCTTCGGGATTGTCAATCACCAACTTCACACGCACATAATAAGTTTCTGTCGGCTTCATGGTCTGGGTGGTCAGAATCTTACGCAACTTCATGGGCTGTGCACGCAGATTGTTCACCCCACCCTGTTGCCATGAGTCCATGTCTTTCATGTAACCACGGTTGTGCATGGCTTTATCGATGGCACGGTCGGTATCCTCATCCCCAGTATCGGCAATCCATCCGATGGAAGGGTCAGTAGGCCATATACGCAAATCAATAGGAATACCCATCGGAATAAGAAGATTCGGGTCTGTTCCGAAATAAATCTGTACCACACCTCGCATATCACCCCATCCGTATGCAAAACGCACCTCGTAGGTGTTTTCCGGCACAGGAGGCAACTGGAATGTAATGTCAAACTGTCCTTTCAAATCCACACAATCGGCATAAGTCACCATCCAGGACGAACGCTGACGCAAAGTCAATGTGGGAGTATTTCCATGAAAATCCCATCCTTCAATTACTTTAAAGCCCGTAGCGTTATTCATATTTCCACGCGCCCCGCAGTTCATGAATTCCGGAGAAAGGGTTACGGCATTGATGCGAATACGGTCATTGAATACGACATCTCTTGTTTCCACATTGTAAGTCAATATGTCATCGATATAATGATAGATTCCATTCAAAGCCTGCTGGTCGACATCTTTCACTTCTGATGGTGAATAGACCTTGATGCCACGTACCGTATACCGGTTGGCCACTCCCTTACGGTTAATGAAAAGCCCTTCGTTCGGCGTACTCATTTTCATTACCGTTCCCGGCATAAGAGTGGTGTACCAGTCTGTACAGTCTATCAAATCAGTCAGCGCACAAGTGGTCTTCACTTCCCCGTAAACCGTCCAGTCGTTATATGCCCCATAATAAGGCAATAAATGGTAGGCGACAAAACGATTCAAAGGATTCTTCCGGTGGGTCGGGTCACCATCATACAAATTGGCGTCTTCCGGATACACACGGTCATATATCCCCTTTGCGTATGCCTTCAAATCGTCCATATTATAAATTCCATGAGCCGCATACACTTCGTCCCGTTCGACAAATGCCGTATACCTCTTCATTCTTGTACCTACATAATATGCCTTATAAGAGCCGCCTCCGGTAGTGATATTCATACCCTTGTTCACCGAGTCTTCACCACAATGATACTTTTCATCGATATACTCATACAAAGAGTCTCTCAAACCGGTAAGCTGCAGGGCTGCATTGAAGAGTTTGATATTTTCATCTTCCTGCATCCTTTCCGGAAGAAAATCGGAGTTGGGAACTATCACATGGTCTATCGTATGCACCACTCCGTTTTCAACAGAGTCGTCACGCACAATAATCTGGGACACCTTATTAATATAATAAGCCACATTGTTTCCGTCCGTTGCATTCGAATCACAGGAGAACGTCAGGTATCGCTCATTCATATTGGCATCCGGTATATTACCGTCCGTCAAGTCGGTCGTAAAATAGGCGTGTTTGATGATATGATTCCATGCTATCGTATCGCAATCCTGTTTCTGGAGTTGGTCGATACTTTGCAAACCGCGTTGATGCAAATATGCCCCAATAGCTTCATTTGTCGGAGCAAGACAAGTATATGTTCCATAAGTAGCCATCATGCCGTACATGCCCGAACGCTGCAATATCGCAATAAAATCACTGAACTGCTCATTACGGTTCTGCAAATAGTCCGACACCATCTCTCCTGTAAACGTATAATAGTTCTCCGCAAGAGGTTCATCAGAACATGAGGTCGTAAACACCGGCACAAATACCAGTGCACATATCCAATTCAACAGTATTTTATTCAGTCTTTTCATAGTACTTTATTCTTTAGAGATTTTATCATTGTCATACGCCGGATTCTGCACTATATATGGATTTGACTTTATTTCAGTCCGGTTATACGGGAAATAAAGGGCATCGGTAGCGGAAAGGCGAATACGGATTGCAGCCGTATTCTCTTTGAACTTCGGCAATACTTTTTCTATCATACGTACATTGTTTCCCTCACGACGGCACAAACGCACAAAGTCGAACCAACGCTTACCTTCAAACATCAATTCCCGCTGACGTTCATCCATTACCAAATCTTCCATTGCCGTCCGCGAAATGGCATAATCCTCAAACACCAAAGTGTCTTTTGTTGACTCACGTTTATTGTTAGCCCGTTTCCAAACAGCAATCACACTGGAAAAAGCTGAACGGTAATGCGCAATCTGCTCTTCTGACAATACGCTTCCCTCGGCCACATTACCGGCAAGCTCCACTTCTGCCTCGGCACGCATCAGCATGATATCCGTCAAACGGTAAATAATCCAATTGGCTGTATTACGGCTTAATGTGGAAGTTATCACAGAGGGCATACTTCCGGTCGTTGTAGATGTCTTGAAACGAACGGATGTACGAATATATTTGCAAATATCTACCCTCGAAGCAACTTCCTCCATATTTTCCAGATAACGGCAGTCCGTCTTACTGAAATAATCATTATTCCCACTATATGCTTCCGAAAACAAATAGGTTGGAGCTGAGAACTGACCGGCCATTCCATTCTCGGCATTCTCAAAGAAATCCGCAACCATTTCATTCTTTACTGAAGTGGATGAACTACTGAACCCTAATTCAAAAAGGCTTTCGAAGGAATTGCCTTCCCCGAAAATCTGAGTATATGCGGTTCCGGCATAAGATGAATTGTTCGGGCATTCGGAAATAAGAGGATAACGGCCATAAAGTTCCACGATGGGAGAACTCTCCTCTTCTATCATCTCATTGTATTCTTTAATCTTATAATCGATAATCCTATCGCAATATTCAATACAACGCTGATATTCTCCTTTCCATAAATACATGTCTGCCAACATGGCATAAATGCTCCAACGAGTAATACGTGTGGTATTTTCCTCACTATCCTCACCATAAGAACGGACGGCATCATCTTTCACACGCTCCAAATCATTGATGATATTGCCAAGAATCTCATCAAAGCCTGTAACCGGTATCTTATACTCCGTCCCATCGTCGATGGAAGGCTCTGTCACATAAGGAACATCACGGAACGTACGAATCAAATAAAAATAGCACAGGGCACGCAACGCCGTAACTTCTGCGATATTGGCTTTTAATTCAGCTTCCGTATAATTCGGGTCCTTTTCACAAACCGAAGGGGCATAATGCATCACCGTATTGCAACGGTTAATACATTGATAAAAATCAATCCATGTGGTGAAACCGTTCGTCTCCAACAGATTTTCTTTCACAATCTGTTGAACATCATAATTGTTGTTACCTCCGGTCGTAAGGTTGTCAGAACGCAATTCTCCCCATACCATCATACGTTTCAGACAGTTTCCGGATGACAACTGTGAATAACAAGAATTGACCACACTGGTTACATCATCCTTTTCCGTCCAATAATTCTCCAATACAACCTCGTTCAGCGGAAGTATTTCCAGAAAATCATCACAAGAGGTCAACGAGGGAATCAATAATGCTGTCGCCAACACTCCCGACAAATATTTATTTATATGAACTTTCATAACTCGTATTTTGAAATTCGTAACTTGTATATCATCAGAATCCCACCATCACGCGGGCTGTTACCTGGCGCGAACGAGGAGTTTTCGCATCGTCTGCCGTCACACCATAACTTCCGTAACCGACTTCCGGATCCGCACCCGAATAGTTGGTCAGACAGAATAAGTTGCTGGCATTAAGAAATATGCTTAAACTCTCCAAGCCTATCTTCTTTAACTTTTTCGGATTGACAGAATAAGAGATTTGTGCAAAATTCAAACGCATGAAATCTCCTTTCTCGACAAAACGGTCGCTACCCAACCAGTTGTATCCGACATTGTAGAGTGCACGCGGTATTTCAGTTTCCTGGCCCTCCACACGCCAGCGCCAGTTCACTGCTGCCGACTGGTTGTTGTTATTGTACATAGACTCAGCATTCATGCGTGCCCTGTTGATAATCTTATTGCCCACACGGAAATTGAACTGGAGGTTCAAGGCCCAACGGCCATAATTCAATTTGAATCCCCATCCGCCCGTAACTTTAGGCAAAGATGAACCTAAATACACAATATCCAGCTCATTAATATTACCATCATGGTTGACATCCTCATAGATGGCGTCACCGCCTTTGAACTCATAGAGATAGGTGCCGGTAGTATTGTCATAACCGAAAACCATCGGTACGGTCAAACCATTCTTGTCACGGATGACGTTACCTGATGCATCACGGGCAACCGGTGCATTAGGTCCACTCACTCCCGCTACCTCGTTTTCTGTATAATCGCTATACTGATACACTCCTTTATAACGGAAGCCATATATAGCTCCAAACGGATTGTTCAACTGAACACGTGTCAGATAACTACCATTCTTATTATCAAAATCGCCATTGATGTTATCCAATGTCGTAGGGTCCATTTTGGTAATCTCATTCTTGTTATTAGCGAAAGTCACATTAAAGTCTGCAGAGAACTTCCCTACTTTTATCAGTTGCCGACCGTTGATATTAAACTCCCAGCCATTATTACGCATGTCTCCTCCGTTGATAACTTCCAAGGTAGAGAAACCGGAAGAAGAAGGTATGGCCTGTTTGTTCATCAGCAATTCGGAAGTTTTCTGGGTATAGATATTGATATCCGCTGTAATGCGATTATCCCAAAATCCTAAATCAAAGCCAAGATTCCACGTTTCTTTCTGCTCCCATTGTAAGTTTGAAAGTCGAATATTTGCAGGTGCAATAGCCGCGTTTCCATTATAAGCCGTTGTCGTAGCATATTTTGAGAAGAAAAGGTATTCCGCACCCGGCTGATTACCGGCACGTCCCCATCCCGGACGAACAGACAACATGGATAACCACTTCGATGTACCTTTCATCCAAGGTTCGTCCACTACATTCCAACGAAGGGAGAAAGCAGGAAAGTTTCCCCAACGATTGTTATTACCGAATTTCGTCACACCGTCTCTACGTACCGAGAAGTCTGCTATGTACCGTCCTTTATAAGCATAATGTGCCGAGAAAGTCAGATATACACTACGCCATTGCCCTGCACCGGTGTTCATTTTCGATATCAGACCATCGGCTGTAGCAGAACTGATATTACCAGTCGGTAAGTTATAAACCTCATTATATTGCGACTTCGAACTTCCGTCCGTCAACTGGAACTGAGCCATAGCCAGCAACGAATGGTCCTCATTCTTGAAATGCGGTATAAATGTCAGACGATGGGTCGTTGTAATGGCACGGCTCTTATGCGCCTTTGCCGTTGACTTATTATTCGACTTGTCCGCCCATCCGGCTGTCACAAGACTGGAAGGATAGAACGTATCGTCATATACGTTCTGAATGTTGAACAATACCTTACCTTCATATTTCAACTGAGTTTTCGTATCATCCACTCCCAACAGATTGTAATGCAACTGAAATTCCGGTTGAATCACATAATTAGCCTGTTCGTTGGTTGCCTCATAAGCCAAAGCTACAGGATTAGGCAAAGTGAACTGGTCATCTTTCTGACGGAATGTAGCATGACAATTAGGCTGCATGTGATAATAAGCAGCCAGATTGTTACCTGACGCATCCTGCTGATAAACGGACAAGTTTGGCATCTTTTTATAAGCGATAGCCAATAAATCACTGTAGTTTTTTTGATTATCCGTATAAGACAAATTGAAATTGCTGACAATCTTTATACGGTCGCTTACAAAATAATCCAAAGCCACACGTGTCGTAAAACGGTCTAATTCTTGTGCAATAACCGTTCCTGTCTGGTGGTCATAACCCGCAGAAATACGGAATGTGGCTTTTTCACCACCACCTGATATCGTCACATTATGTTTCTGCAACCATCCCAGTTTCGTTATCTCATCCACCCAATCGGTGTTGTTATTATACATCTCATATTCAGAGTATGAAGGATCATAACTAAACTCTCTAATATCCGACGCTGCATCATTCATCGTGGGATTAAAGTAAGCCTCCTTCATCAACATTGTATATTGGTCACCGTTAAGCAAACGCATGCCTTTGGGCTGATAGGTCATGGTAGCTGCATAAGAATAAGTAACGCGTGTTTTACCTCTGGTACCGCGTTTGGTCTTGATTTCAATTACACCGTTCGCACCCTGTGAACCGTAAATAGCCGTTCCTGCGGCATCTTTCAATACACTGATACTGGCAATATCATCCGGATTCACATTCAACAACTCCGAATATTGCTCTTCCGTGGCAGTTGCAAAATCAAAGCCAGACTGGTAATCGCCTTCGAAAATATTACCGTCCACCACAATCAAAGGTTGCGTGTTCCCGTTTATCGAACTCACACCACGAAGGCGCATACTCGTTCCGGAACCTAAGTTTCCGGAATTAAAGACGATATCAAGACCGGAGATTCGCCCCTGTAACGCTTCATCAATAGAGGTAATGCCAAATCCTTCAAACTCTTTGGCATCGATGCTCTGATGAGCCACGGACAACTCCCGTTCAGGAATCGGCAAGCCTCCGTTTTGCACTACTTTCTTCTGCTTGACGACCACCTCCTTTAACTGCATTTTATTCTCCAGACGGATATTATAACGTACTCCTTTTATTGGTATAATCTGTGTGGTATATCCCACGTATGACACCTTGATTCTATTCTTTGGGTCTTTGATACGGAAAGAGAAGTTTCCGTTAATATCTGTCACAGCATGGGCCACAATTCGGTTAGCCGCATCAATTTCAACGACATTCACCATCATCAGGGGTTCTATTTCATCGGATACGGTTCCGCTGATCATTGTTCCGGGAGCCTGTGCAAAAACAGCCAAAGGCATCGCAACAAACATACCTGACAAGATATGACGATATATGTTTTTCATTCAGTTTGATTTTAAATAATTCCACAAATACTTATTCATCACTCTTTTTCCTCCAAGACAAGGCACCATCTATCAGATGTACCACTGCAGAAGACGAAGTGTAAAGAGTAGATGCAGCCATCGCATCCGCTTCTCCATATTGATACTCACGAGCCATCAAATTGTATAAGCCGCCAGTCTTTACAACATGCTTTTCATTTTCCGGGTCTGCCATATCTTTTATTGTTATGCCATCAGAAGTCAACTCTGCCTCCACCTTTAAATAAGAAAGCGTATTTGATTTCTCATCTATCACATAAGCCGCCGTCTCATAATTCGTTTTTTTCACCGGTTTCTGTCCGATATAAAGTGCATTGTCCTGAATATGATATTTGACAAACTGGTTGATTTCGTTAGCCAGACTATCTCGAACTTCTTCATCCTCTTCAAATTCAACCTGCTCCCAAGTAGGCAATTCCCCGGTTTTCTGCAAAGAACGGATTGATTCATTCGTAGGCACATATACCGTATAATTAAATGTATTGAACAGATTGATATTCTCGCTGGGACAACCATGTTCATCTGTTCCGATTATATATTTGTTCACCAAATAAGGTGTACCCTCAAGCAATCCGAGAAACTCGGAAAACTCCTCATGTTCCCGAAGAATGTCGGCCACAGATTTACGCGAAGTCAACAAAGGCATCCCGTCAAGAATATACGATTTGCCGTTACCTTCCCTCGACTGGTCATAAACAAGAGAAACCGGTACAGACCGTCCCTGTTCTATCTGCCAACCACCCATTACTTTCATTCCATTCTCACCGGCACCGGCATTCTCCACCCGAAGAATATTGCCACCTTTCGTCGGATAATAGGTATTTCCATCCTCTACATTGCCAACCACGATATGATTATCCAAAACATCTTTCAGACGATTGATTATCTGAGTATAATTGGCCTCACCGATAGAGTCGCCCACCACCTCATTCACCGGGTCGTATTTCCAGATAGAAGCCCATACCTTATCTGCATCCAACTGCTTGGAAGCATCATAATGGAAACGGAACAGTTGTGTAGACTCCTTACCATAAGAACACGGGTCCACATATTCCAATAAGGCCTTGTTGGTAGGAATGAAGAAACTGTAATACGAATTCTGAGAATTAAGATAAATGTTATAATCCAGTTCCTTAATCGCCCAATACATGATATTCATACTTTCATTGACCAATGCAGGAAAAGATACCGACACATAAGAAACCGGATTAAAGACTTTATTGGTCATATAAACCGCACCATTACATGCCATAAATACACTATCCACAGCATCAACAGAAAGCCCTAATGCATCATTGGCATCATTTAATACTGAATAGAATTTACTGGGCACGGAATTGACAAATGAATTCAACATATTCACATTGAGCAATTCTGCCACGACATTGTCCGGAACATTTTCCCAAGTTCCATATTTATCTTTCAAGACCTTTCCGGCTCCTTCTTCCCAATAACGGGTAAGCGCTTCATCCGTAGGCACCAGCATCACTCCCATATTTTCCTGTAAAGCTACATTAGTAGCCGTTGAGGCACTCATCTCCGAGTAAAAAGCATTCCATCCCGGATCAAACTTCAATTTTGCCGGTACAGACTCTTCCTCCGGTGTCAGAATCAGCGGAGTCCCATTTTGAGAACGCTCCGAAAAATACCGTTTCTGGAATACGGAATCTACAGTCATACCATACAAAGCATTAAATTCCTTTGTGGTATTCTCATCATAATATGGTGCACAAAAGCGATTCAGCAGTTTAGCATACATTTGCGTACGCGGCATGGTACTGATTAAATCCGCCATATTAGGCAACGGAGTCATGACTTCCCCCATTTTATGTACAAACCCATTTGCACAACGGATATTCTGCTCAACCATCATCACCCCATTCACATTCGCATCGCCAGACTTACGCTGCGTCTCATAATTATAAAGGAAATTGCAGTCTTCATTGGTTATTTCCCGATTTTGAAGAAAAGCCTCTATGAAATGTATCATCGGAGGAACTGTCTTGTCAGACAAACAATATATATTCTTGCTATTTTTCCGGTAATAATCCCAATAAGGAGTACCGGGCATATCTTCAACTTTCAGATATGGTACGGAATCATAAGCCGATGCCGAAGTCATGCGACGCATACAATCCCCTTCTACCGGCCCCGCCGAACTCGAAAGGTAAGCAACCTGACAGGCATTATTAATCATCGCTCCATACAACAACATCTTCTTTTGAGCCACAGACAAATCTTCATATCTTCCGACGCCCCATTTTCGCGATGTATAAAAACGAGCAAAAGCATCATCATCAGCAACAAATAAAGTTTTGCTTCCGGTCTTCGCCAATACATTGGCATACCCCAAATCATCAATCATCCTCACGACATTGGTATAATGCCCGTCATTCTTCAGATAATCGTAAATACTACTGCCCAACCATGCAGGATCTTCATCCATCAGATTGTATCCATCATTGCATGAGCAGAAACATCCCACGGCGCACAATGACATACACGTCCAGAACGGAACTTTCTTTTTTAGGCTTCTTTTCAAACTCATATATTAGATTCTTTTGGTTTATTATCTTATTTTTAAATCCGGCACTAAATTATGGTAAAACCATCATATACCTTTTTTATAATGTATCAGATACCTTTTGATTTGTTTCATTTTTATAAAAAAACACAAAAAGATACTCTACGGCAATAAATCCATGTCTGCTGCAGTATAATTATCCATAAGTAATTTAAAATTCATCAACTCTTCAAGCGAATGAACAGGCTTCGGACTATCCGCAGGAAAGGAACATCCGGAATAACGTTGGAAATATAGAAGAACCGCATCCCTCCACCACACGGCATCCATAGCCTGACGTTCAAAACGTCGCAACTGTCTCGCATGACGTTCGGCATCCACATACGGTGCCACGGTCTTCCAGGTTTCCACAAACTCCATAGCCTGTTTCACACCACGGTCGTAAGCATAACACAGATTGTCCCACATCGTAAGTCCGTTTCTCATTGTATAGTTCCAAGGTACATGGTGGAACCATAACAGATATTCGTCCGGACATAGATCCAAGGTTCCATATACGGTAGACAGCGGTTCACAATATTGCCCGGATGCATTGGACCCTGACGGAGAACGGTCGAATCCCAATCCTACCGAATCGGCCCGATGATAATAACGGGGCAACCAGTCTTCACGCGCTCCCTCCGGGGCACACCACGGTTCCGGCCCGTAATGATGCCCGAACGCAAAGATATGATGAAGGCCGAGCGGCATCATATAGTCTACAGCAGCCGACCATGAACGCAGCAACAACTGACGCATGGGACACACAAAATCCGAATCACACGAAAATGTCTGCATCAGGAACTCTTCGGCAATCTGAGCCGAAGTCATCTCCGTATCCCAACAGACCCTTCCGAAACCATACCAATTGGCTTGTGCCATATCATTGCCTGTCCAATTTTCCACATCACCGATATTAGCCACACCGGCTATTGCAGTTACTGAAGAATCCGAAACCTTACACTGTGTAACCTCTCCCACCGTCATGTTACCACAACGGTAAGTGTCGGTATCCAAACAATCCTTCCACATGACCGGAAGAAAAACTGTATGAATGGATTCTCCCAGATATTCTTGTGTAATTTGTAACTCCGGTACAAGCTGTGTATGCTTCATGGCACCGAACAACGGACTGAAAGGCTCACGGGGCTGGAAATCTATCGGACCGTTCTTCACCTGCAAAAGGACATTGTCACGGAATTGCCCGTCAAAAGGCACAAATTCTTCATAAGCCTGGCAGGCACGGTCCGTATTGTTGGCACTATAGACAAAAGCCCGCCACATCACCAGTCCACCATGCGGCGACAAAACATCCGCCAGCATATTGGCTCCGTCCACATGTGTCCGCCCGTAATCTTGCGGACCCGGTTCCCCTTCACTATTTGCTTTCACCAGAAAACCTCCGAAATCGGGAATCAGACCGTAAATCTCATCTACTTTCTTTTGCCACCACTTCCGTACATCCATCCGCAACGGGTCTGCCGACGCAAGTTTCCCCAAAGCCTTTGGAGATGCAAAGTTAACAGACAGAAACACACGGATACCATAGGGGCGCAACACATCGGCTATGGCAGCAACCTTTTTCAACATATCCTCAGACAGCATCATGGGTTTGGCATTCACGTTGTTCAATACAACCCCATTAATACCCACCGAAGCATTCGCGCGCGCGTACATATTATATATAGGGGATATTTTTCGGGGCAGTTCATCCCATTTCCAGATGGAACGGCCCGCATAACCACGCTCCACCGTTCCGTCCGGATTATCCCAATGATTCAATATACGCAAATCATACGAAGGTCGCTCCGTCAGATTCACTCCCACGGGAATATCTCTGCCGGCCTGTTGCATACGCAACATGGCATATACGCCATAAAGCACTCCTACATCGGATGCAGAAGACAATATAATTTCGTTCTCCGAACGATTTATGGTAAAACCACCACCGGAAGGGGCACCGGAAGTTATGCGTAACCGGACCGGCACTCCTTTCCAATAGTCTTTTAGTTCCTGCACCGCGATTTCCATTGTAGCCGTCCGGCGGGTACCTTTTTCCAGACGGACATCAGCTTTTACAACATTCATATCCATACGAAGCCATAACCGGTGCCCGTCTTCCGCTGATGCGGAAACAAAGAAAAGGCCACAAAAGAAAAGACAAAACAACAGTCTTCCCATACAATTATTCTTCCTCGGTACCAGAGATGGTTTGAATATGGCCCTCTCCGTCATAATGTAACTCACATACTTTCAAACTACGCAACCACGTGCGTCCGCCAGAAGGAACACTGTCATGATGGAACAGATACCACTTTCCTTTATATTCCACAATACAATGATGGGTAGTCCATCCTACCACAGGAGTGAGAATGACCCCCTGATAAGTAAAAGGTCCGTAAGGGTTATCGCCTATGGCATAACACAAACGGTGGGTGTCTCCGGTTGAATAAGAGAAATAATACTTGCCATTGTATTTGTGCATCCATGAAGCCTCAAAAAAACGACGGTCATGGTCACCTGCTGTAATCGGTTTTCCCGTTTCGTCTAAAATCACAATCGGACGGGGTTCTTCCGCAAATTGTTTCATATCCTCAGACAAACGGACGATGCGCGACGGAATAGCCGGCTCGTCATCCGCAGGAAATTCAGCCCATTCCAAGGCACTGTTGTCTTTATAACGCTGAAGTTGTCCGCCCATCAGCCCTCCGAAATAGATATACACCTCACCGTCATCGTCTTTAAACACCGCAGGGTCTATGGAATAGCTGCCGCGGATAGGGTCGGCTTCCGGCACAAAAGGCCCGTAAGGCGTATCACTGACCGCCACTCCTATACGGAAAATATCCGTTTTGTCCTTAGCCGGAAAATACAGATAATATTTTCCGTTTTTCTCACAACAGTCGCAATCCCACATCTGGCGCTTCACCCAGGGTACATCTGTTTTGTCAAGCACCCTGCCATGGTCCGTCACCTCACCCTCCATCACATCATCAAGCGAGAACACATGATAATCCCTCATGTCGAAGTGAGCTCCCCAGTCATCTTCCGGAATACCGCTTTCAAAATCATGCGAAGGATAAATATATACCTTTCCGTCGAACACATGCACCGACGGGTCTGCCATATAATCATCTGGAATTAAATATCTTTTTTTCATATCTTTATGTTATTTCATGTTATTCAAATTCATTTCTTCTCTCTGTTTCATTCATATTTCCCTGATTTTGCCATTTTGATGATTTCTTTCACAAAAGGCTTGGCTTGCATCTTACGGTCAAATGCCAACGGGTAATCCGTACGGCCATGTACAGGCCAATTGTTCTTCCAGGAATCCCCGTCGGTCACACCCCAAAACGTCACACGGGTAATATCCTTGCTGTGACGAAGATAGATATCAAACAAACGGGTATAGAAATCGGTTTGTTCTTTCTCTTTTTCTTTCGACAACCCCTTGCGGTAAGGATTCAACGAATCATTATAAGTAAAGTTGGTTTCCACTGCCGCACCGAAATTGCCTTTAGGCCATGGCAGAACGCTCAGGTCTAATTCTGTCACCATCACCTTGACTCCCTCAGCGGCAAAAGCCTCTATACTTTTCTCATACTCATCAAGCGGCGTATCAAAAGCCACATGCGACTGCATACCTACAGCATCAATACGGCAACCATGTGCTTTCAGGTCGCGTATAAGACGAACCACAGCATCACGCTTACCGGGACGGTCCATACTGTAATCATTGTAATACAGTTCCGCATCCGGGTCCGCCTCATGGGCAAATTGGAAAGCCAAACGGATAAACTCAGGTCCGATGATACGATAATATTCCGACTCGCGGAACTTACCGTTATCCAGAATAGCCTCATTCACAACATCCCAACCTTTCACACGTCCCTTAAAATGCCCGGCCACGGCATAGATATGTGCCTTCATCCGTTCTATCAGCACTTCACGACTTACAGTATTACCCTCCTTATCCGTAAACATCCATTTGGGTGGTTGGGAATGCCATATCAGACAATGTCCGGTCACGACCTGGGCATTTCTTTCCGCCAGTTCACACAAGAGGTCACCATCCTTAAAGTTGAAAACGCCCTCCTTAGGTTGCACAACCTCGCCTTTCATACAATTTTCAGCCACAACTGCACTGAACTGCCTGCCAATCAAATTCTGCAAATTCCGATTACGGCTTCTTATTTGCTTGACATTCAAAGCTGTTCCAATCAGAAACTTGTCGGAAAATGCCTCACGCATGAAGTCTTCCTCACCGGCATATACCGCCGTGAACGACAACAGACCGGCAAGGCCAACACATACAACTTTATTTATATACATATACCTTTTATATTAATCATCAATCATATTTTCTCTTTCACGTCTTTTAGCCAATTCTTTCTGCATCTTTTCATTCATCGCCTTGGATATAGGATAAAAGAACAAGGCTGCCACCCCTATACCGAATGTAATCGCCGGTATGATACTGGAGGCAAGACGGATGCCGAACAAGGTCTCTGAAGACTGTATATAGGCAGCGTCATTCACATAGCCGAAACATGAGAGCACACCACCGGCAATCGCTCCTCCAACACCCAAGCCGGCTTTCAAGGCAAAGACAACACCTGAGAAACAGAGTCCGGTGGCACGGCGGCGGTTCACGTATTCCATGTGGTCCGCCACATCCGCAATCATCGCCCACAACAATGGCACCGTAGGCGCATAAGCCAGGCTCTTGAGTATACCTAAAATGAAAATATAACCTATCTCATCGCTTTCCGGTAGCATAAAGGCGGCTGTAAAGAGTGCGGTCAAAGACAAGCAAACAATAAAAGTCGACTTTTTCCCGTACTTTCCTGCCAGAAAACCGGAAAGTGTCATCACTCCGACAAGTTGTACCAACGCACCTATCATATTGAATAAGGAAAGACCTATGGAATAAGATTCCGCCGGAGCAATCGTACCATCGGCCGCTTTCGTAGCCAGCAGGTTGAACGCATCCAGCACCTGCATACCTGTTCCCAGAACAGCGCCTTCCTCTTTTACGAACCCGAAACGGTCGAGAAACTCGCCCAATGCCTGAGGATTCACATAATTCTGAAAATAATAGCACATGGCAGACCCCCACATGGCCAATGTGATAAACACAAATAATGTGAGAATAAACATGGAACGCCAGGATATATCCGAAAACAATCCTTTCAAGTCGTTCTTCACATCCATCTTCTGGGAGGCGGGAGGGGCAATACGCTCCTGAGCCGAAAAGCCGGACACAACCAGGAACACGAAACCGACAATGGCAAACAAGACAATGGTAACCAACCATCCGTGGGCGTCATCGGCACCGGAACCGCGACCGAACTTATGCACCAACGGAAGTGTCAGCCCTTGTACCACAAATTGTGCCACCGTAGCGGCAATGAAACGGATGGAAGTAATGCTTGTGCGCTCCTTGATATCACCTGTCATCACTCCTCCTAAAGAACTATAAGGAGTATTATTAAAAGAATACATGGACATAAGCAGCACATACGACACACCTGCATAAAATGCGACAAGCCCTTTATCCTCTATGCCGGGATTGTAAAATGCCAATACATAGAATACCATAAAAGGCAAGGCTGTCCAGATTACCCAAGGACGGAACTTTCCCCATTTCGTATTGGTCTTGTCCGAAAGGATACCCGCAGCCGGGTCTACAAAAGCATCGATTATACGTGCCACAAGAAGTACGGTGCCGGCAATTGCTCCTTCAAGTCCGAATACATCCGTATAGAACTTCAGCTGATAAATCATCATCATCTGGAACACCAGATTAGCCGCAGCATCGCCCAGAGAATAACCGATTTTTTCTCTTAACGGTACTTTTTCCAAGATTCTTTCCATAATATCATTTTTAAGTTAATTTACGCAATGCAAAATAAACATTTCTTTTTCCAAACCATTTTCCGACATGTAATCTATACTTTCCGCCATGTTACATTTTAGAATAAAAAGGCGGGCGGGACATTGTATTTGCCCAATTATCAAGAAAAGCCTATCTTTGCGACCGTATAACGGCATATCATCATGAAACCTACAGACAACATCATTTCATACGGCAGACACATACGCGCACTGCTTGTTTTAGGTATACCGATTATCATCGGACAATTGGGAAGCATCATACAGGGGCTGGCAGATACCATCATGGTGGGACGCTTCAGTGCACACTCGCTGGCGGCTGCAGGTTTTGTCAACCAGGTCATGATTCTCGTACTGGTGTTTGCATTGGGCTACTCATACGCCCTGACACCGGTCATCGGACCGATGCATGCACGGGAGGAATACGACAAGGCAGGACATGCCCTCAGGGCCGGCCTGCAAGTGAACGGCATTATCGGCATAACGCTGTTCGTCATCATGGGTATACTTTATTTCTTTCTCGACCGTATGGGACAACCTGAAGAGTTGCTTCCTGAAATACGTCCGTATTACCTTATCGTATTGTTCTCCATTCCCATACAAACACTATTCAACGGCTTCAAGCAATTTTTCGACGGAGTGGGACGCACACAAGCCCCCATGTGGATTATGCTGACAGCCAATCTTCTGAACATCATCGGCAACTGGCTGCTTATTTACGGCATCGGTCCTTTTCCCTGCATGGGCCTTACCGGAGCGGGCATCTCCACCCTGTTGTCGCGTATGGTCATGCTTGTGGCCATAAGCTGGATGTTTATATATAATAAGGAGTACAGGAAATACCATGAAGGATTCTGCCGCCATATATCATCCGCAGCACAATGCCGCACGTTGCATAAATTAGGATGGCCGCTCGGCTTGCAGATGGGAATGGAAACGGCGTCTTTCTCTCTTTGCGCCGTCATGCAAGGCTGGCTTGGCACGGCACCGCTGGCCGCCCATCAGATTATGACGAACGTAGGTTCACTCTGTTTCATGATATATTATGGTATAGGGGCTTCGGTAGCCATCCGGGTAAGCCATTTTCACGGAACAGGCGACAGAGTCAACATCCGGCGCAGTGCCACTGCGGGTTATCTGATGACACTGACTATCGGTATCATCATGGCTGGCAGCATCGCCGTATGGATTCCGGAGATATGCACTTTGTTCACGGATGACACGGAAGTCCACCGCATTGTTCTGTCGCTGACCCTGCCTTTCGTACTTTACCAGTTCGGCGACGGGTTACAGGTCAATTTCGGCAATTCACTGCGGGGAATTGCCGACGTACGCCCATTGATGCGTTATGCATTCATCAGTTACATTATGATTTCGCTGCCACTCAGTTACATTTTAGGCTTCTGTTTCAAGTTAGGCCCCACAGGCATCTGGATGGCATTTCCTGTGGCACTGACCACTGCCGGACTTCTTTTCTTCCGACGGTTCCGGAAACAAACCGCGTTGCAACATCAACACTCCACCGTCAGTCCGTCGTAGGCCAGACGTATACCTTCGGGAAGACGGGCGTCTTCAATGGCATGCAACCCTGCATGATGGCTCATGTGGACAAGAAATGTACGTCTGGCCCCAACTCTTTCGGCAAACCTACAGGCCTCTTCTATCGTCTGGTGTGTATTGTGGGGTTCATGCCGCAATGCGTTTACCACCAGCAGCTCCACATCGCGAAGGTAATCCATCTCGCCGTCCGCTATTGAAGTCATGTCCGTGATGTATGCCATACAGCCTATACGAAAGCCCATAATGGGCAGCCTGCCATGCATCACCTCTATAGGCATGACAGTCAAATCTCCGGTTACAACAGCCTCGTGCGGACGGAGAACGTGTAACTGCAAACGGGGCACTCCGGGATATTTGTGCTCGGCAAAACAATAAGGGAGTGTCTGCCGGAGCTGACCGGCCACACGCTCCTGCGCATATACAGGCACTTCACCGAACACGCTGAACGGACGCAAATCGTCTATTCCCCCAACATGGTCGTAATGCTCATGCGTAAGAAAAACGGCATCAATCGGACGAAATTCACACGACAGGATTTGCTGTCTGAAGTCAGGACCACAATCCATCAGCAGACGTGTGCGTGCAGTTTCCACCAATAAGGATGTGCGCAGACGTTTGTCATGCGGATTACTGCTTGTACACACCTCGCACGAACATCCCACTTGCGGCACGCCGGTACTCGTTCCCGTGCCTAAGAAAGTGACTCTCATGATTTTCCTCCTATGAAATTGACTTCCGGACTGATTTCGATGCCGAACTTCGCTTTCACGTCAGCACGCACGGCCTCGCAAAGCCGAAGTATGTCGGCTCCCGTTGCCCCACCATTGTTTACCAACACCAGTGCCTGCCGGTCGTGCACGGCAGCAGGTCCGAGCGCACGCCCTTTCCAACCGGCTTTCTCTATCAGCCAACCAGCCGGAATCTTTTTCTTTCCGTCACCTGTTTCATAACAGGGCATATCAGGATAATGTGATGCGATTCTTTCGTATACGGCACGTTCCACCACCGGATTCATGAAGAAACTTCCGGCATTGCCTTTCACTCTTGGGTCGGGCAGTTTTTCCTTGCGGATGGCTATGACCGCCCTTCTCACATCGGCGGCCGTGGCCTTTTCCGGTTCGATCCCTGCAGCGGAAAGAGCCTGACGCACCCCGCCGTATTCCACATCGGGGACAAAACGGCGGGACAACCTGAAAGTGACGTAAGTCACGGCATAGCGTCCGCGTAGCTCACCCTTGAAGATGCTCCGACGATACCCGTAACAGCATTCATCCACAGGGAACACGCAGGATTCGCCCGTCTCCAGTTCCACGGCTTCCACACATGTAATCACATCCTTGGCTTCCGCCCCGTATGCACCGATATTCTGCACGGCCGCAGCTCCCACCTCACCAGGGATGAGCGACAGATTTTCCACGCCATAATATCCGTGTTCCACACAATATGCCACAAAATCGTCCCAAACCATACCGGCACCGACCCTGATTGTCACCTCATCACCATCCTCACACACTTCCGTGCCGATGATGTGTGAATGCAACACCACCCCATTGAAATCGGACAAAAACAGCAGATTGCTCCCTCCCCCGATATGGAGCACCGGCAATCCGGCATGACGCTCCCTCACGCGGCACAGCACAGAACGAAGGTCCGCCACACTATCATAGGTAATGAAAAAAGCCGCTTTCGCTTCGATTCCGAAGGTGTTATGCGGCAACAAAGAATAGTTCGTATGTTCGGTCATCAATATCGATACTTAATTTTCATAATTTACAAGAAGCCATCCGTCGGCATTTTTCTTGAATGACAATACGTCCATCAGGCCGTTGGCTATTCCGCGCTTCACCATCACCATCTCGTCCGGCGTCCGGTAAGTCTGCCCGTAACGGATGTTCGTCAGCGTGCCGGATGGCAACTGGGGCTTGAAAGCCTCCCACTGTTCATGGCTCAACGTTCCCTCTATGACATTGAAATCGTCATCGGGGTCAACCGTCACAAAACGCAAAGGGTCGGCCACGCTCCGGAGCTGGAATTCATCATCGGACACGAACTTGACGTAAAACCTCACGAAATCGGCCAGCGGGGAATCCTGAAACCGGCTTATCTTCTCACGCACCAGACGCCACATGCCCTGTTCGCGCTCAAAGGAATATACTTTCACCTGATTCTTGTCCGGCATGAGCCATTCCACATCCACATGGTTCAGGTCGGTGCGCTTTTCCATTTCCATCTGACTTTCGTCATTGAAGAATACGGTATAATAATCCTGCCGCAGGAAAAGAGACTCATGTTTCCAATGTTCCTTTTGAATCCACGCCGTATCCTTCCCGTGCATGACCACCGGCAACGGAAATGCCACACGCTCAATCTGCACATTCTTCAACCGTGCAAACTCAAACACAAAATCATCGAAAAGTTCATCGGCCGTCACCGGGAGTTTCTCTTCGGCTTCAGGCTCTTCCAAAATAAAGTCCAACGAGTCGGCAGCTGCCTCCGGAACATCAAGGTTCTCTTCCACAGGATACTCCACATCCGACGTTGCTTTCTTATGTTCGCAGGCCGTCAGAACGGCCAATACACACCCACACCACACAAGTTTTCTCCTCATAGACCCAGTGAACGTAATCCTATTTAAATTTGCACAAAAGTACACTTTTATTTTCAAAACAGACAAGTTTTTGGGGATAAATGATTACCTTTGCAAGGTTTTTTGTAAAGACGAAGAATATGATAGCTAAAATCCAAGAACTTCTCGAAGAAGTTGAGAAGCTGCACGCTGCCAATGCCGAGGAGGTTGAGGCCCTGCGCATCAAATACCTGAGCAAGAAAGGCGTGCTCAATGCACTCATGGCCGACTTCAGGAGCGTACCTGCCGAACTGAAAAAGGAAGTGGGCATGAAACTGAACGAACTGAAAAACAAAACGCAGGAGAAAATCGCCGCCTTGAAAGAATGTGCCGGTGCCGGAGAATGCAACACGAACGACATCGACCTTACGCGCACACCATATCCCATAGCATTAGGCACAAGGCATCCGCTGACCATCGTCAAAAACGAAATCGTGGACATCTTCTCACGCTTGGGATTCACGCTTGCCGAAGGCCCTGAGATAGAGGATGACTGGCACGTGTATTCTTCCATGAACTTTGCCGACGACCATCCCGCACGCGACATGCAGGACACATTCTTCGTAGAAGCACACCCCGACATCGTGCTGCGCTCGCACACTTCTTCCGTGCAGGCACGTGTCATGGAAAAACAGCAACCGCCCATCCGGGTGATTTGTCCGGGACGCGTATACCGCAACGAGGCTATCTCGGCGCGCGCACATTGTTTCTTTCACCAGGTGGAAGGACTGTATATAGACAAGGATGTCTCGTTCACCGACCTGAAACAGGTGCTGCTCCTCTTCGCACAGGAAATGTTCGGCAAAGACACGAAAATAAGATTACGCCCGTCGTATTTCCCCTTCACCGAACCGTCGGCCGAAATGGATATCAGTTGCAACATCTGCGGCGGGAAAGGCTGCTCGTTCTGCAAGCATACAGGATGGGTAGAGATTCTCGGTTGCGGTATGGTGGACCCTGCCGTGCTCGAAGCCAACGGGATAGACAGTAGCATCTACACCGGATATGCTTTCGGAATGGGTATCGAACGCATCACAAACCTGAAATATCAAGTGAAAGATTTGCGCATGTTCTCTGAAAACGACACACGTTTCCTCGAAGAATTCAAATCTGCAGACTGACATCGTGAAAGAAAAACTGCTCACACGTAGTTTTGTATGTATATTGGCAGCCAACTTCCTACTTTACTTCGGATTTTGGCTGCTTATTCCTATCCTGCCCTTCTACCTGAAAGAAACTTTTTCGTGCGGTGAGGCCGCCATAGGCACAATACTGAGCTGCTATACGGTTTCCGCCTTGTGCACACGTCCTTTCATGGGCTATCTGTATGATGGGTTCGCACGCAAACCGATTTACATCGCCGCCTATTTCTTGTTTACGGCTTTCTTTGCCGGCTACATCATGACCGGACTGCTTGCCGTATTCATCATGTTGCGCATCGCACACGGCGTGGCTTTCGGCACCGTCACAGTCGGAGGCAACACACTCGTCATCGACATCACTCCGTCGGAACGGCGCGGAGAGGCACTTGGCTATTACGGACTGACGAACAACATCGCCATGAGCATCGGTCCTATGACAGGACTGTTTCTGCACGACTCTCATGTGGGATTCAAAACCATATTCCTTATCGGCCTGCTGACATGCGCCACAGGATTCATCGCCGCACTCTCGGTAAAGACTCCGCGCAAAGCACCTGTCAGACGACCGCCCGTATCGCTCGACCGTTTCATCCTTCTGAAAGGAATTCCGGCCGGACTGGCCCTGATGCTGCTGTCCATACCCTACGGAGCCACAACCAATTACGTGGCTGTATACGCCCGCGAGATAGGCCTGGACGCCCCCACGGGATTTTTCTTCACATTCATGGCACTCGGCATGGGAATCAGCCGAATCTTCGCCGGCAAATTCGTCGACCGCGGATACATCACCCAAACAATTTCCTACGGATTCTACCTTATCATCGCCGCCTTCTTCCTGCTCGCATCCTGCGCCCGGCTGATAACCTTCAGCACTACACTTTGCATGTATGCCTTCTACACCGTACCCTTCATGCTGGGCATCGGTTTCGGCGTGATGTTTCCTGCCTACAACACACTTTATGTCAACCTCGCCCCCAACAGCCAGCGCGGCACGGCAACGGGAACCTACCTGACATCATGGGACATTGGCATCGGACTGGGCATTTCTTCGGGCGGCTACATCGCCCAACATTACGCATTCAGTGCCGTATACCTTTTCGGAGGAGCACTCTGCATCCTGTCCATGCTATACTTCAACTCTTACGTGGCTCCTCACTTTCACCGCCACAAAGTGCGTTGAACGAGAATCTGCCCATACGCGCATCCACACCACAAGGGCCCGATAATACAAAAAGGTATTATTTCTACCCGTTCACTTGATTTATGTCAATTTTTCAATGAGTTTTCAAACTTTAAGGAAGTCATCTCTTGCATTTCATACTTTTTGTCTTTAACTTTGCAGCGTAAAGAAAACGCTTATAGAGCTTTTTAATAAAACACATATAGGTATAAGTTGACCTGTTAGGGTAAGAAGATTGTCTGTTGAGAAAAAGAAGAAAGAAATCATCACTGAAATGAAAGGCGCCACGACGTGAGTCGCGGCGTTTTCTTCGTCTGAAAACAAGACGGAAATGCACACAGGTGACCGACGAAATGCACACAGGTGACCGATGAAACGCACACCTGTGACCGATGAAACGCACACCTGTGTGCATTTTCAGGCCGTTCTGTACGGCTTCTCGCCACCTCCGTCAGCGCATGTCTGCACAAGATTCATTCCGCTTCCGAAAACTTCGTTTTCCGGTTTTTATTTGCTAATTTTGCCCATTCTTATCGTAAACCAAACTTTTAAAAACAAGAACAGATGAAAACAGGACTGACACATACCAGCACCATCGTGGTGGAAGAACAACATTTAGCCATAACGGCAGGAAGCGGCGACCTTGAAGTACTGGCCACTCCGGCTATGATGGCACTGATGGAAAATGCGGCCATGTTGGCCGTGAAAGATGAGTTGGAAGAGGGGATGACTACCGTAGGCGGACATATCTCTTCATCTCACCTTGCCCCCACAGCCAAAGGAAAGACCGTGAGCGCCACGGCCATACTCACCGCAACAGAGGGACGGAAACTGACGTTCAAAGTGACGGCACAGGACGAAAACGGCATCATTGGCGAAGGAGAACATCTGCGCTTCATCGTAGACCGCCGCAAATTTATGGATAAACTGGCCTAAAACATGGCACGCGGAAAACGCGTGCCATAAAAGTTACGGTTCAACATTCAGCCGCCTGACGCATACAGGCTCATCTCCAGTCCGCAACGGAACAGAAACGGCCGTATCCGACGGAATCGCCCTGCGGTAAGAATAATACTCTCCGCTGTAATACCCGAAACTGTTCCAATACAGGTCGTAATTGCGCAGGGAGAAACAAACGGATGAATACACACCGTCCAGATATCCCTCGAAATAGTCGGGCGACAACGAATAGTCGCGGATATTGCAATCCAGGGCGGGGTCATCGAAACGCAGGTAGATTATGCCGTAATCTATGCTCCACTCAAAATAATGTTCCACCGAGACCACCCCGCGGTAACTGCGGTAATAGTCCGTTTCATACCCGTGCCCCCACGTAGCCCGGTAACCTTCCTGGATAAATTCTATGTCGGAACCCAAAGCCGGCTGCCCGTCCACCATCATACCCAAATCGCCGAACCATCGTCCGGAAACCGTATATGCACGGTATTCGTCCTCTTCCGCACATGAACTCATCAAGGCCACGAAGCAACAGGTCACTATCAGTTTGCAGTAGTTGAATGCTCTCATAATCTTTTTCTTTTAGAAGTTCGTTGCACAAATATAGGCTGTCACCCGAAAATCCTGCAAAGAATTCTCCCAAAAATGAATAGGGAAACCCCTACGGTGCAAAGGAAAAGCCCCCGGCAGGGCTCAACCTTCCAAAGCACCGATGATTTCCTCCACACTGCGGCAACCGTGGCGCTCCAGATATTCGTCAATACCGCGCGCCACTTTCACCGTCACGGCCGGGTCGATAAAATTGGCCGTCCCAATCTCTATGGCTGATGCACCCGCCAGAAGGAACTCCACCGCATCACGGGCGTTCATGATACCACCCAATCCCACCACGGGGATTTTCACAGCCCTGGCCACTTGCCATACCATGCGCAGGGCGACAGGTTTCACGGCAGGACCGCTCAGCCCGCCTGTCGCAATGGACAACACCGGACGGCGCTTCTCAATGTCGATAGACATCCCCATGAGCGTATTGATAAGACTGACGGCATCCGCTCCGGCATCTTCCACACTACGTGCAATGGCCGACACATCGGTCACATTTGGAGACAGTTTCACAATAAGTGTCTTGCCGTATGCCTCGCGCACAGCCTTCACGACCGAAGCAGCTCCTTCCGGCGTCACACCAAAGGCCATACCGCCCTGTTTCACATTAGGACAGGAGATATTCAACTCGATGGCGGGGATTCGCTCCAACGCATCGATACGCGCCGCACACTCCGCATAATCTTCCGGACTTGAACCGGACACATTGACTATCATATTCGTACGTATATCCTTTATCTTCGGATAAATATGCTCGCAAAAATAGTCCACGCCCTTGTTCTGCAGCCCAACACAGTTCAACATCCCCTGAGCCGTCTCTGCCATACGGGGATAAGGATTTCCCTCACGCGGCTTCAACGTGGTGCCTTTCACAATAATACCGCCAATGTCTTCAAGATTCACAAAATCGGCAAACTCTACCCCGTAACCGAACGTACCGGAAGCGGTCATCACCGGATTTTTTAATTGCAAACCGCCAATTCTCACATTTAAATCTGCCATAATAATCTGTTTATATCGAATACAGGACCTTCTTTGCACACACACACATGACCTTCTGTGGTGTTTTCCACACAACACAGGCATGCGCCCACACCACAGGCCATCATATTTTCCAACGACACCTCACACAGCGTACCGACCGAACGCGCATAACGCGCCACAGCCACCATCATCGGCTTAGGGCCGCACACGGATATACGGTCAAACCGCTCACGCTGAAGCACGGAATGTTGGGTCACAAACCCTGTCTCACCCTCCGAACCGTCTTCAGTCGTAATGTACACGTCACCCAAAGCACGGAACATATCGAGTTGCATGATGTCGCACACCGAACGGCCGCCCAAAAGAAAAACAGGACGACACCCCATGTCGGCCATCTTCTTGCCCATATACAACAGGGGAGCCGTGCCTACGCCGCCGCCTACAAGCAGCACCTTTTCGTCTTTCGTAACGGGCATGGTGAAACCATTGCCAAGAGGCAACACCACATTCAGCCTGTCACCGGCCGACAACCTGCCGAGCGCGCGCGTACCTTCGCCTACTTCGTGCACCAGAAACCATACTTCATTAGCCTGCTCATCTACATAATTCACCGAAATGGGGCGACGCAGGAACGTATTTGCGACCCCCTCCACCTTCAGCTCGGCAAACTGTCCCGGCAACATGGGAGGAAGTGGCTCTCCGTCGGTCAGTTTCAACAGCGTATACCCGTCCCTCGGATGTTCACACGCCGCTACCGTTAAATCCAATATATACTTCTTCATCTTGTTTTAACTGATAAATTTATCATTTTATACAAAGGTAAGGATAAAAAACGAAATATAAGACAGAATGAACGACGAACATCTTCATCTTTCTTCATGAAGATATCCGTCATCCTCCACCTTATTCCACACCTGAAAAAAGAGGCCTTGCATAGTATCCCATACAGCGGCAGACATCCCTTTCATAAAAACATGATAGAACCGCACATGTATCCCGTTGACACTACGCACGTGAACCGTTAAAGACAAGCACGTAAACCGTTAAAGACAAGCACGTGATGTAATTTAATTTCCGCCAAATACCTCATACGTTCCATCATCGAAGAATATCCGTATTTCTGTAATTCTCCTTTGAGGCTTGTCTATATATTTTACTATTTCTCTAACCACCGGTACAGACATCTCCGCTTGCTTCGTCTCCTGGTTAACGGCATGAACGGATGAACAGGACGAAACATCTCCCGACCGTAGAGAGCCATACTCAGGAAAAAGCAGCCCTTCATCTTCAACAGTTCCCGAAGGCGTGGAAGAAACATTATCGATTGTGTCCGCACTATCCGACGCAGACGGTTTGTCCGACATGTACATATCGCCCTCACCAAACATCAGCCAATTAATATTGATATCTGGAAAATGATTATGGATTGCGCTTACATGGTTATTGGTAGGATTTGTCCGTCCATTAAAAATATTTGACAAGGAAGCAGGAGAAACCTCTATGGCTTTAGCAAACTCCTGCTGGCTCATTTTCTTCATTCGCATGATTTGTAGTATCCGGTCTTTCATCATTATTGTGTTTAATGGGTCCATTTTCCCTCATCCATGGGATTTTCTTTCAGTTTACAAAGGTAAAAACAAAAAAAGAGACTCGCAACAAATCTAAATTATAAATTTCAAAATACATTGGTTTGTATTTGTATTTTAAAACATCAACACCAGAGACAAAAAGCACGCCATTGTTTTAACTATATAAATATAAAGATAAGACCCCTAAATATACATTTTAAAATTTTTATTTTATTAAATCAATTAATACATTGGATAATAACCACTTATACTACTCAAAAAGTACAAAACAAAAGGAAGACAGCATATTATTTCTGTTTTTAGGTGTTTACAATGGATTGTTATTTATATAAATTTGTATAATACACTGGTTATTCACAACTTAACAAGCAGGCAAGACAACAAATAAATATTCATTTATTTATTCTAATCACAGAATTTAAATATAAAAACATCAATTCTATTTTGTAAATACATGCGGTTTGTCTATGGCTTTGCTGATTTGCATTTTAGAAGTGTAATTTAATTGTTTTGATTTATAAATATAAACTGCACGCTAAGCGGTTTAATAAAAGTTAATGTAAATCACCGTATTCCGTAAAAAGGTCTTTTTTTGCGAGATTTCAAAATTCCCTATCAACGGCAAGAATAAACAGAAATATCGAAATCTCAGCAAACGGAAAAAGACCTAACTCCCTATTTTGAAGTATTATAAATTACTTTTTAACAAATACAGAAGGAGAAGAGAAAAAGAGAAAAAGAGGCTTTTCAGTGCAAAATAAAGTAAGTAAGCTCCTTCAAAAGGTCGCCGGATGTAGCTATCGTATTCCCTATTCCTTTTGATTTCGCATCCATTTCGCGCAGTTTACCGATTATCTGCATCACTTTCACTCCCGAATATTTTTGCATGGCAGGAAGTATGTTGCGCGTCACTTGCCAACGGGGCAGCTCAAGCCAAGTGGCAATCCCCTCCTCTGTACGTTGAGGTGCATAATAGGCGACCATCAGGTTACTGAAAAAACCGAACAAGACTGACAGGGTCGGCTGAAAAGCATACGACTTAGGATTGTCGTTAAAATATTTCACTATTCTATTTACCTTAAGAACATCCTTTGCCACCAGCGCAGAAACCAGTTCAAAGTTGTTAAAATCTTTGCTTATGCCTATCAAACGCTCTACAAAGGCTGCATCGATACGATTCTCCCCTTTCGGAAGTGCCAGCAACAGTTTGTCGAGTTCACCTGCAAGCCGCGACAAATCACTTCCCACATACTCACACATCATCATGACCGCATGTTGCTCCATCGCTACCCCCTTGCGCTGCAAATACGAAGTAACGAAGCCCGGCAATTGGCTATCATAATATTTTTTAGATTCAAAGAGCACACCTACACGCTGAATGTCGGCGGCCAATTTCTTTCTCTTGTCAAGCGAACCGTTCTTATGACAGAAAATCAATACGGTGGTGGGTTGAGGATGCTCCAAATAAAACGACAGGCGCTCCTTTCCGTTCAGGTTCTGTGCTTCGCGCACCATCACCACCTGCCTCTCTGCCATCATAGGAAAACGTTTGGCGGCATTGATTACTTCATCCATAGTTACATCCGAACCGTAGCACACAGTGAGATTAAAATCCCTTTCATGTTCTTGCAAAGCCGAATCTGCGATAAACTCGCTCACTTTATCTATATAATACGATTCCTCGCCCATCAGATAATATACGGGGGCGAACTTCCCGGCCCGTACCACACGAATGATTTCTTCATACGTTACTCCGTCTTTCTTTGCTACCGCCATTTTTCCACCATTTACTCTTTCCACTTCATTTTTTTTCTGTACTTTTGTCCTGTAAACAAAGCATACATTGCAAAGTTAGCAAATGTTCGCATTAAACCTTCCACAATACGCAATAAAAGTCACGAAACGAAACGGCAAGACATTCATTTTCGACGAACTCAGGAAGAAACATATCGCCCTGACACCGGAAGAATGGGTGCGTCAACATTTCGTGCATTTTCTGTTAGAACATAAAGGTTACCCCATCGGCCTGATAGCAAATGAAGTCTCACTTAACCTGAACGGAACGGATAAGAGATGCGACAGTGTAGTATACGACCGACAGATGCGGCCACGCATGATTATCGAATACAAGGCGCCGCACATTAACATTACACAAAAGGTATTCAACCAGATTTCACGCTACAACATGGTGCTGCACGTAGATTATCTCATTGTCTCCAACGGCATGCAGCACTATTGCTGTCGGATGAACTACTCTTCCAACTCATACAGATTCCTGAAAGAGATTCCCGACTATCAGGAACTATGCCGGGAATAGACTACCGCTCTCCGGATACTGCATGACAAGCGTTGATTCCCCACAGCCCTTCCTGCGGACACCCACCACAGACAGATATCACTCGCAAATCTCGATGAGCAGATTCTCTATACCCTTGATGCAGCTTTCATAATATCCGTCGCCAGTCATCCGAGGGCCGGAAAGCACAACATAACCATCCTCTTCAAGTCTTGCCGTAAGGGTATCAACCGCCTTTCTGCCGCCCACAGAGAAGGACAGATGGATAAATCCGGCCCGAAACTCATCAAACACGGTTTCATGAACTTCCGGTCGTGACATAATCTCAATCCGACAACCATTGTCAAACGACAGGAAATACGAACGGAGTCCGGTTTTGGGATTATGATACATCTCATTGGCTTCTGCACGAAAGTATGCTATAAAGAAATCTTTTACTACCTCCAGATTACTGACATAGATTGCGATATGGTCTATTTCCATCATTATAGATTCTAAAAAACAAAACACCTTTGTCATGACCTCCATATAAAGAAGGAAATCATGACAAAGGTTTTAACAACTCTTGCAAAACAGCACTTTCTTACTCTTCCGCAGCGGCAGCACGGCGGCGACGTTTCGGCTTATCCTCCGCAACCTTCTGCTCCATTTCCACACCGGCCAGTTCAGGGTCAATCATGATGCGGCCACAGTATTCGCATACGATAATTTTCTTGCGCATACGGATATCCAGCTGTCTCTGGGGCGGAATCTTGTTGAAACAACCGCCACAAGCATCACGCTGCACATAAACGATACCCAGTCCGTTACGACTATTCTTGCGGATGCGCTTGAAAGCCTGAAGAAGACGAGGTTCGATGGTAGCCTCAAGAACCTTTGCCTTTTCACGCAGTTTTTCTTCTTCGGAACGGGTTTCGGAAATAATCTCATCCAGTTCGGACTTCTTCACATTCAGGTCTTCCCTGCGGTCTTCCATCTGTTCCGTACATTTGGCAATCTCTCCATTCTTGTTTTCAATGGCCGCGTATGCCTCCTTGATACGTTTCTCATTCAATTGCACGTCCAGAGTCTGATACTCTATTTCCTTGCTCAACGACTCGTATTCACGGTTGTTGCGCACATTATCCAGCTGACTTGTGTACTTGGCAATGGAAGCGTTGCTGGCCTCGATGGAACTTTTACGTTTGGCGATATCGCCGTTCAGTTCCTCGATTTCAGCGTGAATCTTCTCCACACGGGTAGCCAATCCTTCGATTTCATCTTCCAAGTCCTGCACTTCCAGCGGAAGCTCTCCGCGCAGCGTCTTAATCTTATCGATTTCAGACAGCATCGTCTGCAATTGGTACAAGTTCTTCAGCTTCTCTTCGATAGACAGGTCCGTCACATCTTTCTTTACGTCTTTTGCCATAAACTAAATTACAAATAATTTATCGGGTTCGTATCCACCGTAGTCATATAAACCGGCAGGTCGGGACACACATCCCCTATGATTGAATAAAATATTTCCTTGGTATACTGCTCGCTCTGGTAATGCCCCATCACGGCTATCTGTATTTTCTGTTCGTAGCCGAAATACTGATGATAGTGCATCTCGCCCGTCAGGAAGGCATCGGCCCCGCATTCTACGGCATGCTCCAGCATAAAGTCTCCGGCTCCGCCGCATATCACCACCTTGTGTACGGGATGTTGAATCAGCTCGTTGTGCATCAAACATTCCACATGAAACACCGACTTGATGCGTTGCAGGAATTTGAGCGAGTCTTCCGGCTCGGTAAGATACCCGGCCACTCCGCTTCCTGCCATTACCGTATATTCATGCAACTGGTCTTTCACTTTGACAGGATGCGGCAACAGCAGTTGCACGTCTTTCAAATCCAGCTTCTCGGCAATCTTGAAGTTCACCCCGTCTTCGGCATTGTCCAAATTCGTATGGGCGGAATAGATGGCTATGTCGTTCTGAATGGCCTTGCGCACACAGCGTTCCACAATGTTGCGGTCGGCCACAGTCTTCAGCCCTCGGAACAGCAACGGATGGTGCGACACCACAAGATTACAGCCCAACGAAATGGCTTCGTCGAGCACTTCCTCGGTCACGTCAAGACACAATAATGCCCCTGATGCTTCCGCCTCTGTCAATCCCACCTGCAGGCCGGCATTATCATAGCTTTCCTGCAAGGGCAAAGGCGCGAATCTTTCAAGGGCAAAAACTACTTCCTTAATTTTCACGTCACAGAAAATTTGGTGCAAATATACGGAAAAATAAGATAATAACCCTCATTTCGCCCTTTCTTTTTCATTATTTAAGTTTTTACCGCCGGTTTTCAGCCATCCTGTTGACCAACTTTCCGGAAGTTAAATATAATGCATGCAAAAACGCCCTGAAGCGGAACATCCCGGAATACAGCAAGATGTGACATTCAACCTTGATGCGATGTCCCGTTTCCGCATGAGGCTCCGTCGCGCATCCGGAATATCGGACGCAGACGACCGAATTCATCAAACGTGCGGCGCATGGAAAGCGCAATCGTCACCACCAGCGAGAGCATGGAAGCCACTACGGTGATTACACTAATCATCAGCTGGTACTTGATAGCCACTTCGGGCATCGAGCCGCCCAGAATCTGACCAATCATCGTACCGGGAAAGGAGACTATACCCAGCACAGCCATATTGGCGATGCAGGGAGAAAAGGATTTGGTCACGGCCGACCGCAAAAAAGGAAGGACGGCCTCGAAACGCGTGGCGCCGTTGCCCAGAAGATAGTAATACATCTGCTGTTCGCGCTGCAAATCACCGTAATAGACATTAAGCGCCATCACATTGACCGTAAGCATATTGCCGAACAGAACACCGACAACCGGTATGAAATAACGGGCGGCAAATACGTCGCCGATGCCCATGACCACACCTAAAAAATACAAGGAGACAAGAAGAACCGTCACCAACAGGCCCACGAAAACCGGCACGAAAAGCACCTTCCGGCGCAACACCGTGCGGCTCACAGCCGTATGGGAGGCAATCACCGCCATTGCCGCCATCCACAGCACATTGACCCATGCGTTGTCCCACCTGAACAGGAAACGCAGATACACACCTATGAGCAACAGTTGTATGGTCATCCTCACGGTGCTCAGTACGGCTGCCGAAAGCAACCCCGTCTTGAACCGCCAGAAGAAATAAAACGGGACGAGCATCATCAGCATGCCCAGCCCCAATCCCATATATGTCAAGTCAACCGTTCCCATCATATACATTCTTTCTTATTTCAGCACCACCATCCTGTCGCACGCCGACACGAAATCCTTGTTGTGCGACACGGCAAGCACAGCCGTACCCTCGTCTGCCATTCTGCGAAACAATGCGGAGACACGGGCCACACTCTCGCCGTCCAGGGCCGACACCGGCTCATCAGCCAACAGGAGCCGCTTTCCCAACAGTGCTGACATCGACAAAACGATGCGCTGACGCTGACCGCCCGACAACTGTGCCACCCTGCGATGAAGAAGTTCCCGTTCAAGCCCCAACACACCCCAGACCTCCATTAGAGACTCCTCACTCCTGGGCACATCCCGGTTGGCCTTCAAGCTAAAAGGTACACGCAACATGTCTCTTACCCACTCTTCGGGAATATAAAGTTCCTGAGGCAGGTAAGAAACCTGACGGCGCAAGCGGTCCACGCTATGCACGTCCATCACCTCGCCGCCAATGCTCACACTTCCCTCTTCAAGCGGCAGAAAACCTAATGCGGCACGCAGGAGAGAAGTCTTTCCACACCCCGACTCTCCGGTGATACAGACCCACTCGCCTGCTTTCACTTCCAGATTAAAATCCTGCAGAAGAAGACGGCCTCCAAGGCGCAACGAAGCATGTTTTATTTTCAGCATCCGGCTTGTTTTGGTTTGAAAAAAGTGCGCCGGCACCTGTCATCCGCGCCGACGGCAAAGCAAAAGTACGAAAAACTTTCGACGGAACGTGAAAAAGCACAGTATTTTATGAGAGACGCCCTAAATTTCAATTTTTATCCGTAAATTTGCCGGCAAATGACGGAAACGGACGTATATATAATAGGTACGCGAGGACGTATATCGGCTTAAACAACATAAGAAACCATGGGACTGCAATACAAAGCACGCAAATCCGCCAAGGACGAACGCACATTACAACTTAACTTTGAAGATTATACCGGTGCGGAGGCCGTACAGACACGGCAGACGTTCATGCCGGCCGAATGGTATCCGCAAAGCGGCGTGCAGCTGACATGGCCTCATGACGGCACCGACTGGGCACCAATCCTTACGGATGTGACGGAATGCTACGTCCGCATAGCCTATGAAATAGCGTCGCACGAACTTTTATTGATTGTCACCCCCGAACGCGAAAAAGTGGAAGCCTTGATGCAATCCAGACTGCCGTCGGCGTTGCTCAACCGCATCCGTTGGGCGGAATGCCCCACCAACGACACGTGGGCACGCGACCATGGCTTTATCACCCTGCTCGATGCACAGGCCCCCCGCCTGCTCGACTTCCGTTTCAACGGATGGGGACTGAAGTTTGCCGCCGACAAGGACAACCGCATCAACCGCATCCTTCATGAGAAACACTTGCTGCAAGGACAGTATGTCAACTGCCTCGATTTTGTTTTCGAAGGAGGTTCCATCGAAAGCGACGGACGGGGCACATTGATGACCACATCGGAATGCCTGCTGTCTGCCAACCGCAACGAATACCTGAACCGGCAAGAAATCGAAACGAGACTGAAAAGCCTGCTGCATGCCGACAGGGTCTTATGGCTCGACCACGGTTACTTGGCCGGAGACGACACGGACAGTCATATTGATACACTGGCACGCTTCTGCCCGGACGACACGATTGTATATGTGGCATGCAACGACATCGGTGACGAGCACTACGATGCACTACAAAAAATGGAAGAACAACTGTACACGTTCCGCACCGCAGAAGGCAAGCCCTACCGCCTCCTGCCGCTCCCCCTTCCGGATGCGATATTCGACGAGGACGGCGAAAGACTGCCGGCCACCTACGCCAACTTTCTTGTCATCAACGATGCTGTGCTGATGCCCACCTACAACCAGCCGGTAAAGGACGTGCAGGCGCTGCGGGTGTTGCAAAAGGCATTCCCGCAACATGCCGTGACCGGCATCGACTGCCGGGTGCTCATCCGCCAGCACGGGTCATTACATTGTTGCACGATGCAGTATCCGGCATCGGTCATTCTATAAACCCATCACATTATGAAAACAATCAAAGTAGGATTAATACAACAGGCCAACACGGCCGAAACAAAAGACAACCTTCTCACACTGGCACGCAACATTGAAGACGTATGCAAGCGTGGCGCGCAACTTGTCGTGCTGCAGGAACTGCACAACTCGCTTTACTTCTGCCAGACGGAAGACACGCGCAACTTTGATTTGGCAGAACCCATACCGGGGCCTTCCACCGGATTCTTCAGCGAATTGGCCAGGCAGTTCGGCATCGTCCTCGTCACATCACTGTTCGAAAAACGCGCCGCGGGACTTTACCACAATACGGCCGTAGTATTCGACACCGACGGAAGCATTGCCGGCACCTACCGCAAGATGCACATTCCCGACGACCCGGCTTATTACGAAAAGTTCTATTTCACTCCGGGCGACTTGGGTTTTCATCCCATACAGACGTCACTCGGCAAACTCGGCGTACAAGTATGCTGGGACCAATGGTATCCCGAAGGAGCGCGCCTGATGGCACTGCAAGGAGCGGAACTGCTCATCTATCCCACAGCCATCGGATACGAAAGCAGCGACACGCCTGAGGAACAGGCACGCCAACGCGAGGCCTGGATTACCGTGCAGCGCGGACATGCCGTAGCCAACGGCATTCCCGTCATCGCCGTCAACCGCGTAGGCCACGAGCCAGACCCGTCGGGACAGACCAACGGCATACAGTTCTGGGGCAGCAGCTTTGTGGCCGGCCCGCAAGGAGAAGTCCTCGCACAAGGCAGCAAGGAACAGGCGGAGAACATGGTCGTGGAAATCGACCTGGAACGCTCTGAAAACGTAAGGCGCTGGTGGCCGTTCCTGCGCGACAGGCGCATCGAAGAGTTCGCTCCCCTCACCCGTCGTTTCATCGATTAGAAATCATCATTCAAATAACCCACAAAAAACATACATACCATTATGTCATCTTCATTAAGATTTGAAGTCGTAGGAGAGGCTTTCAAGAAAAAAGCCGTCGAAGTGCCCGCACCGGCGGAAAGACCGTCGGAATTCTTCGGCAAATATGTATTCACACGGCAAAAGATGTTCAAATACCTTCCCGCAGAGGTGTATAAAAAGATGTGCGATGTGATAGACAACGGCGCATCCCTCGATCTGAAAACAGCTGACGCCGTGGCCGCCGGCATGAAAAAATGGGCCATGGAGCACGGCGTAACCCATTGTACGCACTGGTTCCAACCGCTCACGGAAGGCACGGCGGAAAAACATGATGCCTTTGTGGAACATGACTCCAAAGGCGGTATGGTGGAAGAATTCTCCGGCAAACAACTGATACAACAGGAACCCGATGCCTCCTCCTTCCCCAACGGTGGTATCCGGTCTACTTTCGAGGCACGCGGATATTCGGCATGGGACCCGGCCTCGCCGGTGTTCATCATCGGCGACACGCTCATGATTCCTACCATCTTCATCTCTTACACCGGCGAGGCGCTGGACTACAAGGCTCCGTTGAAAAAGGCCATCCGCGCGGTGGACAAAGCTGCCACCGACATTTGCCGCTACTTCTATCCTGATGTAAAAAAGGTGATTTCCAATTTGGGATGGGAACAGGAGTACTTCCTCGTGGACGAAGGACTGTACGCCACACGCCCCGACCTGCTCATGACAGGCCGCACGCTGATGGGACATGACTCGGCCAAAAACCAACAAATGGACGACCACTACTTCGGTTCCATACCGGGACGCGTGGCAGAGTTCATGAAAGACCTCGAAATCCAGGCGCTCGAATTGGGCATTCCCTGTAAGACACGCCACAATGAAGTTGCCCCCAACCAGTTCGAGCTTGCACCGATATTCGAGGAGACCAACCTCGCCGTCGACCACAACATGCTGCTCATGTCGCTGATGAAGAAGATTGCACGTAAGCACGGTTTCCGTTGCCTGTTGCACGAAAAGCCGTTCGCAGGCATCAACGGGTCGGGCAAACACAACAACTGGTCGCTGGCCACCGACACGGGCATCCTGCTCCACGGTCCCGGCAAGACACCGATGGACAACCTGCGTTTCGTCACCTTCATCGTGGAAACCCTGATGGCCGTATACCGCCATAACGGACTGCTCAAAGCCTCTATCATGAGCGCCACCAACGCACACCGTCTGGGCGGACACGAGGCTCCCCCAGCCATCATCTCTTCGTTCCTTGGAAAACAGTTGAGCGACATACTGCAACATTTGGAAAACAGCACGGACGACGAACTGATTGACGTGGCCGGCAAGCACGGCATGAAGCTCGACATTCCGCAGATACCGGAACTGCTTATCGACAATACGGACCGCAACCGCACCTCGCCCTTTGCCTTCACCGGAAACCGCTTTGAGTTCCGTGCCGTAGGCTCGCAGGCCAACTGCGCGGCTGCCATGATTGCACTGAATGCTGCCGTGGCCGAAGCGCTCATCAACTTCAAGACACGCGTGGACGCACTCATCGAAAAGGGTACGGACAAAACCAAAGCCATCCTGCAAATCCTGAGGGAAGACATCAGAACATGCAAGCCCATCCACTTCGACGGCAACGGATACTCGGAGGAATGGCAGGCTGAAGCCGCACGCCGTGGCCTGGACACCGAGCGCAGCTGCCCGCTCATCTTCGACCGCTACCTGGACGAAAGCAGCATCCGCATGTTTGAGATGACCAACGTGTTCAAGCGCAACGAGATTGAAGCTCGTAACGAAATCAAATGGGAAACGTATACGAAGAAAGTGCAGATAGAAGCGCGCATCTTCGGCGACATGTGCATGAACCATATCATCCCTGTAGCCACACGCTACCAAAGCACACTGATTGACAACGTGCACAAGGTGAAGGAAATTTTTCCCGCCGAAATCGCAGGCAAACTGAGCGACAAGAACATCGAGCTCATCAAGAACATCGCGGAACATACAGGCTTCATTACGGAAAACATCAACAAACTGATTGACAACCGCAAAGTGGCCAACCGTATCGATGATGTGCGCCAGCGTGCCATTGCCTACCATGACACGGTGGCTCCCATGATAGAGAAAATCCGCTACCACGTGGACAAACTCGAACTGATTGTGGACGACGAGATGTGGCCGCTGCCGAAGTATCGCGAACTTCTGTTCATCAGATAGAAAGGACATACAGTGTTCGTCAAACCGAATGTTTCACCCAAAAGAAGAAAGGAGATTACAAGAAACAGACAGACCGTACAGCTACAGGAGCAGGCGCAAGCATCAGGCACGCCCTCCACACCGGACAAACGACTGCGACCCGCAGTCATGAGAATAAAAAAACAATTATGTATTCCGGCGTAGCTGCTGACATGAACAAACAAACATAACTTGGACTAAAATCCTTGTTCTTGCCAACCATCGAATAACCGCCAAACTATTCAACAATCAGCAAAGGACAAGCGAGAGAAGGTTCACGTTCCATAAGGGCGTGAACTGCTTTCGCTTCTTGCTGATGACGGTTTGCTTGGCGGTTAACCGGATGGTTGGAGAAGTATAGCAGTTCCGCCTTTTTTATTGAATTAAACATGAAAAAAACAATTATCGCAGCCCTTCTCTGTACCGCACTGACAGGGCAGATTTCGGCACAGACCGAGGTGTTGGCAAACAGCAGTATAGAAGTCATTCCGGCTTCATTGACCACATCCGGCAAAGCCAAAGTGCTTTCTTTAGACTCAGAAGATGGAACATGCTCCATCAAGATTTACGATGAGAACCTGAATGAAGTCCTATCCAAATCTTTCAACTTAGGTTCTTACACACGAAAAAGTTGGGCTGAAACAGCCAAAGTTATTCCCACCGGTGCCAAGTTGTCTTACCCTAAACCTGACGTATCTCTTCATCCTGCCGACGAAGCTATAGACCTCACTTCCGTCAAGACGGCCGCAGGTCTGGCCGAAGCCCTCAACCGATATGCCGGAATTTCGACAGAAAGTGGCGGGTATTATATTGGGTTTACCGATATAGAGGGATATATCTGTTGCCATTATAATTATGATCATTGTTATCTCGAGGAGTGGTTCGGAAAACAATATCCCACCAAGTATATCCGTCTGCGTGAAGGGCACATTTACGACGTGAAAAATGTAAGTTATGAAGCGTTATACAATGCAGATACGGCTATTTGGGAACAGACAACGGAGCCGTCGGAGGATAGTTATAATATATCCCTGTCCCACTTCGACTATAAAGACTTTGACGAAAAAGAATATGTGGAATACATTTATGCCTCACAGACACTATTCAACGACAATGACACATGGGAGTTCGTTGTCCCCGTTTTTACGCAAAAAACCACATATACCGAGCCCTGGCAATACGGGTATGATGCGGACGGCATCAAACTCAGACGAAATGCAAGCATAGATTCAGAACTATCCGGTTACAAAGTTGTCGATGAGAACGGAACAGACATACCGGGCTTGTCGTTTAAATCACTCTCCGAGGCATGGCGCATGAACGGAAAAACCTATATCACAGGAACATATAACGAAGACACACAATATTTCACTGTCCTCTACACCCTTGACAACGCAGGCAACGCGGTTGAAGCCATAAAGACCGCAGGTGCGCGCAAAATGGCAAGGGTCATCGGGAATGCCATCGATGTGAATACGTATGACGAGAGCGGCAATGTGCTGCTTACCGACATGGCCGGAAGCACGATAGGACGGCAGTCCACGGACGGCGGAACCGCTGTACGCTTCAGCACAGACAATCTGCCCACTGGCATCTACAACGTCGCCCTACAACGCAACGGGCGGACAATCGCCAACGAGAAAGTTTTCGTGAAGTAAACCGGGCCGCAGGACATTAAAGAAAACAGCTTTCCCCGCGCAAGAGGCATGGTGCCTCTTCGTCGTCGGGAAAGCTATTTTTGTTTTTCAGGATACAGGCGCTCCGCACGCACTCCTCATCTGCGCCGGCAAGCCGCCTTGAGTTTCATCCATCCCTTATGGCCTACCACGATGAGTGTCACGGCGGTAAGAATCAGCAGGATACCCACCACGTTGCCCCCAGTAAGGCGCTCACCGAAGACCAGCATGCCCACAAACAAAGCCGTCACCGGCTCCAACGCACCGAGGATGGCCGCCGCCGTGGCGCCGATATGGTGTATGGATTTCGTAATGGCCACAAGGGAAAGCAAGGTGGGAAAGAGCGCAAGCCCCAAAGCATTCAACCATTGTGACGTCCCGACCAATGGCTGCAAGTCGGCGCAACCGTGCAGGCGCACCACATAAACGCTCATGCCGAAAAGGATGGCATAAAAGGTCAGTTTAAGTCCCGACATCGTTTTCAGCACGGAATGGTTCACGCCCACAATGTAGAGCGCATAGACCAGCGACGAGGCCAGCACATACATCACTCCCGTGAGGCTGAGCGACACACCATCCTCGCCTTTATAGAGCATCGCGATACCCACAACAGCCATCGCGATGGCCGACATCTTCGCCACACTGAGCCGTTCCCTGAAAAACACGGCCATGATGAGCGCCACCATCACCGGATAGACAAACAGGATGGTGGAAGCAATGCCCGCATCCATGTAATTGAAACTCTGGAACAGGAACAGGGATGAAAACGAGAACAACAGGCCCATCACAACAAGCGGCAACACTTCGTTCCTCTTCAACGCAAAGCTTTTGCCGTTGAGCCTCATCATCACCGCCATCATCGCCACCGCGAAGGCATAACGGTAGAAAAGAACGGAATCCACCCGGAGGCCCGTGGCATACAACGGAAGCGCAAACAGTGGGTTCAAGCCATAACTCACAGAGGCTATGCATCCTAATGCATAGCCTTTCAGTTTTTCACCAAGCATACGTCAGGCGGATTAATATTTGTTCCAGCTGCTCATCTCGTCCATCGTCTTGCGCACCTTCCTGCGATTTTCGCCGGCCGGATAGCCTAACGAGATGAGCAAGGGCACGCGCTTGCTGCCGATACCCAGCAGTTTTTTCACTTTCTTCTCGTCGAACCATCCCATGATGCAGGTGCCCAGCCCCAGTTCGGCCGCCTGCAGACAGAAATGCTCCACGGCAATCCCCATGTCGAGCAAGGAGTATTCCTTATCCTTGATGACGCTGCCGATACGTGCCGTAAGATTCATCTTCTCCAGCACCACTGCCACAATCACGGGCACCTCGTGCGCGAACTTGTTCATCCCCATGCCGGCCGAAGCGGCTCCCATCTGTGGCAACAACGCAGGGTCGTCCACCACCACGAATTTCCACGGCTGTGAGTTACAGGCCGACGGTGCCAGCCTTGCGGCTTCCAGACACTTGACTATCAATTCACGGTCCACCGGACGGGAGTCATACTTGCGGTCGCTCTGCCGGCGTTGTACCAATTCAGCAAAATCCATACTTATGATGATTAAAAATACGGGCACAAAAGTAGAAAATACCCCCCAACAATCCAAATTCCCCACCTATAAAAAACCGTCATGCCATGTGCACCTGCCACCCTTGACGGGAGAGACGGATAATACACCTTTACTCCTCAATACTTCAAACAATAATTATCATAAAATCTTATCAAAAGAATGGAGAACAAAGAATATTAATATTATATTTGCAGATATAAAAAAACCCGGATTCATCACCAGTAACTAAAGGCTGGGAGAGGAACGACCGGGACTGCGATGTAAAGTTACAAAAAATATGCCATACAGCAAAGCCTTTCTTGAAAAAGTTTTTTCCGGCAAGCGCATGGAACGCTATTTCGCCCTCTATCCCGATGACGAGCAGCGCGCCATTCTGCATTATCAATGCAACCTGCAACTTGCGGAAGCGTTTTATGTCAGCCTGTCGGTTTTTGAGGTAACACTGCGCAACGCCTTGTGCCGGGAACTGGAAACCATGATGGGGCGCGAAGATTGGTATGCTATATTCTCCACCACCGCAGGACTTACCAAGCTGAACCGTTACATTACACAGGCGCACAAGCAGATTGCCGGACGCCACGAGAACATAACTCCATCAAAAGTCGTAGCAGAACTGACGTTAGGATTTTGGGTCTCACTGTTAAACAGTGAATACGAGCGCCTGTTATGGAAGGACTTACGCAGAGCGTTTCCGTTCATGCCCAAGGGAGAAAGAAAACGGAAAAACGTGTCTGCACCATTGAACATGTTCCGCACTTTCCGAAACCGAGTATTCCATAATGAATCAATATGCTGGAATCTGTGTCGCGTAGAAGCTATCCATCGTGAAATGATTACCGTAATGGGCTGGATGAACAAAGATGTACCGGGCTGGCTACAACAAATGGACCGGCTCGATTCTGTCTGCCATCAAATCCGGCAAACAATGGGCTGGAACTGAATTTTGGCCATACACAGGCATGCCTTTTTCCAATACCGGCATGTTATCTTCCGAACAAGAAGAGAAAAAGAACCGAACCGGATTTATAGCTTCCTCCATCTGCCATTTTGGCAGATGGAGTGCATTTTCCCGTGAAGATTTTTGCGAAAAAATGAAGGGATAGTGTGAAAAATGGCTGTTTTCCCGTGATTCCAGGACCAAAAACAAGACTTTTTTGCCTTTTTCCGGTGTACAATCCGAAATATGCACCTGTGTGCGTTCCATCGGTCACAAGGAATGGATCAACTCCTGACAGGTGAACAATCGAGATTTGACCTGTCCGACTCCGCAATAAATGGCATTTAACACAAGTTAACCACTATTTCAGTCATTTTCTCCCACATAAACTCCTGACAAAATACTCCGTTTTTCCATCAAAAAGGTTACAGAATCCGCATTTACCGCACCCTTCCGCATAATACGCCACACATATTTTCACCCGACCGCGCCTTCAAATAACATAATGTCATTTCCCCATTCGTCGAGAATCGCTTAAAAGTTCCGAAGTGTTTCCCTACGTACGGATTCACGAATCTCGCAACGCATTTTCTGCCATTCTGTCAACATCATACACAGGATACCACCAAGGAGTGGCGGGTAAAAAAACAGGGCATAAGACACGGAACCGCCTCTTATGCCCTCGTTGGGTATCATGCCCCCTGTCGGGACAACATTATTTCTGCACATTCGCAGGACACACGGCGCAAACCGGTTTCCTCTTCTGTCCCGCAGGCTTCATCTTTCCGTCCCCCCGGCGGAAAGCGTTCGGTCCTTCCTGGTTGTATAGTTTCTGCACCTGACGTACCGTCATGACTTTCTTGAACTTGTCATAATAACTTTTCTGCACGTCCAGCATCTTCTGCCGGCACTCAAAGCGGCGCTGCATCTGCGCGTCGAGTTCCTTATCGGTCATCTGCCCCTCGGTTTCGGGCTTCACACGCGGCGTGCGACATTCGGCCAGAGCCTTCATGTAATCCTGATACAGGGGGACAAACTTGGCCATGGCGGCATCGTCAAGCATGAGTTTCTCTGCCATGCGCCTGGCTCTCTGTTCGGGAGTGGCCTTTTCCCGTTTTCCCCTTCCGGCATCCTGTGCCGACATTGTAGTACACATCATAAGGACCATCACTGCGGTCCACATCAACTTCTTCATAATTTTCTATTTTTAATGGTCAGACATTCTTTTTCGTTTTCAATGGTATGACCTTCGTCAACAGGAAAAGTTTATTCCGTACAAGCCTTATCCGCAGCATTCTAACGTTTTTTAAGCATTCCCGCCTCCTTCCCGCCATGTAGGAAAAAGGCGGGAAGAGCCTTCGCCCCACCCGCCTTTCGTATTGTCTTACAATAACTTGCAGCTACATTCAACAACTCTTGTGTGTCATGATGTCAAGCACCTTGCGGTCGGTCTCGTTCATAGCCTCGGCACCGATGCTCGTCAGGTTATGGATGCTGCGGTCCACATCGTCATCGATGATGCCTTCCACACTGCTCACACATTTCTGTTGCATGGCCAGCATGGCGGACAGCACGGCGGTAGACACACCGGAAGTCAGCTTCAGCGCGCAACTCGGCTTGGCTCCGTCGCATATCATTCCCGTAAGATTGGCTATCATGTTCTTGACGGCGTAAGAGATTTGCTCGTATTTCCCGCCCATCAGATAAGTGATGCCGCAACTGGAACCCGTGGATGCCACCACACATCCGCACAGGGCGGACAGCACGCCGAGGCTTTGTTTGATGTAGATGGCCGTCAAATGACTCAGCATCAGTGCGCGAATCAGTTCCTCCTCCGTATTGTGGTTCTCCTCGGCGAAGACCACCACAGGCATGGTGGCACAGATACCCTGGTTGCCGCTCCCGGAATTGCTCATCACGGGAATCATGGCACCGGCCATACGCGCATCGCAGGCACAGGATGTGGCGGAAAGAATATGCGAGAAGATGGTGTCGCCCATGATACCGCGCCCCAAGGGCCGCGAAAGGGTCTTGCCCAATTCATGACCGTAACACCCTTTGAGCGCCTGTTCCGAGGCCGCCTCGTTCAGCACACGGGCCTCGCGTATGAAACTGATTTCCTCAAGAGGAGCCTCCATCGCGAAGTCGTAGACTTTACGCAGGTTCAGTTCGCACGCTTCCTCCTTCTGCTCTCCGGCCGAAGGGATTCGCTCGTCGACAACGACCTTGCCCGCGCATTCCACCAATACGAAGTGGGTATGACTGCCGGCAATGACGGCCTTAGCCTCATGCCCGTCAGCGTCCTTCACCACAACCTCTGCATAAAGTTTTTCCGCAATGTCCTCTTTCAGCGAGATTCTGATACGCTGCTCCGCAATAAAGGCCTTGCCACGCTCCACATCTCCGGAGGTGACCTCCTTGAGCACTTCCAGGCCATATTCCGACTTGCCGACCAGCGCACCGAGCGCAATCGCGATGGGAAGGCCCACCATCCCCGTGCCGGGAATGCCCACGCCCATGGCGTTTTTAAGAATGTTCGCGCTTAGAAAGACCTGAATGGATGCAGGCTCCTTTCCCAACACTTCCACAGCACGGGCTACGCACAATGCCACACAAACCGGCTCCGTACAGCCTATGGCAGGCACAACCTGCTGTTTCACCAAACGTATGATACGTTCCCTTTCCGCCTTGTCTAATCTCATAATATGTTTTTTTTAATCAGTCTCACGCATCCTGCATTTATTCGTCTACAAGGTCGTCATCGACATCCTTGATATCTGCCTCAGGCGTATAACTTCCGTAGAAAGTCTCGTCGTTCGTCGTTTCATCATCTTCGTCCTCATCCATATCGCTACTGTCTTCCGGAATGCGCTTGTTGCCGTCTTCGTCATACTCCGGTTCCGGAATAAAACGCAACTTCTCCATCGGCTCACGCTTCTTGGCAAAGATGGCTTCCACCCACGTGCCTTTGGCAATTTCAAGCACATCATACCCGTCGGCCACCTTGCGTTCGAGTGTACCCCCCTTGGCATGAATGCGCGTCGCCGGCAAGGTGGTGGTACTGATATCGAATGCCGACTCGATAATATCCTTTATGGTCAGAGAAATAGAATCCCATCCTCCGCCGAAGTTGCGGTCGATCAAGGTCATAAGCTCGGCGGCGGTGATATGCTTGATATTCTCGTATGAGAGGTCGGTAATCTGTCGGATGACTTTCTTCCTGATGGCCACCGCCCCCTTTCGTTTGTCCGAACCGGGCAACACGACAAACTCTCCCGTGCTGTACATGTCTACCTCACGGTCGTCTTTCGGGTTGAAATGATGCACATCAAAAGCCAGACGAATTACATTCAGCACTTTCTCTTCCGAAGAAGAAAAGCCCTCCTCTTTAATATCCTTTTGCCAAAGCTCCAAAATTTCCTGGGCATCCACGCCCCATACATTACCGGAATTCAAATCAAGAACTGACTCCAAATAGTAATTCTTCTTTTGCATTATCTTTATCTCTTTTGATTTCGGGGCAAAAGTAATAAAATAAATACGTACCACAACACGTATTCACAAAAAAACATGCAAAGAAAACAAAGTAGGCCTCCACAGGCAGACAATCCGTCCTCACACGGATACACACAAAGAATATTCTTCCCCCAAAAACATTCTTATCTCGTTAAAAATAGTTATCTTTGGCCGTATTAACCTAACCATCAACCGAACGAATATATGAAAAGACGTTTCTTTACCATCTTAACGATTCTTTCCTCCGCTTCCGTACTATGGGCCGACCCAATCGACCTGGCCAAGGCGAAACGGATTGCCACAGCTTACATGAGCGAAGGAACCACACCCGAAACCGTCAACACGGGAGTAAGGACCCGGACCGCCACTTCCGGACAATCACCCTTGTACATCTTTAACCGGGGCAACAACCAAGGCTTCGTCATCGTATCGGGAGACGACTGCATGCCGGAAGTGCTGGGATATACCGAGAAGGGGGACTTCATCCCCGCCGAACTTCCACCGGCCCTGCTCGACTGGATAGAAGGATACGGCACGATGATCAGCCTTGCACAGGAGGCCGGCGCCGCACCACGTGCCGCAGCTGCCCCACGAGCCGCAACAACCAAACAGGATGTGGCCCCGTTAGTCACCGCCCACTGGTCGCAAGGAGCACCCTACAACAACCTTTGTCCGTACCGCAACGACGGCGGAGGAAGAGCCGTGACCGGATGTGTGGCCACTGCAGCATCGCAGGTGGTATACTACTGGAGAAAAGAGAATCCCAAGAAGACATTATACGACACACCGACGTACGGCTACGGAGACGCACCGGTAACGGAATCCATCCCCGGAGGGACTCCCATCAAATACGAACTGATGCAGGACTATTATTCCGGTTCCACCCCCGAAGACATGAACATGGCGGTGGCCACCCTGATGAGCGTGGTAGGAACGTCCACATGGCTCACCTACGGTTCGTCCACCAGCGGACAAATCCGTGATCTGGTCAACACTTTCTGGGGACAGTTCCATCTGAGTAGCACATGCACCTATAAGAGCGGAATCTCGCAGTCGGCATGGGAAGACCTTATCTACGAAGATTTGGAGAAGGGATGGCCTATCGTGTACAGCGGCGTAAGCCCGTCACAGGGCGGACATGCCGTAATCATCGACGGTTACCGTGCGGCCGATAACCTTTTCCACTTCAATTTCGGATGGGGTGGCGGCGGTGACGGCTACTTCACCGTAAATGATACCAACGGCATGAACGGGTTCAACGGACAGCAAGGCATGACGCACAAGATTCATCCTAACGCCACCTTGCTGACCGGACACATAAAACCCACCGCACTGTGCACCAGAATGCAGAACGGCATCGAGGTGGAAGTCACCAACAACGGAACGGCAAAATACAGCGGGATATACCTCTATTCATCGCGTTCGGAAGGCGCACCGTCCGACATCTCATCGGCCAACATCAAGGAACTGTCCACCGTAATCGCCAGCGGCGAAACAAAGACCGTCACCCTTAACTACCGTCCGGTCAGTCCCGGAACGTACTACATGTACCTGATGGATGAAAATGCACGCGTGCTGGACCAGGCCACAGTAGAGGCCGTACAACAGGAACCGATGCTGACACTGGAAAGTATCTCCGTAAGAAACGGCACCGCCGCACAGAAGGACATCACTGTCGACGGACAAACGAAAACCGTCACCTGTCACACAATTTTCGGCAACACAGCCGAGGTTGTGGCGCAAATCTCCAATTCGGAGAATGCCACCCACACCATTCCCTTAATCACCGGCGCGCTTTACAGCTACGATGAAGAACAGGGCACGTGGGTATCCCTGAAAAAGTTGTCGGCGAACAACCAGCTCTTCCCGCAGGGAGAAACCACAGACCTCACCTTCGCACTCGCAGAACTGGACAAGGACCGGCTCTACGCCGCAGACATCTCGACAAACTATCGTACAAGTGCCGTCGACTATAAGATGGAGATGAACGCCAACGACACGATAGTATACTTCACCTTGCAGAACAGCGACCTGACCATGTCTGTAACCGAAGACGGCGGTGCCGTGTTCGCCGGACATTGGAACACGGAGAAGTTCAAGGAACTGACACAAGCCGGCTCCTTCACATACTTCGATCTGACGGCAGTGGAGGGGGTCGACGTCTGCCCCGATACCGAAAACCCCAACACCTTGTTCTACATCAACGATGACGCCACCGCAAGGGGACGTAACCTCATCAGGAACGGCATCTGCGAACAGTTGCACCTTGTGTATGGGAACGACTTCAAGGCGAAAGAGAACTTTACGGCACGACAAGTCACCTTTGAACTGGACAACACTCCCCTTACTTGGTCATACATTGTCCTGCCTTTCGACTGCAAGGTTCCCGACGGAAGCATGGCACGCAGAATCACCCGACTGACCAACTCTCTGATGTCGGGCGCGGATGCGGTCAACGAGACCATGGAAAGCGGCATACCTTATTTATATAAAGGAACGAATGCCGGAAGCAACCTCTTGACAGCCGCAAACGTAGAAGTATGCACTTCTCCGAAAGAACTGTCCGACACGCTGAAAGCCACTTTCACCTCCTTTTACGGCACCGAAGGCATGCGCAGACTGAACACCGAAGAAAAGCAGAAGTTCACTACCGCCAAAAACATGAGGATTCCTGCCTTCAGCGGCTACATCGTCTACGGTACGGATGCAGAGGCCGATGCCTTTATCCACTCCACCCAGGACGCGGCGTCCAAGGAACTGGCCGCAGCCCTGTATGAGGCTTTCCATGCCCAAGAGCAATACGAAGGAAAAGTGTCTGAAGAGATTTGGAACACATTCGTCAGTACCTTGAACAATGCTGCCGCCTGCTACACACAGCAAACCTCGATTGAAGAAATCAAAAGCATGACAGCCTCTCTGACTGAAGCGCTGAACGATTTGGCGGTCAACGAGATATTCCGGGGAGAGCCTATCGACCTCACGGCATGCTACATGGAAAATCCGTCATTCGAAAAAGGACGGACCACAGGATGGACTGTCACACGCGTCAGCGGACAGACGAGCAAAGTGCAGAACGTCACCACTTTGGACGAGTTTATGGTGAACGCCGACGGGAAGTATGTATTCCACTCCTACTCCACAACCGGAAAAGGCAGCGTGACCATCAGCCAGACTCTTACCGGACTGCCTGCCGGAAACTACCGCATCGCTGCTAAAATCGCCACGGAAGAAGGAGCAAGCGTTACATTGTTCGCCAACGACAAGACCGCCACGATGACCGATGAAGGATTCGGCATACGTTACCTGACCGAAACGGTAACAGGCGACATCGAAGTGAAAGACGGTACACTGGAATTCGGCATCAGAGGCACTGAAAACGCATACAAGGCCGATGATTTCAGACTGTATTACTTAGGCGGAACCGGAACATCCGTCACAGCTATCCGGACAGACGACAGCCACTTCAGGGCATGGGGCGGAGAAGGATGCGTCAATCTGTCCGCCCCCGAAGGTTCTCCCGTAAAGGCAAGCATCTATACCACGGACGGAAGATTATACCTGCAGACTACCGTTGAAGGTTACCGTCAGGTGACCAACCTGCCGAAAGGCATTTATATCGTAAACCATAGGAAAGTCATCGTACGATGAACCGAAAGGCCATAAAAAAAGCTCCGCAAATTGCGGAGCTTTTTTTATGGCTGTATGCTAATCAGGAAGTTCCATCCCCAAATAAGAACATGAGAAGTTCTTTCCCTTGGCCGAAGGAAACTGGCTGCGGGGATCCACATCCTGACGCGACCGCAGATGTTCCACCACACGTTCGTAGCAATCCTGAGGATTGTGCGCCTTGCAGCGCGCCTTGAAACGTGTGTCCTTATACTGGAACTTGTTCGTTCCGTGAATGGGAATCACGCGTTTGAACAGGATTGTACCTTCATACCATCCGGGGCAATCGTCGGCAAACCGAACCGTGGCGGATTCCTTGGGTGCAGATACGGCTCCGGCCTGCACACGTCCGCCGTTCACCTTGAACTCGGCCAGCGTGGAGGCCGTGGTCTTAATCACAATAAAATACACACGAGGACGCACCTTGTAACGTTTCGGATAAGGCATCGGGCTTTCCATGTACTGGCGCAAATCTTTCATGAACACCTCGTCTAACGTAATTCCCGGAAGAGAAGACAGAAAATCAAAGGCCTCTTCAGCGGTACTTACCACACATTCTTCGTCAAAATAGCGAATATATAAATTCATCAGACTTAATATATAAATAAAACAATCACAAAACGGACAATTATATAACCGGAAGGATATAATTATCCGGATACGGGTGCAAAATTAGAGATTTTCCGTCAACCTGACAAACTTTTATCCGTCCAATCGAACCGCCGAAGCGCAAAATATGTAACTTTGCACACGTTTTTACAGCAAAAAGATGCCAATCGTTCAATTCATCAAAAACTGGACACTGCCGATTTCCATGTGCATCGGCGCGCTCTCCTACTTCGTTTATACCGGCATACCGGCCCTTGCTTCCACCCACCGGCTCGTGGGACAGTTTATCGGCGTCCTCCAGCCCGCCCTCATCTTTGCCATGCTCTTCATCACGTTCTGCAAGGTAGACCCCAAAGACCTCCGCCCGTGCCGTTGGCACGGATGGCTGCTGGCCATCCAGGCCGGCAGTTTTGCGCTCCTGGCCTTGCCGGCCATCTTGTTTCCCGACATGCCAGGCGAAGTGTTGCTGGAAGGGGCCATGCTCTGCATGATTTGCCCTACGGCTACGGCTGCGGCTGTGGTCACGGGAAAGTTAGGCGGAAGTGCCGCCCGGCTGACCACCTACACCATCCTGATTAACCTGGTCACGGCATGTATCGTGCCGGTTTTCGTGCCGATGCTCCACCCCCATGGCCATCTCACCTTCGGGGCTTCCTTCATCCTCATCCTGAGTAAGGTGTTCCCGCTACTGTTCTGTCCGTTCCTTGCCGCACTGGCCGTACGCTATTTCCTGCCTCCTGTGCACCGTATGGTACTGCGGTGCAAGGACCTCGCCTTCTACCTGTGGGCCGTGGCATTGGCCATAGCCATCGCCGTCACGGTAAAGAGCATTGTACACAGCCATGTGTCTGTCGGCTATCAGGCAGGCATTGCGGCCGTCTCGCTTATCTGTTGCATACTTCAGTTCTTTATAGGCAAACGCATCGGAAGCCATTATGGAGATGCCATAAGCAGCGGTCAGGCATTGGGACAGAAAAACACTGTGTTTGCCATTTGGATGGGATATACCTTCATGACACCTGTCACGTCTATTGCCGGCGGATTTTACAGCGTTTGGCACAACATATTCAATTCCTACCAGCTTTACCGCAAAAGAAAAGAGGAAAACAACGGTCTCAAGCATTCCTGACCGACACAAGACCGAGAAGAAAACACAGCACGCCAACAACCCGCCTCGGACAGATTGCCGTAACCGACTTTTTTGTAGAGAATAACAAGCACAAATAGTGCCTGCCCGCCTCCGGCTTGTCCGCCGTAAATTCCCGACCAGTCTGTTTTTCCGGTTGCAAAAGGGTACAAAAAAAACAGCCCTCATAGGCTGTTTGCAATGGAGCGGAAAACGAGACTCGAACTCGCGACCCCGACCTTGGCAAGGTCGTGCTCT
>URKA01000001.1 GCA_900548345.1 uncultured Paraprevotella sp. | reverse complement strand
AAGTTCCTCAATTTTGGGATGCTATTCGGTTTGAAGTAGATCACCGAGATGAAGATGGGCAGTTTATGCTTACAGGTTCTGCTGTACCTGTCGAAGCTAAGGAAATTCGCCACACAGGTACTGGAAGATATGGATGGCTCGCCATGCGTCCTATGAGTTTGTGGGAATCAGGGGATTCTACAGGTGATATAAGTCTGTCGGAACTGTTCCTTGCCCCGGATAAGATAGGAGCCTTGAATAAACTTACATTGCCGATGCTGGCATTTGTTGTTTGCCGTGGAGGGTGGCCTAAGACTTTACAAAAGAAAACAGAAAAGGCGGCTCTGTTGCAAGCAGCAGAATATTATAAGGCTATTACGAATAGAGATATATCACGAGTTGATAATGTAAAACGTGATGCAGAACGAGCAAAGAGAATTATGCGTTCCTATGCCAGGCATCAAGGGGCACAAGCAAGTATTGCAACAATACTTGCAGATATATCAACAAATGAGCCGGAAGATGTCAGTGATGAAACAATAGATTCATATCTCACTGCTTTGCGGAAAATATTCGTAATTGAGGATATGCCTGCGTGGAATCCCAACTTAAGGAGTAAAACTGCTGTTCGCACATCAGATACAAGGTACTATGTTGACCCGTCAGTTGGCGTGGCTGCTCTTGGTCTAGGTCCTAATGATTTAATTAATGACCTGAATACATTTGGGTTGTTTTTTGAAACAATGTGTGTCCGGGATCTTCGGGTTTATGCAGATGCCCTGGATGGTTCTGTTTATCATTATAGAGACAAGAACGGTTTGGAATGCGATGCTGTGGTACATTTGCGTAATGGTTCGTATGGTCTTATTGAAATAAAATTGGGTGGAGAAAAGTTGATTGAGGACGGTGCAAAAACCTTAATGGCTCTTTCAAATATCATAGACACCTCTCGAATGAAAGCCCCAGCTTTTTGTATGGTGCTGACAGGTGTTGGTGACTTTGCTTATAAACGAACAGATGGAGTGTATGTTGTGCCGATTGGATGTTTGAGACCATAAGTTTTGATATTCACAACATTGATAGTTAATGTAAGCAATGATGCATGGATAAAATCTGTAACTTCGATATTGTAATCAATAAATGTCTTGCTGAGATCAATCCGGACTCGATAATGCCGGATTTCGATAAGAACGTTTTTTTGTTATCCACCTTTCACTGGTTATGATATGCAGTGTACACGTCGCTTACCGGTATATCGGTATTGGTCAGATATCCCTTAAGCCCGTCCCACTGAGCGTCAGCCTCCAACTTATCGTAGTTGATTGATACCGAAACATCTCCTTCCATGCGAAGGAACTTGTTATAACCGCGCTTGTTTATGTTGTCCTTGGTGAATGCCCCTCGTTTATAAGCCTTTTCTAAACGTCTTATCCCCTTGTCTTGATTATATGCATCTTTTGGCAAAAGACGAGAGCCGTACGCACTTCATTGCAGTCTGCAACATTTGTTTTGGTGGATTTGCCGAAGGATTGCGATGCCTCACACCCACACTGACAAACGATGACCTTATGTATTGCTGTCTGTTCAAACTGAATGTGCGGACCAAGGACATAGCCCTTATGGTTTGTCAAAGTTGCAGTACGGTTTCGACCCGATGGAAACGGATAGAAATGAAGATGGAAAAAGGTTCAGTTTCGGTATCCGGTAAAAAGTTTGACACATGATTTAGCAGCGTAAGATGTGTGTTGCAGTCTGAATGTTTGTTTATATATATACCACAGGAGTTTTTTTGAAAAAGGTATTCATGGGTTCAGACTTGTTGATTCACAGGTGTTTGTCTCGTGTGTATCCTTCAGACTTGTTTCATGATATTGAGTGGGTTTTCCTCAAAAGTGGTTGGGGGAGTAACCGAAAATGCGGACCTGTGTGCGATGAAATGCAGACCTGTGTGCATTCGATTGCCGACAGGTCAACAATCAAATGCACACAGGTGCACTTTTCTGAAAGTAGGCTGAAGGATGGGTATGTTTTAATTATTTGATAATCAATAAGTCTGAACCCATGAAGGCTTTTTTGTGAAAACTCCCTGTAACGCGCGCGCGTGAGAGAGAAGGAGTAAGAAAGCTGAAAGAAGCTCTTGGTATTCTTTGATTTTAAAAGTTGTATTGTTCTTCCAATCGTCCTTTTATTACGATTGCGAATGTTCTGCATTTTACCTAAGTGGTAAATCGCAATATAATGCCTGTTATGTTATTTGTCATGCGAATAAAAAAAACAGTCATAGTTAAATCGCATTCTGTAACTTTGTCACTGAAACCATAAATATTAATTAACGTCAGTTCGATATAATTCAAAACAATGCAAGTTGCCTGTCTTTGATGAATTCGATATCAATGGCAGGCTTCTTCTCAAAAAAGCAATATGCTGCAATTGCCGAGAGGGCATTCGCAATGAAGTTGTTGAAAGATCGGTGTCTTGAGTGCTCTATCTGTGCGATATTCTTCAGTTCATCATTAACCGTTTCAATCAAGGCACGTTTCCTTAACAGGATTTTATCGGCAATGCTCATCAAGGAATTCTTCATTTTATTCTTTACTTTGGTTATCAATTGTATGCCATCAAGAAAAAGAGTTTCAAACAATGCCTGTCCGATATACCCTTTGTCGGCACACAGTTTTCCTTTTATATTATCTAAGAAGCGTTCCTGTTTCAAAGGTTCTCGATCATCTACATTTCCCGTAGTGAACATAAAATTGAGAATTTTGCCTTTATCATTGATTATCAGATGCAATTTAAACCCAAAGAACCATCCCATCGAGCATTTCCCTCTCTCGGCGAGCCCTTTAAATGTCTTATGAATCAATATGCGTTGGTTACGACACACACGCAAGGGAGTGGAATCCACAAAACTGATTCCCGTGCAAGTCCCTAAAAGTACCTGTTTGATGAAGATTGTCAGTGGGAGCAACACTTCTTTCTCCAATTCAACAAATCGGTTATAAGACACACGTTTGGGAAACAGATGGGTCAGATGCTTGCAGATATATTCCTGATAATAGTGTTTGAAGCATCGAAAACCGCCGGAATGAAACAGGATGAGAATAACCATAATTTCCGCATCACTCATACGGTTGGGCTTGTTACGATGCTTATGGGATGTATCCTTAATCATATATTTTTCTTGTTGGGTAGCAAATTCCTTGCAAAAATCGTCTGCCATACAATAAATCTCTGTAACTTTAGCCTCTGAGAACATAGTGGTAATCGTTTAAATGTTATAATTGAGCACTATAAATTTAATACTTTTATCGCTATGTTCCTAATATTCAAACGAATAATTTTAATACTTATATCGAACTGACGTTAATTAAAACAACAAAATGATGAAAAAGATTTTGAAGAACAGCCTGTACATCCTGATGGGACTGGTGTTATTTTATGTTAATGATTTGTGATTTTAGATACTTTATCTGTATATATGATAGTTAACTCTTCTGAATCTTATATCATGAGCATCCCCAAATTGCTGAAAAAGTCCAAACAAAAAGATGGCATTATGTATATTCTTTCGTTAATCTTATGCTTTAACGGAGTTTTTATGTCCTTCTTATCATATCCCAACAAGATTAATTTATATTGCCGTTTGGGTGTCATATTTGGATGGATTGCTATATGTGTATGTTGGGGAATATGTATAATAAACAAATGGGATTATAAATCAGGTATTAAAGCTGTATTAAAGTCTTTTTTCTTCATTGGGGTTATCGAAATAATATATGCTTTGTTACAATTAGTCAGACTTCTTCCGTCTAATAATCATTACTATTCGTTTACCGGAACTTTTGATAATCCGGCAGTTCTTTCAATGCTTCTATCCCTTTGTATTCCTATAGGAATCTACTTTACAATCACATCCCCATCAATTTATAAAATCAAATGGAAAGTAATAACCTTGTGTATGGGGATTTTCGTTGTATTATCAGCTTCTCGAACTGCAATTATCGCGACATTTTGTTCATGTATAATATTCTATGCAGAAAATACAAAAGATTTCAGGCAACGATTGTTAAGACAAAAAACAACGATAGTTATATTGTTGGTCATTTTATGTGTATGTCTATATTATTGTAAGCATGCCTCTGCAGACGGACGTTTGCTTATATGGCGGGTATCTGTCAATATGATTGCTGATAAGCCGTTTTTAGGATGGGGCAAAGATGGTTTTGATGCATTCTACATGCCTTATCAGGCAGATTATTTCATAACTCATCCAAACTCTAAATTTCAACTTTTGGCTGACAATATCATTCATCCATTCAATGAATTTTTGTTATTTACCATCAAATATGGCATGATAGGCCTTGTCTTATTAATTTGTTTCATAATATTATTCTTTCAGAATATTATGAAATACTCGGAAGAATATAAAGATTTGTGGATTACTTTATCAAGTACAATTTTCATCTGGAGTTTATTTTCATATCCATACCAAATACCTTTTATCTGGCTCGTAACTGTATATATTGTATCCGTCAACCTGTTTACTATTACCATACGATATAAATACACCAGAATTTTAGCATTATGCACATGCCTTACCTGTATCTTCATTTTGACCTGTTCGATAAAATCTTATAAAAAAAGTTTGAGTGGATTGGAATCCAAGAAAAAGCATTAAATGGAGACAGCATGGCTATGCAACCCCAATATGAACGATTATATAAAAGTTTAAAAGACAACGCAGGCTTTTTATATAATTATGGAGCTGAGTTACATTATGTGGGGCTGTATAAGAAAAGCTTGCTAATATTATGCGAATGCAGCAATTTGTACAATGATTATAACGTGCAAATGTTAATGGCACATAATTATCAGCAGATGGGATTTATGGATAAAGCCATTGATAGGTATGAATATGCCGGTCAAATGGTTCCTAATAGGTTCCTACCGTTATATTATATGATGGGTATTTATATAGAGAAAAACGATACCGCCAATGCTTGTAGAGTGGCTGACCTCATCGTCAAAAAGCCCGTTAAAATCAAGAAATCCGGTGCTACACAACGAATCATAAATGAAGCGAGAAGTTTTTTACAAACTACTTGTCATAAGGGAGACTCTATTCATTCATAGGGAATATCAATATGTTTAACTAAAAATTATCAACATGAAGAATTTTATTTATTTATTGGGAGCAGGTTGCATTGTTACAACATGTTTAGTTTCTATAGGTGGTTGTTCTACAGACTTTGAAGAACCTTATTCGTCCGATTTGACTATCGAAAATCAAATTACACGAATAAAAAGAACGTCTCCTGAATTAAACCATGGCGAAATACCTGTACGTGAAAATGAATGTGCGCTTTATGCGTTAACATACTTAAAAGGTGATGAAGATTATTGGAAACAACCAGGTAGGGATGCTGAAGAATATTATAGGAGATTAGATAATTATGCTAAAAAAAATTATGGCTATGAAGGAGGGGAAATGAATGAAAATACAATACTAGGTGTTGGTGAACATTTTGGATTACTTCAGGGAAAAAAATCTTTTAGTTCAAACAATAATTCGTCTACTTTGGAGTCGGAATTTTTGCTTTATAACGTAAAAATGATAGGAATGCCCGGACATGTTGGAACTATGGAAAGTTATAATGCTGATAACGGGGAAGTTACATATCGTGATAGTAAAGGTAGCCATAAATGTTCTATTCATAACATTACGACTATATATTATTGAAAGTAAATCTTACTATTAATGAATCGAAGCTTATTATTAGTAGTCATGTTCCTGCCTGTTGTGTTCACATCAGGCAGGAACACCTTCACAGACGGTATGTTTCAATATAAGGTCTGGAGTTATGTTGGAAACGTGGAGGTGGAAGACTCTGCGGTTACTATCACAAGCATAGACCGTTCTAAATTGGCAGGACCGTTTTACGGCAAAGAACTGGTTATTCCTGCCACGGTAGTCCACAACGGGTATCGATATAAAGTAGAAGCGATTGGTGACTGTGCTTTTGCCGGATGCAATGATTTTGAACGGGTTGTTATCAGTGAAGGCATTGAGTGGATTGAGGGGTCTGCTTTTAATAGTTGTAATAACCTACAATCCGTCTTCATTCCATCTACAGTCAGCTTAATCGAGTCCAATCCTTTTACAAACTGTTTAAACCTTAAGGAAATCATTGTGGACGAGAAAAACACCATATTTAATTCACGAAACAGCTGTAATGCCATTATTGAGACTGCAAGCGGAAAACTTGTTGCCGGATGTTATACTACAAAAATACCTGAAAGCGTAAAAATTCTTGGTCATTGTGCTTTCAAGGGTTGCCTGAAATTGGAACACATGTCCCTGCCGGAAGGAATAACGGAATTGGAATGGGGAGTTTTTAAAGACTGTGCCAACCTGATATCCGTACATCTTCCACACAGTCTCGAAAAAATAGACGGAAGCGCATTGTTCTATAATTGTACCCGTTTAAAGTCCGTCCATATTCCGGAAAACGTTTCAGCTTTCGTTGAGGACGGGACTTTATTCGGAGGATGCATCTCACTTGACAGTGTTACCGTGGACAGCCGTAACAAATACTATGATTCACGGAACAACTGCAATGCCATTATTGAGACTGCGAGCGGAAAACTTGTCGCCGGATGCGGACGTACACGGATACCGGATGGCGTAAAAGAGATTCAAAGATTGGCATTCTTTGGCACAACCATCCGGGATATAAACATTCCCGCAAGCGTCACAACCATTCATCATAAAGCGTTTGCCGACATCAAATACTGCACATCCATGACCGTGGACGAGAAAAATGCCGTATATGATTCACGCCAAGGGTGTAATGCCATCATTGAAAAAGCAACAAACAAGGTCATAGCCGGATGTTTAACGACAGTCATCCCCGAAAGTGTCACGGAAATAGGTTGCTATGCATTTTACCGCACGAAATTATCTGATGTATTTATCATTCCTAACAGGATTACCAAGATTGGTGGGAGTGCATTTTGTTATGCGGAATGCGACAAGCTATTTATTCCGGAATCAGTGAAAGACATTGAGGATTTTGCCTTCTCAAAATGTTCTTTTAATGAAATCTGCTGGTTAGGGCATGTGGAAGAAATAAAACCTTATTGTTTTGCCAATTGTCCGAATCTTCAGATGTTCCATATTTCCGATGGCACAAAGCGTATTGATCACGGTGCTTTTGAGGATTGCCCAAGGCTGGAGTACATTTCTTTGCCGGAAAGTTTGGAACAAATAAAATACTCTGCCTTCAGTAACTCTCCTTGCGAAGAATTCGTTAAAAAGTATTGGGAGACAATCTTCACACCCAGACCGACGAGTCATTGCCCGGTATGCGGAGAGGATTGAAAAATATCCATCATGATACCGTTTATATTGGGTATATTAAAAACATTCAACCATGAAACACATCATTTATTCCTGTATTTTTCTCCTGTCCTTGTTTTCGTGCCGACAACAAAGTGTCACTCATATATTGGAACAAGCGGGAGACAACCGTAAAGAATTGGAAAATGTACTTGAACACTATAAGGATGAGCCTTTGAAACAGGAAGCGGCACGTTTCCTTGTTGAACACATGGAGGCACATTATGCGTACAGCGGAAAAGCTGTGGAACGTTATTCGCAATATATGGACAGTGTGTTCAGGAATTGTAATGGGGACCGAGTCTTCTGGATTCAAAAATATGACAGCATCCTTATGCAGGTGGGGTTAGAACTGGAAATGGACCAAAACGACCGCCTGTATGATACAAAAGCCGTCAAGGCGGATTTCCTGATTGCCCATATTGACAGTGCCTTTACCGTATGGCAACAAAACTGGAACAAACAATACAGTTTTGAGATGTTTTGCAAATATGTGCTCCCTTACCGTATCGGGAATGAACCTCTCAGCCCGTGGAGAAGCCTATATACCGTACCGGCATGGGTACGTGAGGCTTATGGGGTAAATGAGTACAACAGTACGTATGTTTATGGTATGGCAAACGACATTTTGGGTGGCATGCGTTCTGAAATATATTATCCCTCCCAGTTTCTTCCCGACCTTCCGCTCACAGCGTTACAACACGTCAAATCAGCATCCTGCAAGGAATATGCCCATCTTTGCGTGGCTGTATTGCGGGCTCATGGTTTACCGGCAACGATAGATTTCACCCCACAATGGGGAAACCGTTCCATGGGACATGAATGGTGTGTGTTCTTTCCCGACAACCACACCTTCATCCCGTTCAATCCCGGAGAACGTTTGGGTGACCATTTCATGAAAAGAAAAGAGGACCGGTTGACAAAAGTGTTCCGCATCACCTACGACAAACAGCCGGAATCTCTGTTCATGCAAAAAGGAAACAAGGAGATACCGGATGTTTTCGACACACCTTGCATCATGGATGTGACGGCAGAATATACCCGGGCATCCGATGTGGAAGTGGTTCTCTATGATAATGAAAGCAAAGGCCGCTTTGTTTATCTGGCGGTTTTCGACAATCGGAACTGGAGCATCGTACATTGGGGTAGAAGAAAAGGAAACAAAGCTGTGTTCAAAGATATGGCGCGTGATGTGGTTTACATGCCTGTGTTTTACCGGCATGGAGATATCATCCCCGCCGGAGATGTTTTTCTGCTGGACAAGGACGGACACATGAAAGGCATGCAGGCGGACACGGTGCATACGGAAACCGTGAAAGTGAAACGCAAATTCCGTGATGTAAGATCAAAACAGTTTCTTGCCGGGGTTATCGGCGGCAAATTCCAGGTCGCCAACCTGGAAGATTTCAGTGATTCGCTGACGGTATATGTCATTCCAATGCTGGAAGACAACAAATATTACATGGTGGCACCTCATTATACAGGAGAATATAAATATTTCCGTTATCTGTCTCCCGACTGGTCAAGAGGAAACATGGCAGAATTATATGCCTTCAATGATAAGGGAGACACTTTGAAACCGGTTCGTTGGATAGGCAACCTGCATGTACGACCGTGGTGCGGTCCTGAAAACCTGATGGACGGGAATGTCCTTTCTTTCTACGATTCGCATGATGTATTCGGAGTTTGGTACGGTTTTGAATTGGAAAGCCATGAACACATCAGCCGTATTCTTTTCCTGCCGCGCAATGACGATAACTTTATCCGTGACGGTGAGGAGTACGAACTCTTTTACTGGAATCGCAACCACTGGGTTTCATTAGGCAGGAAAACAGGTGATTTTAAAGCTGAGTTGTCATATTCTCATGCTCCCGAAGGGGCTTTGTTCCGTCTGCATAACTGTACGAAAGGAAGCGAAGAACGGATATTCACATTCGAAAATGGGAAACAAAAGTGGTGGTGAGTTTTTGTCCTATTGTAGCGTTATTTCAAACAATATTGGTACTTTTACATTTGAAAAATCATCAAAAATTCAAAGGTATAATGAGAAGCATATATTTTGATATAGATGGCTGTGCCTTTAGACAACATATAGAAACTATGTCCGAGGATAGTGTGCTGTTTTGTTCATATTTTACTGATTATTACCAAAATTTGTCGGTACCACTTTGGCAGAACTTACAAATGAAGGCGTTTTGGTGAAGTTGGCTCAAGGCATCTGTGTAAGATTGACGAATCGTTGCCCGATATGCGGAAAGGATAAAAAAGAAACAAATATAAACCAATAATGATGAAAAAGATTTTAAGAAACTACCTGTATATACTGATGGGACTGGTGTTATTTTCCTGTAAAACAGGAGAGGTAAAAGTTTATAGTTGCGACAAAGCAACCAACGAATGGGCCAAACAAAACTTAGGCTATATCAGAACCTTGACAAGAAACCAATGGAACAACCTTGGTGAAAGTAGAAAAAGAGCAGCTTATGTGGCATTCACTCCGGAACAGAAAATAGCGTTATGGAAAGGTAAGGTTGAACAGGTTCTGACTTTGGAATGGTCAGAAGAAGAACTTGAACATATTCAAACTTTCAATCAATTCATAGATTCACATCATAAACTTTTTCGTAATAAAGAACTGACAAAATCACAGTTAAACGAACTGGAGGCATTCGCTGCTATATGGCAGGAAAAAGCGGAAAAGGAACTTGGATGGAGCCATCATCTTGTACTTTCCATCATGGCTTCTCCCAATAACCTGCTTGACAAGAACGGGACTATAGAGACTGTTGAAGACTAATGTGATATATAATAGAATCTTGCCCTTCATGATACCGTCATTTGGTTTTTGTTCAGCATCTTATAAATTGTACCCTATCTGATATAATTGTGTCGGGAATCAATAAATTATACCCTTTATGATATAATATAGAATATTTGTATTATATTTGTACCCGAAAAGGTATAAAGTCGATATTTATGATGAATAGTCTCTCTGCTACAGTCAAAATGCTACGAAAGCAGTACAACCTGACACAAGAAGAGCTTTCGTTGAAGTCGGGTGTAGGATTGCGCTTTGTTCGTGACCTTGAACAAGGAAAGGAAACGCTACGCCTTGATAAGGTGAATCAACTACTTGATTTCTTTAATTATGAAATGGTTGCAACTTCAAAAATAAATGATTAATGAGACGGGCGAATATCTTTTATAAAAAATACTTGGCAGGCGTGTTGACTGAGAATGATGCCGGATATGAGTTCTGTTATTTGCCGGAATATCTCTCTTTGAAATCAGCAAAGGCGGTTAGCTTAACATTACCTTTGCGAGAAGAAGCATACACAAGTTCCGTTCTGTTTCCTTTTTTCGACGGTTTGATTCCTGAAGGTTGGTTATTGGATGTGGCATTACGGAATACAGACATCAGCATACTTGATCGTATGTCTTTACTGCTTACCTGTTGCAAAGATTGCATAGGTGCGGTGAGTGTTGTTCCTGTTGATGAAAAGGAGGAAAGTCATGTGTAACTGTCTTTATTGTTATCGTCCACTTCAAAAAGGTGAAAACTACATGCATGTAGCATGTGTCAAGAAGTTCTTCGGAACAATGACTTTGCCTGTTCTTGATTATACAACAGAGCAACTTGACGAACTTGCCCTGCAAATTATTCAAGACCAAACATCATTGACTGGTATTCAGCCTAAGTTGTCCTTGCATTTGAATGAGCATGAGGGTAGTAAGCGGCTGACTATTGTCGGACTATGGGGCGATTATATTTGTAAACCTCAAAACTCACAATATGAGATGATGCCTGAGGTGGAAGATTTAACTATGCATCTTGCGGAAGTGGCTCATATAGATGTAGTTCCTCATACACTTATGTCGATGGCAGACAATACGCTGTGTTATCTTACTCGTCGAATCGATAGAACTTCTACTGGAGAGAAAATAGCGATGGAAGATATGTGCCAATTGACGGAACGACAAACGGAGCATAAATATAAAAGTAGTTATGAACGTATAGGTAAAACAATCCAAAAATACTCGTCCATGCCCAAGATGGATGTAACTAATTTTTTTGAATTGGTACTTTACTCTTGGTTGACAGGTAATAACGATATGCACTTGAAAAACTTCTCATTGTATGAAATAGTGGATAAAATACGGCTAACTCCTGCTTATGACCTACTGAATGCAGCTATCATTAACCCGAAAGATGATGAAGAATTGGCATTGACATTGAATGGTAGGAAAAAGAGATTACAGAGGGGGGATTTTATTAAATCTGCAGCTAATCTTGGTATAGAAAGTGTTGTTGTAGAACGCCTTATAAATAAGTATATCAAACTATTACCTAAGTTTGAATCGCTCATTCAAAGTTCTTTTTTAAGTGATAGTTTGAAAGAAAAATATAACGAATTATTGAGGGAACGAATTGGCCGGCTCGCATAAGGTTATAAAACCTTGGGATTTTCGTGAGTCGTGGGGGCGTTTTGCAGATGTCCTCAAACACTGTTTTAGTTCTCTTTTTTATTGGAATATATACCCTATATCCGTTTAAAGATTTCTATCGTCTTTTGTGAACCATTATGAACCAAATTATTTGGGGAATATTAGATTAAAAAATGATATTTTTGCAAAAAATGTATAGAGGTTATTCTAATAATTATATTATGCAAGGAGAATTCAAACAGTGTCCTAATGGACATTATTATCAAGGAGTAAGTTGTCCTTATTGTCGGACAGGCAATCAAACAGGTAATTCGACAGCCCTAAAAACAGAGGTTTTTGTGGATAATGATACTGACAAAACTGCAGTCGGTTCATTTGGTATGAGCGATACCGATGGAGGAGCAAAAACGACAGTAATTAATGGGCAGGAAACTGTTGTGAATGGAAGTCAAAAACCATCTGCTGGTTATAATCGTACTGTATTTGGTGATGAAGAAACGGAAACTAAGGGTGCGGAAGCACAATTAGGATCGAAAAAAGAAGTTCGATATAGTAGAAAATTAGTGGGTTGGTTGGTAACATATTCTTTTGATAAACTTGGTGTGGATTTCAAATTATATGAAGGTCGGAATATCATCGGTCGTGATATTGATTGTGGTATTATTGTTAATGATGGTCGAATGTCTGGTAAACACGCAGTTCTGTTGTTTCGTGCCAACAAATATTCATTAACAGATAGCCAGTCATCACACGGAACATTTGTCAATGATGAGGATATTGAGCTTGAACCTCGTTACCTGAAAGACGGAGATATTATTCGGATGGGTGATACTGTATTCAAATTCCGTACATCACTATAATTTTATCAAGATGAAATGGGACATAAAAAAACAGATAGGTTTGTTGTTGGTGGTTCTGACAACAAATTTGTTGGCGCAACCAATCGGGAAGATAGAAAACGGATTTAATGTTGATGATTTTCCGCAAGTCTCATTTGTATACCATAGCTATAATCCTGATGAATTGGCAAAAGCGAATTTTTGGCATTTGAAAGAATCTGGAAGTGATAGGGATTTTGATGTGGAAAAACTGTCAAACGAAATTGATGATTTGCCACAAACGACCCTTATCTTATGGGAAGATATGGCGCATAATGGTTACGGACAGTTTAATTTTGTTCAGAAAGTATTGTCGGGATTTCTTGACCATATAAATATTCCCGCATCGGATAAAATTGCCGTTTCTGCCTTTAATCGACGTAAAAACACATCAACGACTCTTATAAATCTTACAAATGGATTTACGAATGATAAGTCTCAGATAAAATTTGCTATACAGAATTATAAGCATAGTAAAGAACGTTACTCGGTATTTCCCAATCGTTCAGATTTGTATACGGCAATTCGTGAAGGTATGGAGCTTTTAGCATCACAGGAAGGTGCGAAAGCTATTATTGTTTTTACTGCCGGATATTCGATGAAAAATTCTGGAGCGGATTCTGAGAGCCAAGTCTTGTTAAAAGCACAGCAGTTACATATACCTGTTTATATTTTTCAATATTATTATCGTTCAGGGGTAGCTCCCGAATCTGAAGGTTTTGCCAAGAGTACTTTTGGCACTTTTAACTCGTATAAAGAAGTTGCTATCGCAGAAAGGGATTTGATAAATCTTTATCCACAAATTAGTAAAAGATATCAAGGACATGATTACAAAGTCTCTTTTATATCTGATGCAGAGCATGGTGCTAAGTCGCGCATGATTACTTTGTGTGTTAATGGAGTTGGTATTCAAGAACAATTACTACCTCCATCGTATACTATTGGAACCTGGATAGCAACACATTCTTGGTTGGTTGTATTTTTAGTAGTTCTTATAATAGCATTGATTGTGTGTGTTCTTGTTTATTCGCGTAACCAAAAGAAGACAGATGAAAATAATCACCAAAGATTGGCTGATTTGGAACAATATCATATTCAAGATAATCCTCAATTTACAGAACAATGTCAATCCAATTTTGCAAGTAACGCACAGCAAGATTGGGATGAACAAAAGAAGCAGGCCGAAGAAGAACGGTTGTGTCATTTGATGAGGATGAGGAATGTATATCCTCGTTTAAGATGTAGTATCGGAACCAATACTTTTACGTATGAATTAGATAAACCGAGAGTATTTATAGGTAGGGAACAAGATAATGATTTGATATTAAATGATGATAAAGTATCCAGGCATCATGCGGAAATTGTGTTTAATGGAAGTGAATTTGTAATTATTGATAAACAAAGCACAAACAAAGTAATCTTGAATGGGCAATTTGTAGAACGTGCTATTTTAAAGAGTGGAGATGTTATTGGATTAGGAGAGGTAATATTGAACTTTTATATATAAATGTACAAAAATATAAAATAATGAAAAGAACATTTATAATTATTCTTTTGACGGTTTTATTTGAGCCTATATACGCTCAGTCACCGAATCCGATAGTTAAAAGATTAAGTGGCCAAGAGATAGCTGATTGTAAAACACCGGCTTCAGTTGCATATAATTTTGTTGAATCCATACTATGCCGAGATTTTGAAAGGATGTTATCGTTGACAGATTCTGAATTGGCAAAGAATATAATTAGTGAAATTAACGAAAATAATTTTACTTATGATTTGTTTTTCATGAAATACTTCTCGGCGCAAGGCGGAGAAAAATTGAATATTTTAGGTTGGATACCTGCGTTGGCTCGTAATTATGAAGTTGCAATTGCTTATGTGCAGGATTTGTGGTACTATGAGGAAGATGGCAGTATGTATCATAATGGGGAGGCAGAAGTCAAAGATGGGTTGATTTATTTACCAGGAGAGGATAAGCCTCGTATTGGTATCAATGAAAAAAAGGTATATGTGACATGTAGCCCAACTTTAGAAGTTGACTATGTAGGATTTCAAAATATTACTCGCTATGGAGGTACGAATGTAAAGGTTTTGTTGCAAAATGTCAATGGTGTATGGAAAATAACGGGATTTAAATAAGATGGATAAATAGCGGTAATCGGGTTCTCGCAATAATCAGGAATAGTTGGATTTTCCAAATTTTAAGTATTGCCCTAAAAGATACTATTATCAAGGATATGAATGCCTGTATCAACTATAAAATATCAGAGTAAAATTGACGTATATGAGTTTAACAATAATTGATAACAATAATATCTTTCAAAAAGATGTAATTGGCAATGTTCGCACAGCCCAAGAAGATTGTCATGATATTGCGGTATTAACCCCCAATGGAGATGTTTTTGTTGTGTGCGATGGTATGGGGGGGCATGTTGGTGGAAAACAGGCGTCATCCATTGCTGTTAGAAGTATTATTGACTATCTGAAAAAAGAGAAATATCCACAGCCGAAGCAAGCACTTAATGATGCATTGCAATTTGCGAATATGCAAATTTTGGGTTATGCCAATGAGCACCCTGAGTTGAGTGGAATGGGTACAACCGCATGTGTCGTGTTGTTGCAGGCGTCAGAAGCATATATTGCTCACGTTGGAGATAGTCGTATTTATCTGTATCTTGGTAAAGAGAAGCAATTGCATCGTGTTACCAAAGACCATTCTTTTGTGCAGACTTTGGTCGATGCTGGTCAAATAACCGATGAGGAGGCGGAGCATCACCCGAATAAGAATCGAATCTTGAAGGCTCTTGGAGTAAAATCTAATTTAGAACCGACTATAGGCAAGGTTCAGCCTAAAAATGGAGATATATTCTTGATTTGTAGTGATGGACTGAGTGGAATGATTTCCGATTCTGAGATAAGGGATGTTCTGATGCAAAATACGTGCCTCGAAAATAAGGGTAAAACTTTAATTAATCTTGCGTTAGAGGCTGGGGGGAGTGATAACATTACACTTGAATTAGTACAAATAGCCAATAGCCCACATTCAAAAAGTGTATTTAGAAGCTATAATTCAACAGGCAATAATAAAGTTTTGAAAGGGATGTCTAAGGTTATTAAATGGTTAATAATTACATTGATTTCCATTGTGGTATGTGTGGTGATAGGGAGTGGAGTATATATATGTGTTCAAAATAAAATAAACTCTGAGAAAATTGAGCGGCTTAATAAAGAAATAGAGAAACTTGAGCAAGATTCCATTGATATTTATAACAGTCTTAAGAAAGCAGAAATAGATTATAATGCAGAAAGAAAAAAAGCAGATGAAGCTAAAAAAGACGGATATAATGGGGTTTATAATCGATGTAAAAGAAAATCAGATGAATATGGGCTGGTAATAAGTAAGCTTAAAAAGCAACAAGGGAACAATCAAAAACTGCTTGAGCAGAAAATGGATAGTTTAAAAACTTTAAATCAGAATTCATCAAAATGAAAGTTGTTACAGTTGGCAGAAGTACGGATAACGATGTTGTTATCAATGATGTAAAGGTTTCAAGAATACATTTACAGATAGTTCAGAACGACAGCGGAATTTGCTCTGTTGTAGATCTAAATTCCGCAAATGGTACATATGTTAATGGACAGAAGATATTTGGTGAGGTTCGGTTACAGCCTCATGATGTAATTCGTATCGGAGGTACTACTCTGTCGTGGCAAGAATATGTTACTTCATCTTCTATAGGAGAACAAAAAATAAACAAGCCGGCTACATTGGATAATTCGGCAAAAAGGATTAATTGGTTTTGTGTTTGGGGTATAATATGTACGGTGGTTGTTATTCTTGTTGGCTGTATTGGGCTATATGTTTATTGTTATAATGATAAAGAGCAGCAAAAACAGGAAAGTATAAGACGGACCAATAAAACAAACGAGGAACGTTTTCGTCAAACGACTGACCAACTGGAAGCTAAACGGTTGCAAGATAAAGCTGATGAAGAGTTGTTTCGTCAAGCATTGAGAGAAGATCGTGACAAAAATAGAGAATTAGCAACGGCTAAACAAAAAGAAGCGGAAAAAGCAAAAAAACAAGCGGATATTGCTAATAAGGAAAGGGATAGAATCACGACAAAGGCTAAGCAAGAGGTAGATGATGCTAATCGAGAAACGACAAAGGCTAAAGTTGCTCAGCAGAAAGCAGAGAATGTGGCGGAAGCGGCAAAGAAAGCTGAAGCGAAAGCCAAACAGGCGCAGGAAATTGCAGAACAGGAAAGTAAAAAGGCTATGGAATTGACTGCAAAATTTTATGCAGAGGAGTATGAAGCAATTGATAAAACAATTGCAAAGAAAGTCTGTGAACGGCTTAAGAAAGAAGTTCCTAAAGATAAAAATGCCAAAGTGTATCTCAAAGATCTGTTTAATAAAGCAGATAATAAAGGTAAACAATTGATAATAGATGCTATTCAAAATGTAAAACAACAAAAGAAATAATTTGGAGTGAGGAATAAAATCAGTAATGAACGATGAGCGAATTACCTAAAATACCGTTATATCATGTTGATCATTTGATCGCAGAGGGAGGCACTGCGAAGGTCTATTGGGGGATAGATTTACGTAGTGGATTTCCTGTGGCTATCAAAGAGTTGAAAATACGGCATTTTAAGAATCAGATTATACGAGAGAATTTTAAAAAGGTCGAGACTCAATTATATCTGTATATGCGACATCCAAATATTCCTAAATTGGTAGATTTTATTGATATGCATGAGCGACAACAACTTTATATCGTGATGGAATTTATTCAAGGAAAAAGTTTGGAACAATACATATATGGGGAAATTGGGCCAATTCCGGAACAGAAAGCATTGCCTATGTTTCTCGAAATATTAGATACGGTTGCATATTTACATCGCAATGGTATTCTGCATTTAGATATTAAGTCTAATAATGTCATGATACAACCGGATGGTAGAATCAAATTAATAGATCTTGGTATTGCTTCGAGGATGAGCGATGCCAGCAATAGCACGGGGTTTGGTACACCGGCATATATGCCACCCGAACAATCGGAAAGAGGACAATGTGGGCAATATACTGACATTTTTGCCTTAGGCATTATGTTGTTTGAGATGCTGACCGGAACAGTTCCGTTTACCGGTCAAAAACCAAGTGAAATACGGCAAAAAATCAAATTTGATCCAACGCCCCAAATGAAGGATTTTTATCCACATATTAATTCTGATCTACAATTTATTGTAGAGCGGGCATTGGTTAAAGAACCGATGATGAGATTACAATCATGTGAAGAATTTGGAGGTTTAATTAATGATTATATGCATAAGCATCAATTGGACAGATGACAGAAGAAAATAAAATACTGACTTATAAAGAACTTCAATCCGGAACTATTCTATGTAACGGAAAATATATCATCGAAAAGAAAATCGGTGAGGGTGGTTTTGGTATAACGTATAAAGCACAGCAAAGCGGACTGAATAGAACGGTTTGTGTTAAGGAGTATTTCCCGGCTGGGAAATGCGCGCGTGAAACTCACGCACGAACTGTATGTGTACAAGGGACAAGTGAGAGCCTGTTTGAGAAGTATCGTCTGGCGTTTGTCAAGGAGGCCAAAATATTGGCAACGCTTCATCATCCCAATATTGTAGAGGTTATTGATGTCTTCGATGAGAACAATACTTCTTATATGGTTATGGACTTTATTGAGGGTAAAAGTTTGCAGAGTATTGTTGATTCATGTGGCCGTTTACCGTATCCCGAAGTTGTGAATTATATTGCACAAGTAACAAATGCAGTAGGATACATTCACGACCGTCATATTTTACATCGTGATATTAAACCAGACAATATCATGATTACAGCTGATTATAAGGCAATATTGATAGATTTCGGTTCTGCCAGGGAGTTTGAACAAGATAAGACTCAAATTCACACATCTATGCTTACTCATGGGTATGCACCGACAGAGCAATATACAGCCAATAGCCGCAAGGGATCATACACGGATATATATGCTATCGGAGCAACTATGTACTTTGTGCTTACAGGGCATGTTCCTCTTGAAGCTGCTGCACGTTTAACGGAGCCGATGGCAACTCCCAAGGAGTTGGTTCCTGATATTCCGGATGAGGCTAATCGGACAATTTTGAAAGCGATGCAACTCAAAACGGAGAATCGCCATCAGACCGTTCAGGAGTTTATGGATGATTTACGTAATGTAAGACCATCGGTTCTTGTTGATGAGACAATAGGTGGAGCAACATCTTATAATAAAAGAATCTGGTTGTGGCTTGTTGCTGCAGGATGTATTATTGTAGTATTGATGGGATTTCTGATCTTTCGTCCGAAAGAAGTCATTGAGGTAGAAAAAGGAAATATCGAATATGAAACCTATGATTTTACCGGTATGGATGCTTATCCGATGATAAAAGTTGAAGGGGGGAGCTTTGTAATGGGTATCAATGATACGGACGAGAATGATTGTTTTCCTCATGATGTAACTCTTGATGATTTTTATATAGGGCAGTTTGAAGTGTCACAAGGTTTATGGAAGGAGATTATGGGAAGCAATCCGTCTGCATATCAACCTGCAGAAGCACGAGATAGTTTTCCGGTCGAAAGTGTAAGTTTCGAAGACGTCCAACTCTTTATACATCGATTAAATGAAAAAACCGGAAAGCAATTTTCGCTTCCTACAGAGGCTCAGTGGGAGTACGCTGCACGTGGTGGTAAAAAGAGTTCCGGTAAACTTTATGCAGGTTCTTATCCAAATAATATTTGGTTTGATAAAGAACGTCCGTTCAAAATAAAATTTCCACCTTCGGTAAATGAATTGGGCATTTATCAGATGAGCGGCAATGTGGCAGAATGGTGTATGGATTATTATAATTCAGACTTCTATAAATCATCGGATAAGAGCAAAAATCCAATAAATAATGAAACCAATAAATATCATGTGATAAGAGGGGGGAGCTTCAAAGATGATGATATAGAATATATTACAGTGTATTATAGAGATGCTGATAATATAGCCCGTCCGGATGTCGGATTCAGACTTGTAATAAACTAAATATTAATATTAACAATAAAAAAGAATGAACATGTACAGAAGAATGTTAATTGCTACATTGATGCTGGGCATTGGTATGGTAGGATTTTCCAAAACGGAAAAGGATGAAATCAAATATGTCAATCGAAAAGAAGCGGCAAAAACGCTTGCAATAAACAACCAAAAAGAGTTGTTAGATAATATGCGAAATCGATTGAAAGGCGATGGTAAGAAGAAAATACCGAATTCAAAATCAGTTCAACAATTTTTGTATCAAGATGATTTGGTTGAATCTGTATTGAAAGTGAAATCACATAGCCTAAAAGATGTTTATGATAAATTGTGTGAAAAATCCAACATGCCGACAGAATTGGTTTACGAAGGATTAAGTGTAGGTGATATTGAATATGATAAAAATGAAGAAAAAGAAATAAGAAAAGGTAAAAACCCAATAGATTCGACAAAACTTATCGTTCCAGTGGCGTTTCAAGTCCATACTGTAGCAAAAGGTAATGTAAGCGATGTTAGATATAAAGTTACGTTTATATGGAAGGTCAAGGTTGAAGAGAAATTTGAGAACGTAGAAGGTAAGAAAGTGAGGTATTTTGCCCCCAAAAACAAACTTGAGTTAGTTTCTTCTATTGCAAAGCCTATCAAATTCCTTGCATCCGAACAAAAGTCAATGAAGAAAGCGGCGCAAGATGCAATTGTTGAATGGTATGCAAATCTTCCTCAAACACTCAGCAAGCAATATGTAGAGCAGTCTTTAACAAGTATTGAGGCAATGAGTGTCTCTTATGATGAGATTAAAATGGATTTGCCTAAAAGTAAGGAGTTTACGGTGAAAGACGTTCCTGCAATCACAATAAATATTGATCCTTATCAATTCATTGATGATGATAAAAAGTCTTTATATACAAATCCTGTTGCTTCCATGACTATTGCCCCTACATTTAAGGTTACTGTTGATAATACATTCAAGAATGCTGAGGTTGTAGTGTCTTATGACAAAGAAATAATTCATAAGCCTATTACGGATTCTGCAAAAGTAGAACGAAACAGAATGGCAAACGCTAATGTTATGACATTTTTGAATCAATTGTCTGAATATGTATCTTCTCATGACACAGAACAAAAAGCATCTATTAAGAATATGTTTAATACAACTGGTAGTGATGTTGAGGTGTCTTATCTGCCGAAATATGGAAATGAGAAGATAAAGAAAGAATCTGCACAGAAATATTTATCGTTGTTGAAAGGTTCTGCGTTGAATTTTACTCTTGATAACGATATTGAGGTCGTTGATTTAAATTGGGACTCTTTAATTTATACTGTTAGTCAGAGGTATCAAAGCAAAACATATAACGATTACACTCAGAAACGAATTCATTTGGTATACGATGCGGACAAAAAGACATATCTTATCAATAAAATCGAAGTAGTCCCCAATAGTACTAAAACAGAATAATTAAAACGTTTGTACTTATGAAAATAATTAAAATAGGACGTAGTTCAAGTAACGATGTGAATATAAATGATCCTTTGGTATCAAGGTCACATTGTCAAATCATACAGGATGATAATGGTAATTTCAGATTGATTGATACCAACTCCAGTAATGGAACATTTATAAATGGTACTAAACGACATGGAGAAGTTCATCTGAATAAATCGGACATCGTTAGAATTGGCAATACTACATTGCCTTGGCAGACATATTTTAATAATGTTGGAAGAACAGATGATAATTGTGGCAGAACGATGGTTGGTGGCACGCAAGGATATCGTAGTGGTATCGATAATGAAAATAACATCCATATTGTTGTTGGTGAGAGCGGTGGCAATAGAGGGGGGGCTCCATCAATACCCAAGCCGAATAACTTTTTAGTATGGGCCATTTTAAGCACCTTATTTTGTTGCTTGCCATTTGGTATAGTCTCTATTGTATATGCATCTAAAGTTGATGGATTATGGTATGCTGGCGAATATGCTGAAGCACAGAGTGCTGCTTCAAAAGCTCGTACTTGGTTTTGGTGGTCTTTTGGATCTGCATTTTTCTTGTGGGTTATTTATATTATATGTTACGCAATATTAGGTATTGCTGTATTTGGTGGATTTTAAGAAAATAACCATACTTTTTGTAGTTGTGGCATTGGGAGTCATATTGTATTTTTTCAACCCGGAAAGTTCAATATGGTTCCCGAAATGCCCTTTTTATTTAATTACAGGGTATCAATGTCCTGCATGCGGGGTGCAACGAGCTGCATATCAATTATTACATTTGCATTTTAAGGAGGCGTTTTATTATAATCCTTTTTTGGTAATTTCAGTTCCTTATGCTCTTCTTTTAATCAGTGTTACATGGTTCTTTCCTAAAGAACGACACTCAAAATTAAGAATGTTTTGCAATCATACTGTTACGGTGAGGATATATGTTGTGTTGACTATTATTTGGTGGATTATTAGAAATTTATAGGTAGTCGTTTTATAAGAAATGTGATGTAAATAAATTAGAGTTTGATATATTTGTAGAAGTCTGCAAGTTTTTGTACCTTTATGGTTGGAAACTTACAGATTTTATGATGAAAAAGCCAATGTTTCAGCACTCATTGTTCAGTATGTTATCAGACCAACTGAATCCAAAGTATCGTAACCATCGGAAGAACCGTGGTAAGGTCTTGAAAGCGGACAGGTGGCTGCGCACCATTGCCGGAAGTCTTTTTGGGGAACTGAAATGTAAATTACACGGGAAACCTAATTATCTGAACTTATGTATGAATGCAAAAACGAAATGGATAATATATACATCTCTTCTATTGGCGGGTTTTATGGTAGCCTGTTCTTCTGGTGAGGATGCTTACGATGAAAAGGACGAAATGGAATATGTGCACGAGATTTCGGTTGAGGAGCCAATCCCATTAAAAATCAGACCGCTATTGACAGACGTGGCGTTGGTCGAAAACCGCGCCATCGAAAAGAGTTTCACAAAAGACGACGAGGCGGGGCTGTATGTGGTGAACCATGACACATCCATAGAAACTCCCGTCACTCTCCAGTCTCATGGTAACCATGCCGACAACCAACAGTTTACTTTTAACGGCTATACCTGGGTGACCAAACAACCCATTTACTGGAAAGATGACAAGACACCTGCCGATATTTACTTTTATTGTCCCTACATGCCCGACATTGATAACGTTTCCGCCGTATCTTGGACCGTGCATGTCGACCAAAGCACATATACGGCCTATAATAACAGCGATTTATTGATAGGCAGTACCTCGCATGCGACTCCTACGGATACTCCCATTTCCATCACTACAAGGCATGTAATGAGTCAGATGTTGGTCTGCCTGGTGCCGGGGAACGGTTTCACCGCCGCAAGTTTGGCTTCTGCCATAGAATCTGTCAAGGTAAATGGAATAAAAACACAAGCCACGGTAGATTTGGTCACAGGGGAGGCTACTCCTCAAGGCGATGGCTTCAGTGTGAAGATGCAAAAAGAAGGTGCCGCCACTTACAAAGCTATCATTGTGCCGCAAGAGGTAACCGACGGAAACTTGATTACCCTGCGTATTGACGGCAGAGACTACAACCTGAAAAAAGCATTTACCTTTGTGGCCGGCAAAAGGCATAAATTTACCATTACCGTCAACAGGCTCAGTGATGGTATGAATGTGTCCGTCAGTCAATGGGACAACGACGAGACAGACCACGGCGGTATTGCCGAATGACGCATTCCATCTGTTCAAACCAAGTTCATAGAAAAATGAAAATCAAACTGCTCTATCATACATTGCTCATCTGCATCACTTTGTCTGCCTGCGTAAAAGACACTCTTGTGGTGGAAGAACACATCGAGGGGAAAACTCCCATCACCCTGAACGGTGAGATTGACCATGTAGTAGTGACCCGTGTAAACGAAAGCGGCTTTTGCAGCGGCGAAAAGATGGGGGTCTACGTCGTGGATTACGAAGGCAGTGTGCCCGGAACCTTGCAGGCACGGGGCAACAGGGCCGACAACGTGGAACACACATTCGATAAGGCAACCCACAAATGGAACTCGGCCTATGACGTGTATTGGAAAGACAAGCATACGCACATTGACGTTTATGGGTATTATCCTTTTTCATACGCCTATCCTGAGAACGTGGAAGCTGTCGGCCTTGTCGTGGAACGCGACCAAAGTACACCTGGAACGGAAGAAATATTGGGAGGCTATGAGGCGAGCGACTTCTTATGGGGTAAAGTCGGCGATGTGGCCCCCACCACAAATACCATTCGTCTGCCTATGACCCACCGCATGGCCAATGCACGTGTCACATTGGTCGAAGGAGCGGGCTTTGCCGAGGGCGAATGGGCGAAACTTGAAAAAAGTGTATTGGTTACCAACTTGTGCCGCAAGGCAACCGTCAATCTGACAACCGGTGAGGTGACACGGAAAGGTGATGTGGAAAAGACGGCCACCCAACCCATCTGCACCGGTGATGAATGGCGTGCCATCGTGGTGCCCCAAACCGTAGCGGCGGGCATTCCTTTGTTCAACATCACCGTAGGAGGCATATCCTACAAGTTTGCCAAGAGTGAGGATTTCACTTATGTAGCCGGAAAGATAAGTAATTTCAGCATCCGTGTGAACAAGAAGACGGACACCGGGAAGTATGAGTTTACACTCATCGGAGAGAGCATCACGGCTTGGGAGAACGATTGGGTGAGTCACGATGCCAACGCCCGTGAATACATCATTATAGAAACCACGCCCGGCAACCTGAAAAAGAGCATCATCGCGGCCAATAAAGATTATACCCAGTTGAGAAACTTAAAACTGAAAGGCTCCATCAACGAGGTGGACTTTAATTTCATGAAAAAAGAGATGACCAACCTTCAAATCCTGAACCTGAAGGAGGTCAGAGTCTTCACAGGCAATGAGGAAGGAGTGATACCCGATGGTGCCTTATATGGCAAAAGCTCGCTTGTGCGTTTGATTCTTCCCGATAAGTTATATAAAATCAATAATACCGCTTTCGAATATTGTGTAAATCTGACCGGTTCCCTGACAATACCCGAAGGGGTTACATACATTGGTGGTGGTGCATTCTATTGCTGCGGAAATCTATACGGAACGCTCTCGCTACCAAGCACACTGACATATATAGGAGACCGTGCATTCTGGAACTGTGGCTTTACCTGCGACCTTGTCCTACCCGATAAACTTACTTATATCGGGGAAGACGCTTTTATGGGTTGTGTCGGACTATCCGGCCAGTTACAACTACCCAGTCATCTGGAATATTTGGGTTCTTGTGCCTTTTCCGGTTGTGCTTTTAGAGGAGATCTTCTCATTCCTCAATCTATCAAGATAATCAAAGAAGGAACATTCGGCAGCGTTTCTTTCGGAGGTGCCCTGACTTTACACGATGGCATTACTGAAATCCGTGGGGGCGCATTTTTCGGCTGCAAATTCAAGGGTGGGCTTAATTTACCTAAGCATCTGACAATAATAAGCGAAACGGCATTTAGAGAGAATGAATTTTCGGGAGAGTTGAAACTGCCTCAATCGTTGTTGACTATTGGAAGCGGTGCTTTCTCATACAACCCGTATCTGACCGGTACACTGGAATTGCCCGAAGGACTGACCAACATTGGGAGCTGTGCATTTCAGGGGTGTAGCGGCATAAAGAAACTTGTTTTCCCCGCCAATCTGGAGAATATACAAAACGAAGCTTTCTCCGGATGTTACCAAATCGGCAGCATAGTCTGCAAAGGAGAGATACCTCCTAACCTAACCACCAACGCCTTTTCAGGTGTGTCCAAAGACAACTTCACGGTAGAAGTGCCCGAACAGTCCGTTACCCTGTATCAGACTACACCCGGATGGAATGAGTTCAAACGTATAGTAGCCCATCATGAACTGGTGTGCAGCCCATCCGTTGTCTATGCCCTTAATACCACTCGCGAACAAACTTTGATACTTGATGCCGAAGGCAAATGGGAAGTGGAAAGTATGCCCGACTGGTGCAGTCTGTCGCAGACCAGCGGAGATAAAAAAACAAAACTGACTCTTACTATCCACAATTATTCCAAGGGGTCTGTGTCTGTCTGCGACAGAATCGGGAAAATTGTATTCCGTCTGACAGATGAGGAATACACCTGTACCTGCACGGTAGACCAATATGATTATGAGTATGATGAAGACCAGCTCATCTCCCTTCAAACAGCCACCCAAGGCAACAACGGAGGCATCAACATCGTTGTTTTGGGTGACGGTTACGATGCCTATAGCATCATTAATGGGAACTATCTGTCCCACATGAAACTGGCGATGGAAAACTTCTTCAATGTAGAGCCTTACAAGACCTACCGCAACTATTTCAACGTATACACCTCCATCTCTCTCTCACAGGAAGCCGGTGTCGGTTCGGTGAACGGCATCCGTAACAATAAGTTTGGGACCACCTATACCGGAGATGCCTGTCTGGAAGCGAATTACAACGCTCTCTTTGCCAGTGCACTGAAAGCACCGACCGTGAATGAAGGCAATCTGAAAGAAACCCTCATCATCGTTGTGCCCAACTGCGTTGACTACGGAGGATGCACACATTTATGGACTGACGGTTCTGCCATCTCATTCTGCCCGATGAATACCTATGAGTACCCTAGCAATACACGAGGTGTCGTCCATCATGAGGCCGGCGGCCATGGATTCGGCAAACTCGGTGACGAAAACATCAGTTACAATGCCTTCATAGATAACGGACACACTATCATGTTCAATTCATACAAGGCCATAGGCTGGTATGACAACCTGTCTCTTACGGGCAAGATGAATGAAGTTCCGTGGAAGCACTTTATCTTAGATTCACGCTACAACACTGTTGTAGATATTTTCGAAGGCGGATACTCCTTCACTCGTGGTGTATTCCGTTCGGAACAAAACTCCTGCATGAACAACAGCATCCCATATTTCAATGCCATCAGCCGCGAAAGCATTGTGAAACGTATCAAACGGTATGCCGGCGAAAAATATTCTTTTGATGAATTTGTAGCAAACGACAACATAGATGCGGCCGTAACCCGTAACAAATCCATGGGTACTCGCAGTCCGTCGTGGCAAAGAAACCACGCCGCTCCCCGGATTCATCGTGGCAGTCCGCTAAAAAACAAGAGATGACGACGATTGTGATAACAGGAGAAAGGAACAGGAAAAATGAAGATAAATGACTATCTGTTGGCAACAGTTTTTGCCCTAATTGCAATGGCGGGTATGACCAACTGCCAGAATGAGACTGAAAGCCTTATCGTTTCAGAAAAGATACCCATGAGATTTCATGTGGTAAGAGAGAAGCCGACCCGTGTCACCCAAACGGAATTTGAGAAAGGAGACAAAGTCAGTGTGTATGTGACCGAAACCGGCGAGCCTTTAGAGATTGGCGGCAATGTAGTGAACAATGAAACGCTGACCTGCAACGGTGCCACATGGTCCACATCCCGTCCGCTCTATTGGGACGAAGGCACATACAATGCCTATGCTTACTATCCGCATCTGGCACAGGTGGGCAGTATCACCGACTTTCCCTTCAGTATACGTAGGAACCAGAATATCATGGTGGAAGATGGGACTATGGATGGGTATGAGGCAAGCGACTTCCTCTATGCCAAGACACCGGATGTAAATGCCCGGACAGGTAGTGTTCCACTCACTTTCAAACATATCATGAGCAAGGTGACACTACGGCTCGTAAAAGGTGAAGACTACGAAGGCGAGCTGCCTACCGATGCCAAACTGTTTCTTCACAACATTGTGTCTGAGGCGACAATCGACCTGGAGGCCGGAGTGGCTACACCCGCCCCGAAAGGAGAAAAGGCCATCATCCAGGCCAAACAAACAGGAACAAACACTTTTACGGCCATTGTTGTGCCGCAACGCATCGCCAATTATGTGCCGCTGGCCGAGGTGGAAATCAATGGAGTGTCTTATCTTTATGAAAGCCGGTTTTTGTTCAAACCAGGCATGAATCATTTTATCAGTCTGGTCATCAGTGGTAATCCCGACCAAATCAAGATTGAAATTGGGGGAGAAGTGGTCAACCAGAACTAACGGAAAGATGGGAAAGATACATTATATATTGTCAGTCTTGCTCGTCATACTCGGATGTGCGGCAGCGGTTCTGTGGTTACGGTTTGATTCGGGCATGTATCATATCGATACGCACGTGTATAAATACGGTGTGTCGGAAGGGATGGAACTGGTATGCAGGTATGACGACAACGACCAATGCACCTATTGGGTGGAAGATAATGTCAGACATACCAGCTTTGCGCTTCCTCTTTCCAATTGTCTGGTGGATACCAAATACAGGGAAGGAAAGCTACAGTTCATAGACCCGTTGCAGGATAGGAAAGGCTACATAGATCATCAAGGTCGGGTCATATATCAAGAGAAAAAAGCAGATGACCCGTTGCCCGAAGACCTGCACAAAGGACAGGCCGCGATTGACCCCGCACGGCAAGCACCGGATTCCCGTCGGGAGAGTGCAGCTTATACAGGCAGAAAAACTATCCGTCTGAGTCAGACGGATTTGAAACAGATGCCCCACAATCATCCCTTCTTTCAAGAAGCAACCAAGATACTTTCGAACAAACTGGATGTGGAAGATAAGGAACGACGCAGGGTAATACTCAACTATTGCGAGAACTTTCGAACCTCCTACACCACCAAGGATATAGATTTCCTGCGCCAGGTGTTCAGCAACAAAGCCCTCATTATCGTTGGTAACGTGGTGAACAATAAGGCAACAAGTGATGAGATATCGGCCGGTGACGAGAAAGTGAGCTATAGCCTTCGCAGCAAAGAAGAATATCTGGCCAGACTGGAAAAAACATTTGCCGCCAACAAAAGCATCGATGTGAAGTTCAGTGACTTCCATATCAGACGTCATCCCACCATGGATGGCATCTATGGGGTGACACTACGCCAATACTACCAAAGTGACTGTTATCGGGACGAAGGATACCTGTTCCTGTTGTGGGATTTCCGAGATCCTTCCATGCCTCTCATACACGTAAGGACCTGGCAACCGTTGTCTACACTGCGTGAGGACGATGACATAATCAGCATCAGTGATTTCAACTTAAGATGAAGATAAACGGGATACATATTATATTAAAGGTATCGGGCCGGTTCTTGCTGTTACTCGGCATGTGGATAATGGGCACAATGTGTATGCAGGCCCAACAATTCCAGGTGAAGAAGTTCCGCACGCTGCCCAATGACGTAAGCGGCTTTATCAATCCTGTTCGTGACCTCAACGGTGAAGCCTGTGCTTTGTTGAAAATACCAACTTCCTCGGACTTCGTGTTCTCCACCCCGTTGGGAATCGTGAAACGTAAAGACGAAGTCGGTGAAATCATACTTTATTTGCCTAAAGGCAGCAGCAAGATAACTGTCAAGCACCCTCAATGGGGCGTGTTGCGCGACTATCGTTTTCCCGCGCCTTTGGAAAGCCATGTAGCCTATGAGATGACTCTCAATACTCCTATGGACAGTATGGCCGTGGCTGCATTGAAACCGGACACTGTCGTGCTCAGGCAAACCATCGTGGATACCATTACAATCATACCCCACAAAGAGAAAATACCCATGGCATATCATGCTATGGCCACCGTATCCTTTCACACGGACGGGCCGTCCTGGGGACTGTTCCTGACCGTGATGCGCCGCCATGGATGCTTCATACACATGCAATCCGACTTCAATAAAGAGAAAAAGACGACAGATGTCTGCAACCAACAGGGCATATTAGCCTCATCGGGTGACAAACCTTATTATTCGGGGAAAACCTGTCGCAGTAATCTGGCCTTTACAACCGGATGCATCCACAGACTGTCGCGTCACTTTTGTATCTTTGAAGGATTAGGATATGGAAAGACCTTTACCGCCTGGCAACTGGCGGACATTGAAGGAGGCGGGTATGTACGTTGCAAGGATTTTTGTCGCAGGGGGCTGGCCGTAGAAGTTGGGGCCCTTTGTTCGTTCAAACGGCTTGCAGTTGCCGTTTCGTGCGGAAATGTGGCGGAAAAACAATGGCAAGTGAATGTCGGGATAGGTATAAAAATAGGAAGACAATGAAGACAATAAAATCCATTTTCATCATCGTGGCTTTGTCTATACTTGTAACTGCCTGTTCCAATCATGACGGGCCGGTCAATATGGTGCCCGATTTGTTCGTGTGGCCGGCGAAAGATGTTACCCGCACTACTGCTACACTGGAGGGTGAAATTGTCCTGACGGAACATTCCACCATGCCTGCCTTACGTTTCGTTTTTGGCAGGACGACACAAATGGACCAACAGACCCCTGAACTGGTACCCGTTGAGAGTAAGGTTGATTATAAACTGAGTGGCCTGAGTCCCAATACCACCTATTATTACGCCTTGCAGGGAAACCGGAACGGGACTGTCATCATGAGCGAAACGGAAAGTTTCCAGACGCAGCCGAATATGAAGCCTACTGTGGGTGGACTGAAAATAGCCAGTCAAGGTCCTACAAGTATTATCGTTGTATTTTATATATTCGACTCAGGTGGAGATGTTGTCACAGAGATGGGGTGCTACATCAGGGAAGAAGGTGACAGGGAAAGCCGCAAGGTGATTGCCGACGCCAAGCCAGGTGAGGACGGTAAGGTGAGAGTGCAGATAAGCTCCCTGCAACAGGGACACACTTATATCCTGCAACCTTTTGCCATCAGCAAAGCGGGCGAAGGCATAGGAGAAACATTGACTTGCCAAACGGGTGACGCCGTCATATTGGAAGATGCCGGTGATTTGGATTTTCTGATGGGTGAAGACAAATATAAGCAAACCCAACTTGCTTTGAAAGGCGAACTGAATGGTGATGACCTGCGATGCTTGCGCCAGATGATGGGGCGGAATCCGGATGGCACAAGAACAGACGGGATGTTAGCCAAGGTTGACTTGACGGAAGTGAACATCGCGGAAGGAGGAGGCCCTTATGGTTATGGGCGCTATACGCAACCCGGCGTGATTGGCTATGGGATGTTTGCCGATTGTGAGAAGCTGACGGAGGTGACATTGCCTGTCAGTACGGAAAAGATTGAGCATAATGCTTTCATGAACTGCACATCGCTCAAGAGTCTGTCCATTCCCGCCAATGCGCGGGAGATTACCCCATCGGAAGGATGTGTGTCACTGAAGGAAATTATCGTTTCGATTGCCAATCTGAACTATTGCAGCATCGACGGTGTCTTGTTTAATGCAGATGTCAGTCAATTACTGTGGTTTCCTTTGGAAAAGACAGGCCATTACACCTTGCCTGCCACTGTAACCCAATTGGGTGACTATGCTTTCAAGGACACACATATTACCAGTTTCACATTCCCCGATAACATGACCCATATAGGGCAGGCTGTATTCTCCGGTAGTACTGTGACAGAAATCACCATGCCCGGCAAACTACAGACGCTGGCCACAGGCACATTTCAGAACTGTAACTTTCTGACCTCGGTACATCTGGGAGCAGGACTGGAGTTGGTGTCGGACTATGCGTTCGATGGCTGCCCGTTGCAAGACCTCTACATAGCAGCCGAATATCCGCCCGTATGCAATGACAATTCCTTTACTAACAGAGTTTGTGACATGTTTACCAATTGTACCCTCCACGTACCGGCCGGTACACGGACTATGTACAGGTTGCATGGCAGTTGGGGAAGATTCAAAACGATAAAAGGAGAGTAACAAATCCAAATAAAAGACTGAAAAAGATGGCAAATCCGGAAATTGAGAAATTGAAGATATTGGTAGTGGAGACTTATGGGAAAGCCTTAAATACCACGACCGACTTTGAGGAGTTCTCCTACCACATGAAGCGAAAGATTAACAAGACCCTTTCTGCCTCTACCTTAAAACGAATATGGGGCTATGTGAAGGACGAGCATAGAAGTCGTGGAATGACCCTTGATATCTTGTCGCAGTATGTAGGTCATAAAGATTATGCCGAATTCGTAGAATGGCTGCAGATGCGCCATCTGTCCAACTCTTCGTTCTTCAATGCCGAACAGGTGATAAGCAGTGATTTGGAACCGGGCGAGAGGGTGGATATAGGATGGTGCCCCAACCGTCTGGTAAAATTGCATTATTTGGGGGGAAACCGTTTTGAAGTGACCGCTTCGGAGAACAGCAAGCTGCATGCTGGCGACCGTTTTGTGGCCGGTTGCTTCATCAAAGGAAAGCCATTGTACCTCCCCTACATTGAACGTGATGGAGAGCGTACGGCTCCTTTCGTGGCGGCCCGTCAGAGCGGACTTTCCACCCTGCAAATCATAAAAACAAACGAATAACCCTCAAGACCAGGATATGGAAAATGAAAGTTCGGGATTTGTAAACGACCTGAAAGAAGAAATCATGGCAGACAAGCCGATAGATACTTACCGCAAGTTCACGGACCTGCACGAATATTATGTGTCTGAATCCGGCCCCGCCCGGCTGTTTACCGCCGTTCGCTACGACAAGCTCTACGTGCTGAAATGTCTGAGGCCGGAATTTCTGTACACTCCCGTGTATCGGCAGGCATTGGTCAAGGAGTTTGAGATTGGCTTGCTGATAGACCATCCGCACATCTGCAGGACAATAGGAATGGAAGAAGTGGATGGATTGGGGCCTACCATCATTATGGAATATGTGGATGGGGATACGTTAAGAGAAATCATGGACAAAGGTTTGCTTACCACCGACTTTGCCTTGCACTTGACACGGCAATTGATGGATGCGCTGGAATACCTGCACTGCAAACAAGTGATACACCGTGACTTGAAGCCGGAGAACATTATCATTACCCACAACGGACGGAACGTGAAACTGATTGACTTCAGTCTGTCAGACAGCGATGCCCATTGCGTACTGAAATGCCCGGCAGGCAGTCTGAACTACATTGCACCGGAGCAACTGCTGCCTGATGCCCGACCTAATGTGAAGTCAGACATTTATTCACTGGGCATGGTGGTAAACGGAATGGCCGAAGCTACGGGAAGCCGCGACCTGCGCCGGATAGCTAAGATATGCATTCGGCATGACCCCGCTGCGCGGCCTGCATCCGTATCGCAAATCATGCCACAGGTCCAACGGTCTTATCGAAGCCATATCTACCTGTCGTTACTGATAGCTGCAGTCGTAGTATTGTCCGGCTACATTGCCGCAACCCTTTACCGCCATGCACAAACGGTTGCCATCCATAGGACAAACGACAGTGGTGCTGTGTCCGTAGATGGCAACCGTGCTGTGGATTTCCAGACCATACAAGAAATTACGCCCCGGAAATAACCTTGACATCAGTCTGTAAGATGAATTGAGAGGGAAATGAAGAACTATTTCACCACCACTTTCTTCTTACCTATTATATATATACCTGCGGGAAGGCCTTTAACGGCCTTTTCCGGCATGACATCGTGTCGCACCTTCACGCCGCTGAGGGTATAGACATCTACCGGAACATCCGAAGCCGGTGCGTTTACCTCATTGATGCCTGTGCTGCCGCCCAGATAATACAGATGGAAATTGTCGAAACAGGTCCAGTCGGCATAGACACTGGCATGGTTACGCATACCCACTTTCAGGTCGCCTTTCTGTGCCAGATGGAAGTTCACTGTATTTCCGTGATAGTTACCATCCTTATTGAATGCCGCAGAAGCCCCGCCTATATTATCAGGATAAGTGTAGCGCGGACTATAGGTGTAGTCGTCGGATTCCGAGTACAGGGAAATGAAAGATGCGGAAGCGTCATTCATGTACAGTTCGGCACGCAGTTCTTCGCTTCCGTTCTGATGAGCCGTGTAAGCGTCTGCCACGGTCCCGAAACGATAGAAGCCTTGACAGAAGAAACGGTAGTCTCCGTCCGGCATGCCTGTCAGCACCTGATAATTGTCGAAGTTCTTGTTCCACTGTTCCGCCACGCCGGAGGCCACATCGGTGAACGACGTACCGTTCCATCCCGTACCACCATTCGAAAAGTCCGGATTGACGAGTAGGAAAGTCAGGTCGGCCGGATTCTTCTCATCAGCCTTGTCGCACAGTTCCTGCTTATAGGCATCCTGCGCATCCAATAGTGCCTGATAAGCTTTCGGCAGTTCTATACTCAGCGTGGTCACATCGGTCATCTCCAGAGCCGCTTTGGCCTGTGCGATGGCCTCGTCAAACACGTGCGAGCCGGACTCGGCTTTTGCTGCCTCGACCGAAGGCAGAAGCAATTTCACATCGCTCCAGGCCTGTAACATCACATACTCTTCTTCCGTAACGGTCATGAAAGAACCGTGCTGGAACGCACCCGTGCCCCTCAGGTTGGAGGATGAGGTATGGTTCAGTCCCATGTGGTCGAGTTCGCAATATTTGTAGGCGGAACCTCCGGAATAGCGCATATAGTAGAGGTTGTACACATCCTCGTTGATACGGCGTATGCAGCTTGAGCCTTCCACCTGGTTGGAGCCTTCGTTAGTGACGTGCATCACTTCGGTCCACTTGCCGCCCACCAGTACGGGAGAAGTGGCTTCATAGATGCCCCTGGCAGTTCCGGATGCTGTTTCGCGTTTGTAGAACATGTGATAAAGACCGTCGTAAGGATTGTACACGATGTCGCCGTCGATGACCGAGATGCCGGGGTCGAAGAACAGGCGGGGCTGTGTCAGGGTGGTGAAGTCGCGGTTGGCGTAGGAATAGAAGATACGGTCGTGGTCATCGCCCTCGTTGGAAGAGAGCAGGGAGTAATATACAAGGTAGGCTCCCTCGCCGCCGTTGTAGTCCTTGTCCCAAATCACTTGCGGCGCCCATACGCGGTTAATCTTGGCGTATTCCTCGTCGGTGGAGTAGACACCCGTATCAGCCTCCGGGTCGGAGAAGATGCGTTTGCCGTCGGTGAACCGGAAGGTGGTGCTTGTCCAATGGATGAGGTCGTCCGAGTGGAGCAGGTTCATGCCGTGGTTGAACCACGAACCGGTGACAGCCACCTGCATGTCGGTGGTGGTCATCAGATAGCCGTCGCCGGCTTCTCCACGGGCAAGGAAGGCATCGCGTGTGCCCCCTTCGATACCGGCCAGTTCGGAAGTGTCGAAGATTTCCTCGCCGCCCAACAGTACGTTGAACTCTTGCCCCTTGCTTTCCTTACTGCCCAAGGCATAGTTTGTGATTTCCTTGCCGGCGTTCATAAAGCAGTACAGATAGCCGTATTTCTTGTCGTCGGGAGCAAGGATAACCGGAAACTGCATGTACCTGTCCCAGTTTTTTCCGTGCAACAGTACGCCTATTGTGCCGGAATAGACCGGTTCATCGCCTTGCGGCAGTCTGTTTACGATAAGTGTATTACCTTCCTGCGCTATGTCTTCGCTGTGGTCGTCATGCAATGTCCACTCCAGAGTGGTGCCATTATTTGTCTTTGTAGGCAGTTCTGTGGTGGCGTGCAGCAGGTTGAGTTTACTGCCATAGACCATCAGTGCCGTAAGTTCGGTGTCTATTATGGCTGTGGACGAGTAAATGCTTCGTCCGTTCACGTCCTCATAAAGTTGCCTGACCTGTTGTGCGGTCAATGCCTCCCCGAAGATTTGGAAATTGTCGAAATAGGCGTTGGAGATGCAGGCGTCGGCCGAGAAAGGCGAGCGTCCGAGATAGGCTTCCGTTATTGTCGATGCTATGTCTGCAGGTGAGAGTATGCTTGTGAGTTCTTTCAGCAGGTAGCCGTCTACGTAAATCCGTCCGATGTTTCCCTGTTTGGTCATGGTCACATTGTGCCATTCGTTGTAAGTCAGTCCGGAACCGGACTTGATGTCTTCGGCAGAAGTCCTGTTCTTGATGGTGTAATACCAGTTGGTATTATTCGCTGTATTAATCAGCCCTACGAATTGTTCCGTTCCGTTGCTCAGGCCATAAGCCCAGCAATATTCCTTCAGGTTTCCAGCGTCGGGAAACAGCATGTCGATGGAGACCGAGTAGTCTCCGGTGAGTTTTCCCATCACGCTTTTTGCCATGTCGGTTCCTAAATCCATGTAGCTGTCCTGCGAATCGGAGGGGAAATAAAGGGCCTTATTGCCGTCATCCATATCGGCGATGACAGCATTATGGAGTTCGCCTTGGAACGTGTGGCTGTCGTCCGTCGGCGTCCCGTTCTCGAAAGAATATCTCACGAGAGGGGCGGGCATCTCTTCCTTCACTTCCGGTACGATATTCACATCGGTCACCTTCAGTTTGAGAATATTCAGCGAATAAGCCGGAACCTCGTACACGAACGTTTGACCTGAGATGTTGAGCGTGCGTTCCACAGGTACCACATTTCTCGGATTGTCCGTCGTGTTTTCGTCCAATCCGCTGGCACTGGACAGCACCACGACCTCTCCGTCCGTGATGGTGGCATTGGCCATGTTGACGGTCGCAGTTTGCGCCGTAGCATTGGGGTTGACCAGTTTCAGGTACATCATACCTTCCTCATCGTCGATGCTTGACGAGACATATATCTTACGGGCATCCGGCAGGTTGAAGTCATGCACTACCTGATTGTCCAGATAGCAAACCACATGGTTCCCATCCACCTCTATCCTGATATGGTAGGTTTTGTTGTTTTCCAGGGATGCGGATGTCTCGGCCACCGTTGTCTTGTTCCCGTTTGTGCAGACCTCTACGGCATGTTTCGTGTTGCCCCATCCGCCAAGGTTCCACCAACAGTAGTTGTCGGTGTCGACATAGTTGAATGCGATAAGGAAACCTTCCGCTCCATTCACTTTCGTGGCATCCACTTCAAAAGTATACTTTGTACCGGCCTTTACATGGCATACGTATAACTGGCCTTGTGTGCCGGAACTACTTTGCCGGAGTACTCCGTTTGCTGTAGACCACGTGCCTCCGTTGGCACTCCATTCGCTCTTTTGTGTAGAGAAGTCGTCACTGAATATCACGCCTCCGTCTCCATTTGTGACGCTCACATTGTCGAATGTGGCAATCGTATTCCATGTGCTGAGGCCGAAGGCACCTTCCTGACGCGAAAGATTGCCCTCTTCCGTCCATTTCACATTTTGTTTTCCGATATGGCTTGGCATAAGTTGCTGTACGTAGTACGAGGGTGTGCCGTAGCTTTCCCGGCTGTTGAAACGAATCATGTCGGGGCGCCACGGGTTGACATGGTCCTCATTGACGAAAATCGGGGCGTAGCTGTTCATGATGCACACGTCGGAATTGTTTTCCATACCTTGCATGTAGACGGCTTCGCCCAGTGCCGCATTCAGATGTCCGTTGACACCGAAATTCTGTGTAACGGCATATTCTCCTACATATACCTTGTAGCTTGAGCGGCTGTACGTGTCATACTTGTTATATTGGTTAAGAAACCAGTCCGGCGACCGGTAATAATGTTCGTCCACGGCCTCTACCGGATAAGGATTGCGCCAGCTCGGCGCATCGGTTCCCCACGCTTCCACATTACCTATAAGTAACACTTCGGGATATTTTGCCTTGATGGCCTTATAGAATTGATAATAGCGTTCGGCATAATGGTCGCTTTGGTCATTGTTGTTGTCGGAAGAAAAATTATAATTCTCATTTCCGATTTCCAACAAGCGCAGGTTAAACGGTTCGGGATGCCCGTTTTGTGCGCGTAATGCTCCCCATTTGGTGGTAGAGGCGTCACCGTTGCAATATTCAATGGCATCGAGGGCTTCCTGTATATATTCGTCTATGTTGTTATAGTCCACGCACCAGCCGTGTCCCATACCCATGTTCACCACAAACAGAGGCTCGGCCCCCAAATCTTCGGTGAGCTGCAACATTTCATGGAATCCGAAGCCGTCGGACACATTATATCTCCAGTTCCTGTTCAGATGGCCGGGACGCTCCTCGATGGGTCCCACGGTGTTTTTCCATTCAAAACGGTTTGTCTTGCCATTGTCGTATTCTCCTTCCACATAGCATCCGCCGGGAAAGCGCACGAAAGAAGGCTTCATGGCTGCAAGCATTTCTGCAAGGTCAATACGGCAGCCGTTGGGACGGTCCTTGAACGTGGGAGGGAAGAGGCTGACGACATCTATGTCAATTGTGCCGGCTTTGCTGCCCTTGATGGCGAACCAGCCTTTCGGGTCATCTCCTGTGGCGGTGATTTCCGCCGTGATTTGTTTCCACTCCGAATTGATACTGACGAGTTGGGCCTTGCGTCCCAAACGGTCTCCGTTTTCATTTTGCAATTCAAAATACAGGCTTCCGTTATAACCGGCCTCGCTTCTCACCCAGAGAGAGACTTTGTAGGTGCGTCCGTTCACTACATTGATACCCCAGAAGCCTTCGTTGCGCACGCCGTCGCCGTTGCCGGTAAACTGCACCCGCAACGCATGTTCTTGCACATTGTTCAGAAGATTGTCCGTAATGAGGCTCATTGTGGCATTCTCCACTGTCCACCACTTGTCGGGATTGGACGCGTTGTCTTCAAAGGAGCGGTTTTGAATGAGTTCCGCATACAGGCCGCCATCGCCGGCGTGGTTGATTTCCTCAAAGAAGATGCCGTAGTGCCGGTTGCCTATGGCCGGTCCCCGTTGTCCGGCATCGATGTTAAGTGTGACCTGTGCACCAGCCGATGCGAAACAGCATCCGCACACCGAAGCCATCAATACTTTTTTAAAGAAAGAATGGTTCATGATATTTGATATTTAGGTTAATGTTTGTCTTGAGACGTCAGGATGATTCTCCTGTCAAAAGTAATAAAAAAACAGAAGCAAATCCCAACTTTCCATAAAATAATTGTATTTCTTACCCTATTTTCCTTTTTTTCTCATTACCTTTGCATCCGAAATATTGTGTGGACAGATTTGGGCAGCTTGCAACCACGGTAAAAAATGCTAAATACAGTTTTGAAACTGAGCGCATTCCTTCCCAATGACCCCCCGTTTTTAATTTATTTATTGATTTAATTGAACAAGTAGAAATGGGTTATTTATTTACGTCTGAGTCGGTGTCCGAAGGGCATCCCGACAAAGTGGCAGACCAGATTTCGGATGCCGTATTGGATGAGTTGCTGGCTTTCGACAAGGATTCGAAGGTGGCATGTGAGACTTTGGTGACTACAGGACAAGTCGTGTTGGCCGGAGAGGTCAAGTCGTCGGCTTATGTCGACCTGCAGGAAATAGCACGGCGTACCATCCGCCGTATCGGTTATACCAAGGCCGAATACAAGTTCGAGGCCGAGAGTTGCGGCGTGTTCTCGGCCATTCATGAACAGAGTGCGGACATCAACCGCGGTGTGGAACGTGAGGACCCGATGAACCAGGGCGCGGGAGACCAAGGCATGATGTTCGGCTATGCCACGAACGAGACGGAGAATTATATGCCGCTGTCGCTTGACCTCAGCCACAGAATCCTGCGCGTGTTGGCCGACATCCGTCGCGAAGGCAAGGAAATGACTTATCTTCGTCCGGACGCCAAAAGCCAGGTGACGATAGAATATGATGAGAACGGCAAGCCGGTCCGTGTAGACACGATTGTCGTCTCTACGCAACATGATGATTTTATCAAGGCTATCGACGGCGACCAGGAGAAGGCCGACATGCAGATGTTGGCTGTCATCCGCAAGGATGTGATTCAGATACTGATGCCGCGTGTAATGGCCGAACTGCATGATCCGGCTGTACTGGCCTTGTTCGACGAGCATATCACGTACCATGTGAACCCCACCGGGAAGTTTGTCATAGGAGGTCCGCACGGAGACACCGGACTGACAGGCCGTAAAATCATTGTAGACACTTACGGCGGGAAAGGCGCTCACGGCGGCGGGGCTTTCTCAGGGAAAGACCCTTCCAAGGTAGACCGCTCGGCAGCTTATGCGGCGCGACATATCGCCAAGAACATGGTGGCGGCTGGTGTGGCCGACGAGATGCTGGTGCAGCTCAGTTATGCCATCGGCGTGGCACGTCCGGTAAGCATTTATGTAAATACTTACGGGCGTGGCAGGGTAAACATGACAGACGGGGAGATTGCCAGGAAGATCGACGAGATGTTCGACCTTCGTCCGAAAGCCATCGAAGACCGCCTGAAGCTGCGTAATCCGATTTACGAAGAGACTGCGGCCTATGGTCACATGGGACGTGTGCCTGAAAAGAAAATCAAAGTGTTCCACAGCCGCTATATGCCGGCCCGTACCATTGAAGTGGAGCTGTTCACATGGGAGAAACTGGACTATGTGGATAAAATCAGAAAAGCCTTCGGACTGTCATGAATGAAATCAGGTCGGTCTGCGTATATTCAGCCTCAAGCACCCGGGTGGCGGACGTGTATGTCGAAGCGGCCCGCGAGTTAGGGCGTACGTTGGCTCTCCGCGGAATCCGTCTGGTCAACGGTGCCGGTTCGCTCGGACTGATGCGCGAATGTGCCGATGCCTGTCTGTCGGCAGGTGGGAAAGTGACCGGTGTGATTCCCCGGTTCATGGTGGAACAAGGCTGGCAGCACGACGGACTGACCGAACTGATTGTCACGGAAGACATGCACACCCGCAAGCAGACAATGGCGCGCCTTTCCGATGCGGTCATTGCACTGCCCGGCGGATGCGGCACGATGGAAGAGTTGCTCGAAATCATCACATGGAAGCAGCTCGGCCTGTACCTCAATCCTGTTGTTATCCTCAACACAGGCGGATATTACGACCCGTTGCTGCGCATGCTGGCTCATGCGGCGGAAGAGCGTTTCATGCGAAAGTCACATCTGGACATCTGGAAGACAGCCTCTTCGGTATCCGGGGCGGTGGATTTGTTGTATACCATTCCCCGGTGGGATGAGAGCGTAAGGAAGTTCGCAGCGATTTAACCCATGAAAGACAGTATTCAGACAGTATTGCAGCAGGACGCCGCAGGACATACCCGTCCGCAAGTATCCCATCCTGCGCGAATCACCGACAGTCTGCCCGAAGAGGCCGCATCCGCCATGCAGACACAGATGCCGGAGCGGGAACAGTTCCGTTCGGAGCGGCCGGACACGCTGAACCTTCCCGGATGGGATGTGCCTTCGGATAAAGACACTGCCTGCGACTCCATGGTGATGTTCTATGAAGAGACCTTGTTTCCACGCTCTCCCTACGACCATCCTGAAGTGGACTTCCGCTATTCCGGCATGATTTCCTCGCCCAAGCCCTATCAGTTGCGCAACGATGACGGCGTGACGGGTATCCTGTTGTGCTGTTTTCTCATGATTATGATGATTTTCGCCCGTAGCAAGAAATACATCCGGCTGCAGACACAAGACTTTTTCTTCGGACAAACCCACCGTGACTCTTTCTCTGTGCCCACCGGACGTGAGATGCGCCACACCTTGCTCCTCTATCTTCATACAGGATTGCTGGCCGCCCTGTTCGCGTTCCACCACACGATTTCCTCCGTCGACCTGTTCATGGTCGGCATAACCCATTTCCAACTGTTGGGGATATACATCCTGTGCTGTTGGATATTCCTTGGTGTCAGACAACTTCTCTATGCCTTTGTGAATTGGATATTTTTTGACAAAGAACAACGGGAGTCGTGGATAAAATCCTATTCTTTCCTCATTGCCGCCGAAGGGTTGCTGCTGTTTCCCCTTGCCCTGATAACGGTCTATTCCTATATTCCGGCCGTTTATGTCGCATGGTGCCTGTGTATATTGCTCGTTATGGTGAAACTTTTGTTGCTTTATAAGACGTTTGGTATCTTTTTCTCGAAAAATCATGGATTTTTGCATTTAATTGTGTACTTTTGTGCGCTCGAAATATTGCCGGCCTACGCGTTTTGGAAGGCATTGATGCTTACGATAGAAACACTGTTGTAAAAATATTGATACTTATGATAAAGAAAATTCTGGTCTCACAGCCACAACCCTCTTCGGAAAAGTCTCCTTATTATGAAATAGCATCTAAATATGGAGTGGAGATGGTTTTCAGACCATTCATCAAAATCGAGGGACTGCCGGCGAAAGAGTTCCGACAGCAAAAGGTATCCATTTTGGACTACACTGCCATCGTCTTTACATCCCGGAATGCCATCGACCATTTTTTCCTTTTGTGCAAGGAACTGCGCGTGACAGTGCCGGAAGACATGAAATACTTCTGTATCACCGAAACCATCGCGCTGTATATCCAGAAATACGTGCAATACCGCAAACGCAAGGTTTTCTTCGGAACCACCGGTAAAATCAACGACCTGCTGCCTGCCATGGTGAAGCATAAGGCGGAGAAATACCTCGTGCCCCTTTCCGATGTGCACAATGACGAAATCGCCAATCTGCTCGACTCGAAGAAGCTCGTACACAAAGAGGTGGTCATGTATCGCACGGTAAGCAATGATTTTACGCCGGAAGAAGCCTTCGACTACGACATGCTGATTTTTTTCAGTCCCTCAGGCATACAGTCTTTGTTGAAGAACTTCCCCGATTTTGCCCAGAAAGACGTGGCCATAGGCACGTTCGGGCCGGCTACATCCAAAGCTGTAAAAGACGCAGGACTGCGTTTGGACTTGGAAGCTCCTACGGCGCAGTATCCGTCCATCACGGCAGCATTGGATGATTTCATCAAGAAACAGAACGGGTGATGCCTGAATGATATATACAAGGGTGCTTCCGCAGCACCCTTTTTCTTTTACCGAGCATAACAGAGAATCATGGAACAGAAGCATGTGTCGACATTTCACAAATCGGAACGTCTTTGCAGCAAACGCCTGACAGACGCCTTGTTCGCCGGCGGCAACAAATCGCTGGTGTCTTTTCCCGTACGCGCGGTTTTCATGCCTGTTTCCGCAAATGAAGGCAAGGAAGCCGTGCAGGTGCTCGTATCCGTCTCGAAGCGTCATTTCAAGAGAGCCGTCCGGCGCAACCGTATCAAACGGCAGATGCGCGAGGCCTACCGCAGGCAGAAGCATATCCTGACGGATGTCCTGGACAAGGCGTCAGGCACACATTTGGCCGTAGCCTTCCTGTGGCTTTCCGACCGTGAGCACACGTCATCCGAGGTGGACGCATGTATCCGCCACCTGCTGACGCGCATAGCCGAAAGATTCGTTGTTCACAGCACGGGACCATTGCCTCATGAATAAACTCTGGAACCGTTTCTGCCGTCTGCTCGCTGCGTTGCTGATACTCCCCATACGTTTTTACCGTACGGCCATTTCGCCGCTGACACCCCCTTCGTGCCGTTTTACCCCCACCTGTTCGCAATATGCCATCGAGGCCCTCCGTAAACACGGTCCTTTCAAGGGGCTTTACCTTGCCGTGCGCCGCATCCTGCGTTGCCATCCGTGGGGCGGAAGCGGATATGACCCCGTGCCGTAATGCCATGGACAGTTTCCTGAATTTCCATACCCACCGGATGGCCGTCTCACCTTCGGAAACAGTGATACGCAACCTGCCTTACCCTTTCTCCGCTCATGATGAGGATGAACTCACCGGCTCCGGATGGTTTTCGGCCGGCATACATCCCTGGCATATTCCCGAAGATTGCGGACCGGCGTTCGACCGTCTTTCACATCTGTGGCGTTCGCCGCACTGCGCGGCTTTGGGAGAAACCGGACTCGACAAATGTTGCCGCACGCCGTTCCCGCTTCAGAAGGAAGTTTTCGTACGTCAGCTGGAAGCGGCCGCCGCATACGGGCTTCCTGTGGTGATTCACTGTGTCAGGGCTTGGGGAGAGCTGCTCGAAGTGCACAAAGACATCCGTCCGTCCGTGCCTTGTATCGTACACGGCTTCCGCGGAGGGCCCGCCCTTGCCCGTCAGTTGCTCGACAAGGGCTTTTACCTGAGTTTCGGCTTCCGCTTCAACGCGCGGAGCCTGACGGAATGCCCGTCCGTCCGCCTTTTCTTGGAGACCGACGAAGATGCCCGTTCCGTGGAGGAACTGTACCATACGGCGGCACGGCTTCGCGGTTGCCTTCCGTCCGAACTCGGCCTGCAATGCCGCAGCAACCTGCACGACATGTTCCGGCATCCTTCTGTAAATAAAACAGATACCTTGTTTGCGTGACAAAGAAGCCTCGTTTGTGTCATGAAGGCTTTTGCAATTCTCTGAAAATCAGCTTTGTTTGAATCTTGAATCCTTCACCTGTGTGCATCGGGTCGGACACAGGTGAAGAACGTGTTGGTGACAGGTCGGCATTTTCCTGTGAACCTGTCTGCAATCCGCTGCTCTCACAAGGGGGTGTTTCCTTGTCAGGATTTATGCCTGACCGTAAAACAGGTTTCCGCCGTCCTTTCCTAAAAAATAGAAAGACAGTTGCATTTCTCATGGAAAGGGCGTACCTTTGCAAACATTGGAAAGTAGAAAACAAAATAAACTCAATACGATGAACTTTGTAGAAGAACTGAAATGGAGAGGCATGATTCATACCATGATGCCCGGAACAGAAGAATTGCTCGAAAAAGAGCAGGTTACAGCCTATGTGGGCATCGACCCCACAGCCGACTCCCTGCATATCGGTCATTTGTGCGGCGTGATGATGCTGAAACATTTCCAGCGTTGCGGACATAAACCGCTGGCATTGATTGGCGGTGCTACGGGAATGATTGGCGACCCTTCGGGAAAGAGTCAGGAGCGGAACCTGCTTGATGAGGCTACACTGCGCCACAACGTGGAGTGCATCAAGGCCCAGCTGGCACGCTTCCTGGATTTCGACAGCGATGCGTCGAACCATGCCGAACTGGTGAACAACTACGACTGGATGAAGGACTTCACATTCCTCGACTTTGCACGCGAGGTGGGCAAGCACATCACCGTCAATTACATGATGGCGAAAGACAGCGTGCAGAAACGTCTGAACGGAGAAGCGCGCGACGGCCTTTCATTTACCGAATTTACCTATCAGTTGCTTCAGGGTTATGACTTCCTGTATCTCTACGAACACAGAGGGTGCAAGCTCCAGATGGGCGGAAGCGACCAGTGGGGCAACATCACTACCGGGGCCGAACTGATACGCCGCACCAACGGCGGAGAGGTATTTGCCCTCACCTGTCCGTTGGTGACGAAAGCCGACGGCACGAAGTTCGGCAAGACGGAGAAAGGCAACATCTGGCTGAACCGCGAATACACCAGTCCGTACGCATTCTACCAGTTCTGGCTGAACGTGGCGGACGAGGATGCCAAACGCTATATCCGTATCTTCACAATCTTGGAGAAGGACGAGATAGACGCGCTGATTGCGCAGCATGACGAGGACCCCGGACAGCGCGTACTGCAGAAACGACTGGCCAAGGAAGTCACGGTGATGGTACACAGCCAGGAGGATTACGACGCAGCCGTAGAGGCGAGCAACATACTTTTCGGCAAGGCAACGAAAGAAAGCCTCGCCAGACTGGACGAACAGACGCTGTTGGACGTGTTCGCCGGAGTGCCCCGTTTTGAAGTGGAACTCGACCTGTTGAAAGGCGGTGTGAAAGCCGTCGACCTGATGGCCGAACATACACAGTGTTTCCCCAGCAAGGGCGAGATGCGCAAGATGACACAAGGTGGCGGCGTGTCGCTGAACAAAGAGAAACTCGCGGAGTTCGACCGCATGATAACCGATGCCGACCTGCTGAACGGCAAGTACTTGCTTGTGCAGCGTGGCAAGAAAAACTATTTCCTGCTGATTGCGAAATAAATCCGGCGGAAAACTTGTAAAATAGGAAGATTTATCCTATCTTTGCACCGCTTTCGGAAGAAAGCCCCAAGGATTGGGCTATGGTGTAATGGTAGCACAAGACATTTTGGTCGTCTTAGTTCTGGTTCGAAACCGGATAGCCCAACCAAAAAAGGATGTATCGATTATGGTACATCCTTTTTTGGTCTTCTTATATAAAGATTCCCCTGCCTTATGGGAAAGACAGGGGAGCCTCATTGATAATGGATACTTGTTATTTCCAATAGTTCTCTAAAAGTTGTGCTTCTTCCTCGGTAATCTGGATGACAGCACCGTGTTTCTGCTCGGAAAATCCTTCGCGTTTCGTAGCGCCGTCGCCCAAATGCCCCAAGTGGCGGAATGTCTTGAAATCGGTGGTTTCCATAAAACCGAAGTTGTGTGGCTTGATAGAGAAGATGTCATACATCAGTAACCACTTGTCTTGCCCGATGAGTTTGTACATTGTTGGAGCCTCACACGAGCCTTTTTCTGCATCAATCTGCTGGGGTTGATACTTGTAACCGCGGTTTATATGCTCTGAGATGGCCATCTTGATGCCGGCGGGCCCTTCCTGAGAACAGTAGGTCATGCAATATCGCCCGTCGCCTGTGGGGATGATGTCGGCGTCGAGAACCTGTACTTTCTCATCAGGATACTCGAAAAGCAACTGTGGTTCGGTAATCAGCCGGGTAAAGCTGTCGTCGGCATAGGCATAGTAAAGCCTGGTCTTTCCCTTACCCGTGGGACGGATGGTGAAGTAAACCATCAGTTTGCCTTCTTCCGGGTCGTAGATGGTCTGCGGTGCCCAGGCGCAACCTAACTCGCCGAAGCGTTCGGGGAAAGCCTCGTCAATGCGGAAAGAGGTATGAGTCCAATGTATGAGGTCGTGTGACTTCATCAGCACTAATCCCCGGTTGTTGCCCCAGCCGTAAAGTTTTCCGTCACGTTCCCATTCCGTGTCACGGAAACCTTCGCGCTGGCCGAAGACGTGCAGGTCGGTTGCGGCAATATAGAAAGTACCGTCCGGACCGCGGTAGATGTGCGGGTCGCGGATACCGTGCTGCAGGGCGATGGTGTCGCCGCCCACTATAGGCTTGTCTCCGTTGAGTGCCTTCCATGAGTAGCCGTCACGGCTTAGTGCCATGTGCAGGCTGTGGTCGGCATCCTTGTGGTACACCATCAGATAAGCACCCATCCTGGGCATCTCTTTCACGCCCTCTGCCGTAGGGGGTATCGGACGGATGCTGCCATCGGCATTATAGTACATCGGTTCGGCTATGACCGACCGGCTGTAGCCTGTACCGTCGGGCAGTCCGCCGTTGTGTGAGAAGAACAGCCATTGGTCGCGGAATTTCACTATTGCCGGATGTGTGGTGTTGGAGTTGCCCGCAATCTCGCTGATGATACCCATATAGGTGTAAGGCCCTTCTATCTTGTCGGCCACGGCATAGGCTATCTTCTCCGGCCACTCCGTGGCATAGGTCAGGTAATACTTGCCCTGATATTTGTGCATCCATGGGGCCTCGGTAAAACGGGGCACATCAATCTGACGGACTTCTCCGTCAATCTCAGTCATGTTGTCCTTCAACTTGGCGTAATAGCATTGTCCGTTTCCCCATATAATATAAGGTGTATTGTCATCGTCTATGAGGATGGCGGGGTCGATGCATGCCCAGCTATGTGTCGAGGCGAAACACTGTTCGTTGGTAAGCAACGGCTTTCCGAGGGCGTCCTTGTAGGGACCGGTAATCTTGTCGCTCACAGCCACACCGATGCCGCACCAGTTGGTGGAGACATACCAATAATACTTGCCGTTTCGTTTGGCCACATGTCCGGCATAAGCCTGTTTGCTCTTTGCCCATGCGAAGTCGTCGATACGGAGGGGGGAGGGATGTTCCGTCCAGTGCTTCATGTCGGTGGTTGAATAGAGCAGCCAGTCTTTCATGACATATCCTCTCTGGTTGCCTTCCGCATCGTGTCCGGCAAAGAGCCATAAAGTGTCGTTCTCCACCAGCACGGCAGGGTCTGCGGTATGCTTGTCGCGGATGATGGGATTGCCGTTACTCTCGAACTTGTGCGTCAGCACGTAGCCCCACTTCTGTTGCAGCCGTTCCAGCTCTTCGGAAGTGACGGACATCACCGTACCGTGACGGGGAAAGAAGTCCTTACGGAACGATTGCGGCTCTTTGGTGAAGTTCATCAGGTCGGCTGAGGTCTGATATTCATATCGTCCGCTACTGTAGAGGTCGTACATCAGTACATATTCGTCCTTGTCATTCATCTTGAACACACCGCTTCCTTCTACATGCGTCCGTGTGCCGGCATAAGCGTCGAGATAGGCAAAATCCTCTTTCCACGGTCCTTTCAGGCTCTTCGAAATGGCTTGCTGGATACCGTTCTTGATTTCCTTTCCATTCTCATCCTTCGTATTACCTTTATAGAAAAGGTGGTAGCGTCCGTCTTTGTAGATGATGTCATTGTCAATGCTACCGTATTGGGCTGAAAAAAGTACTTTAGGCTCGCTTTCGAAGCCAGTGAAATCCTTGTTGGCGTAAGCATAGTAAGTGATAAGCGTCTTGCGGTCGTTGCGTTGAAGGGTGAAGTAAATCATATACTTCTTCGCCTTACGGTCGTAGATGGTCTGCGGTGCCCATACCCAATAGGCATCGCCGAAGTTTTCGGCGTAATCTTTGGCCAGCACAATCTTGGAATGCGTCCAGTTCACCAGGTCGTGCGACTTCAGCAGCACGATGCCCGGATTCTCCTTCCATCCGTTCTTTGCCACGAACATGTCCGTGGCCACCATGTAATAGCAACCGTCCTCTCCGCGAAGGATGTGCGGGTCGCGTATGCCTCCGCTTTCACTGATGCTGTCGCTTGCTATAATGGGGCGGTTGCCGTTCAGGGCGTACCAGTTCACGGCATCCTCACTCACTGCGAAGCGCAACTGCTCCTGCAGGTTCTTGTCTCCTCCTCCTTCGAAATAGGCGAAGAGATAGCCGGCATACGCAGGTTCTTTCATTGTCTCTTTCTTCGCCTGTACGCTGAACGTCAGACCAAGAAAGGCTAAAGTAGTCAGAATCTTTTTCATCATATCTTTTTCTGTTGATTGAATATTTTCTTTTCTAATATAAAGACTTGTATTTATGACCGCCTAATGTCTGACATATGGACGGATGGTGAAAGTAAAGGTGCGGTTCCGGCAGGGGACCAGATATTCCGGTGAGGGTTTTGCACTCCAACTGTCAATACATTCCAGCCCCATCTGCACCTGGTCGATACAGACCTGTGTGAAAGGCTGTGGCTGTAAATCGGCGGAATGGATATTACCTTTGTCCTCGCCACCGTCAAGCTGGTCGATGGTGTAGTGCAGGGAAGAAGCCGAGAAAGGTTGCTCCGCAGAGAATTCCAGTCCGTTGCCACCCATATTGAGCACGCGCCACCAGCGGATACCGGTCTTGACACCTGTATCTTGCGCACGGACGTAAGGGTGGAACTGCTCTTCCACCGTTTGACGGTAGATGCCGACCTGTGCGGAAGCATGGCGGTTGGAATAGTTTTCCCATGGACCTCGACCGTAATATTCCACATAGTCGTATTCGTGAGGCATCTCCAGTATCATGCCGTAACGGAACATGTCGGGAGCTTGACGGGCTGTGTCGGTAGTCAACGACTCTGTCACTTTCAGTCTGCCATCGGGCGCGAGGTCATAAGTGAGTTGCAACCCGCAATGTACGGCAGGCAGCTCATATCGGGCGGTATAGACCGAGTGTCCGTCGACTTCCGTACTGTCGAAGGCCATGAGTTTCATTTCCGGTTTCTTCCACGGACGATACTTCTTGTGAAACTGTGCGCCGAACTCGTTGTCGGTCGGGGCGCGCCAAAAGTTGGGACGCAACATGGTGCCCTGCTGCAACAGCTGACGGCCTTCGACGATGAGACTGTTCAGGAAACCTGTTTCCTTATCAAAGGCAATCCGTATCTCTTGTTCCCTGTACCCCGTGTCGGCCCGGTAAGTCCCGCCTAACGGAAATTGCTGGTAGGCCACTTGATGTCCTGCTTCCAGAAGGTTTTCTGCTTCTTTCAGCACATAGCGCACATTAAGTAACCATTCGCCGCGGTTATCGGTCTGACCAATGTTCAATGGTATCTGAGATGTTTGCTGCGGTTGTACGTAAAGGTCTTCCACAACACCTGTGCGCACGGCCGAGCCATCGCGCAACAGCGTCCATTCCAAACGGCAGTTCGAGAGGTCACGGAAGAAGTTCTCATTATGAATCTCCAGTTTTCCGCCGGTATACTCCGTCCAGATGTTCTGATAAAAATAGCGTACCTCATAAGCATGTGGATGAGGCTGGCAATCGGGACCGAAAACACCGTTCACACAGAAGTTCTTATCGCCAGTACGTGTCGTCGGCCAGTCACCGTCATAGAGATAACGTCCATTCTCCCACACGGTCTGGTCGGCAAAGTCCCAGATGAAGCCGCCCTGGAACTTGGGATAGCGACGGACCATGTCCCAATATTTGAAAAATTCGCCGAGACTGTTGCCCATGGCGTGAGCGTACTCACACATAATCATCGGCTTTTGCTTCGCCGTATTCTCATTGTAATTGATGCAACGGTTATACGTTGGATACATGGGGCAATAGATGTCTGTTGCGCGTTGCGTGTCATAGGCCTGCTCGAACTGTATGGGACGTGTAGGGTCTTCCACTTTCAACCAGTCATAGACTTGTTCGAAGTTCTCGCCATAACCACATTCGTTACCCATACTCCAGATGATGATGCAGGGATGGTTGCGGCGCGAAGCTATGTGGCGTCGGTTGCGCTCCATGTGTGCGTTCTTGAAAAGCGGATTCCTGGCTAACGTTCCCTCCTTGAATCCCATTCCGTGTGTTTCAATATTCGTCTCACTGACTACATAAAGTCCGTAACGGTCGCATAGTTCGTACATGTAAGGGTCGTTAGGGTAGTGGCTCATGCGTACGGCGTTGATGTTCCACTGTTTCATCAGCCGCACGTCGGCTTCCATGCGTTCACGGCTTACCACGTAGCCGTTACGTGCATCCAACTCATGACGGTTCACTCCTTTGATAAGTATAGGTTGTCCGTTTACCAACAGCTGTGAACCACGTATCTCAATTTTCCGGAATCCCACGGGTAATGTGATGTCATCGCCTGCGTCGCTGGTGATGCGAAGGGTATAAAGGTTTGGTTGTTCTGCGCTCCAAAGACGGGGATGGTTAATGGTCAGTTCATGTTTGCCGTCCAGCTCTGCCTCCCATTTCACCTTGCCTTTTGTCTTCACGTCAAGGATAACGCGCCCTTCACTGAAATCATCGTTAAGCAATGCTTCCACCTTCACATCCTCAATGCGTTGCTTAGGGCGTGCCGCCAGATAAGTTTCACGGGCAAAGCCTTTGAAACGGAAGAAGTCCTGGTCTTCCATATACGAGCTGTCGCACCAACGTCGCACTTCCATGCGGATTTCGTTGGCCTTGCCGTAACTCAAGAAACGTGTCACATCAAATTCCTGTTCCAGTTTCGAGTCCTCGCCATAACCTGCATATTTGCCGTTTATCCATACACTTACACAACTGGTCACGCTACCGATGTGCAGAATAATATCCTTGCCTTTCCATGCCTTGGGTATTGTCCACGTATGTGTATAAGTACCCTTATAGTTCATGTTGTCGGGCAGTTCCGGCGGAGTATTCTTCCACCACGTTTTCCATTCGTAGCCCACACCGCAATACATAGGCTCTCCCACGCCGTTCATTTCCCACATTCCAGGTATGGGCATTGTACGGACATCCGGGAAGTCCTCGCAAACAAAGTCCCATATACCATGTAGTGACAGCCTTTCTTCACTTTTGTTCATATAGTCGGCATGTGCCGGTAGGCGGTTCTCTTCGTTTACGGCAGGATTCTGCCAGAATGATTTATCCTCTGATACATTACTTTTGGCCATCAGGAGGGAGGGCAGCAGAAACGTAAGAAGCAGGAGATGTTTCATGAATGTTTTTATTATGGATTTTTCCTATACAAATAAACGTAACTATCAGGACTTTATTGTCGGCTCAATATGTTTTTTCATCTTGATATATAACTATGAAAAGAATGTGCCGGCATGGACATATTGAGATATTTCTTGCCTAAGCGGACTGTAACGGTACGCTGTTCATCAGTCAGATTACCTGCGATGACAACATATTTCTTGTCTGGACGCTGGAATACGATGACAGGCATTCCGCCTGTTTGTTCACGAGGCACGTAGCCCTGCATGCGGCTGCCGGGAGTGACAAGGTTAGAGAAATGTTTCACTGCGTAAAATTCCGGTGTATAGCGGTGAGACAGATTGACAGACTTCACCTGGACCAGTGCGTTCTGCTTCCATCCCCACGGGCTTTTGCCTTGGTCACAAAGGATGAAGTTCCATATATAGTATTCATCGCAGCCACGGCCGATATAATCAGCCAAAAGATGGAATGTATGTTCACCGGCACGCCAGTTCATTTGTCCGTTGCCACATTCGCTTTCCGTACTGATTAAGTGTAGGTTCGGATACCGTTGGCGCAGGGAGTCGATAATGAGGCGGCCTTCCCACTGCAAGCCGATACTGTTTACATGGTCTTTCAGTCCGTCAATGAAATGCTTTACATAATACAAGCGGTTGGTGTTCAGCGTACCGATGCCCACCTTTACTTCGGGATGTGTTTTACGCATGGTGGGGATAAGGTAGTCGCGATTGAAACGCAGGGTCCCCTCTGCCGTCCAGGCACAACCGGGATAAGCTGTGTAAGAATAAGCCTCGTTCTGATACATCACCATATCGATGGGGATGTTTTCTTCGGCATAGAGGTCGATGAAACGGCAGAACATGTCGGCATAAGCCTGTAGGTAGCGCGGTTCTTGGATAAAATAATCCTGTGATGCCAGTTTTTTCGGGAATAGCCGTCCCTGTTGCTTGCCGGCATTCATCACTTCTGTCTCATCTACCGTACCGCCGCCGAAAAGCAGGTAGTCTTTTTCTTTGGCCTGTTTGTTCCATGTACTCGACATTACAGGGTAGTCCTGATTGATTTTCATCCAGGTAGGAGGGCTCCATGGCGATACCCAGAAAGTCATCTGTGGCTGGTACTTCTGTGCCTTGCGGATAAGACGGATGACGTTTTGCCTGTCATGCTCGATATTAAAGTATTTCAAGGAGAAATCACCGCTCACTGTGTCGCATGAGTACCATTCCCGACTATAGTCGTTGGCATTCATTGTCAGGCGTCCGCGGGTGAACTTCAAATCGCCGTCGGGAGAAAAGATGCGGCGCATCACTTCTTCCTGTTCTTCTGGCTTTAACAACTCCAGTGCGTCCAGGTCCAATTCATTGAAGCATGTGCCCCAAGCTTTGAATTCATGTCCTTGTTCTTTGCCTGTGATAACCAATATCGGTTCTTCGGCGGCTTTCCCGCTGAGCGAAACTTTGCCCGGTTGCCATTCCTTATTTTCTGTTGTAGTGTAGTGGGTGAAAGTCTGTGCCGTCATACTGATACTGACGGCAAGACCCCATAATATGGTTGCTTTCCTCATATTTTTATTTGATGATATATTTGTGACCTTTGGATATATAGATGCCTCGTCTCATAGGAGTAATGATACGTCGTCCGCAGAGGTCGTATACATTGTCCGTCCCTGATTCTTTTACGTTTTCTACTTCTTTGATACCAGTACCTTTCTCTACCTCCACGTTGATAGTATCTGTGGTCTGGATGCCGTTGCCACTACCGATAGAGCTGATGAGGAACTGCCATTTGCCTTCCATGTCGGGTTGGCCGGTTAGCGTAATGTTGCACAAGCGTTTGTCCTTATCAAGGGAGAATTCCTTCGGCAGTGTCGTGACGGTGGTTCCGTCCGGCTTGATGACTTTGCTGACCACGGCTCCCGTGCAGTTGTTGTAATGGAACGTCACAGGTTGGATGTCATCTCCTATTTCCAGACGTTGCTCTTTCAACGTTTCATCGGTATATGAAAAGCGTGCTGCAGTAGCATCTGGCAAATAGTAGCCGAGATGAGGCGGCTGGTTATAACCGACATTCTGCCAAGCGATGCCCATACGATAGACATGGTCATAGAGGAGGCATGGCACTCTGGCCCCTGTCTCATGGGAAGTGGAGAAGATGTTAAGGGTCTTCTTGTCTTCGTTGTTGAAGAATATCACCTCTTCGCGCCAATCACCGAAGATGTCTGCCTGCAGACAAGGAGTGCCTTTGGTGCCGTTGCAACTGACACTGTAACCATGTTCATAAAGGTTCCTTCCGTCAATGCCTATACGTCCTTGGTTGTATTTCTCAAAATAAGGCTGGTTATGTCCTCCACCGATGGATGTCAGTATTTCATCGTAAATATCGCCATCCCAATAGGTGCGGAAGTTTTGCGAGCAAGCGCCTCCTACGATGGCACCGTTGACTGCGTTATACATATTCCCGTCGCCGAAATAACAGAATTCAGAACCGCGTTTAGGGTCTACATCAAGGGCTATGCCGCGCGCTGTGTCACCGCCTCCTGTCATGTGAATGAGCAGTTCGCCTGTGGCGGCATCACAGATGTGCATTCCGAACGGAGGATTCTCATGAATCTGGAACACTTCGAGTCCGGGACGGTCAGGCATGAGGTCGCCCACATGGATGGCATCACCGTGGTTTAGTCCTGTGCTCCAAAGCAGGTTTCCATCGTGGTCGATGGCGGCAGAACCGTAAATAACCTCATCCATACCGTCTCCGTCAACATCAGCCACACTTATGTTGTGGTTTCCTTGAGAGTAGGCTGTGCAGTGGGTGGAGCCAGCATAGGTAGCCTTGGTATATTCACGCACGTCTTTTTGCCCATTGCCATCATGCTTGAGCACTGTCTTGTTCGAGAGGCTGGCGTGTCGCCAGCGGGTAGAAAGTTTCTGCCCGTCGAAGTCAACTGCCCAAAGGTAAGAACGGGTGTAGTAGCCGCGACACATCACTGCGGAAGCCCTGGCCGGTTGCTGTGCATCAAGGTGGGCCACAGTGGCCAGATACCTTTCCGAACGGTTACCGTAGTCGTCACCCCAAATATCGTAACGCCCTTCCGGTGCACCGCCTACAAAACAACCGCGGTTAGGATTGTAATAAACCGTATGGATGGCGGCACCTGTCTGTCCGTTGAATACGGTGAGGAACTCCGGACCGTACATTACCTGTCCTCCACCATTCAAATATTCCTTTTCATTATCGGTAACGCGAATGACAGCCTCATCAGCAGCGTCAGTAACATACTTTCCTGTCCCATCGGTGGTTCCGGGGCCTGTCTTGACGATGAACTCGGCTTTGCCGTTACCGTCGAAATCATAAAAGAGGAAGGGCACATAGTGCGGTCCCGAACGAATATTGTGTCCCATGTCAATGCGCCAAAGTTTCTGGGCAGTCAGGATGCCGTTCTTCTCTATAATCTTGTAGCAATCAAAAAAGGTCGGTCCGGTAAAGCCACCTTGCGAATTGTCGGCGGGATAGGACGGTTCCCATTTGACTACGAGTTCCAAGGTACCGTCGCCGTCAACGTCAGCTACTGAACAGTCGTTGGGTGAGTAGGTGTTGGTGTTACCGTGGAAGGTGACATCGGCAGGACGCTCCAGCGTTAGCGTGGCATAAAGGTTCTGCCAAGGCATAATGGGTTCTGTGGTGTGGATAGCCACGCCGTTCTGTTTGGTCACAATCTGATATGTCGCTGTCTTGCTTCCTTGTCTGTCAAGATAATTGGTGGAGCTGTTGATGTCGGATGCTATCACACTGCCGTTCTTGAGTACGTCAAAGGTGGTGTAGTCATCGTCTGTATCCAACATCCGCCAGGAGATAAGGTAATTGTTTCCCGATGCGGTCTGTGGAACGGCGAGAACATGACGGTTTAATTTCTCTTGTGCGATGACAGTCTGTATGACCATCGTGAGTGCCATGGCACACATATATAATGTACGTTTCATATTTGATTATGGTTTAAATGATGATTTATTCGGCATTTTTGCCTAAGTATTCCAGTTTCCAGTTGTCAATCATCACCCAGTCACGGCGGATGGTGGTGTTTTTGCGCAGGCCTATGCGCAGCTTTCCGTTAGTTACCTGCACTTCGATATTGTTCTCCGAATAATTGCTGGCAGCAAAATAGGCTGCCGCCGATGACATCGTGTTAGGAACCCACCAGTCTCCGTTATGGATTTCGCCGTTGACGCCCAAAGCGGTCGCAGGTGCCCCGGTGAAGATGGATTGCATCTTGGTTGTAGTGGTCTTGTTGTCGGTAGTCACATAAAGTTCAGCATGCATCACGGCATCTTCGTTGCCGCTCATCTTGGCTTCGAGAGACGGTCCTTCGAGACCGGCACGGTAAAATCCCTGCAGGCTCAAACGGTAGTAACCTTCAGGCAGTCCTACGAGATCCTGGTAGCAGTCGAAGTTCTTGTTGAAGAATTCTGCGTTCTGCAGGTTGTTGACGGCATCGATGCTTGGTGCCGTGCCGTTCCAGCCTTCGTTGTCGTTGTTCTCATAGCGGGCATTCATGATGAACTTGTCTGTCAAATCGAACGGGTTTTCTCTTGAAGCTCCACTTAGTTCTTTTTCAATCAATTTGTTGGTTACGCTAAATATAGCTTCCGTCAATTCATCCTGCGAACTCGCTGTGTTCTCATATACGGTGGTTTCAGCGGTTACATCTATTCCATTGGCAACCGCTTCTTCAAGGAGTTTCTTCAGTTGGAGGGCCGTCTTGTAGGTGGCCACAGCGGTCTGGTATGCTTCGTAGTCGGCTATGGAAACTACCGCCCAATCGGTTAGATAAAGGTTTTCGCCAGGTTCTTCATCAGTGAAGAGCAGGGCTGCGAGATTTGTGCGCAAATCGTATTCGAAAAGATCTAAGCCGAACATTGCACCGGGGTAGTTCTCCTGGTTATACGACGGGTTGGGTGAGGCCATTATGAGTTTGAATGTTTTGTCTGTTCCGGGAACAACCTGCCAGTTACATTCCGCAACATTCTCTCCGTCAACAAAAACCGCTCCGTTGGTAGTGACGAAAGCCGTGCGCCAGCTGTTCTTTTCCTGTGAGTAATTGGTCAGCTTTACGGCACTGCCGTTTTGGACAAACTTCACTTTCAGACCTGTTTCACCGACACTTGCCTGCGTGCCGTACGAATTTCCTTCAGTATAAAAACGTGCGGCTTTGACATTGTAAAGGTAGCACTCTTGTCCGATGGCGAAGTCGCTGAAGGTGGTTTGCGGTTTCTGCCAAATTTCATTGTCGTCGATGGCGTTGAAGTTCAGGCTGATTGTGGGAGCATTGCTGTCCAGCCGGAAGTAGACACGGAATGCATCGAGAATCCCGGTGCCGGTCGTCCGGCAGAGTTGGTTCCCTTTAAGTAAATAACAGCCTTGCGGTATGCCGGCGATATGGGTGAACGTTCCTGTAGACATCAGGTTGCTGACAGGAGTTGCCGATACGTGGCCGCTACCGGTGAATGTCATCGTTTCGTTGTTGCTGTGATAGAGATAGGGCTTGCCGGCTTCCGGTTTTGTTACCTCTTCCAGTTTCAGCGTGTTGTTTCCGAGGCTTTTCGGTTTGTAGAAGTTTCCATCCATACCTGTGTTAATGGCAAAAGGCACACAAAGCACATCTGTTGTGCCGGCACTGATGTGGCGATAATAAGTGGCTTTGTTGGCGATGAAATTGGCAGGAGCCGTAAAGTCGTAACCGTCCCAAATGACAAGGTTCGACACCGTACCACCTACGAGGTTATTGTTAAGTTTGGCACCGCTGACGGTGGTTATGGTACCCGTTGAAGTAAACAGACGGTTCGGATTTGCGGTTGAGAGGTCGCAGGTTATAGCGTGTGCGGTTGCATCCACCCCATCAGTATATTCCATGGCATAGGTATTCTCACCGTCGCCCATATAATAAAGATGTACGTCGGAGATGCTTACCGTGCCGTTGCCTGTCATGACAAATTCCACTTTCAGGTGGCCGTCCTTATCGAGGGTGGCTGTGGAGGTAGCCCAATTCCAACCTTGTGAATTCTCTCCTTTGCTGAAACCTCCGAAACTACAGTAAGGCATTCGTACGCCATTGATGTTCAATTGGCTACCGGTCGAGTTGCATCCGCTGTTTAATACGGCGTCTCCCTCTACGTCGGCCAAACGTGCCGATACGCTTGTACCGTAATCGCCACGTACGGCAGCCACCACTTTATAAATGCCATGGGGCATGTGCTTGATGGTTTGCAGCATCACACTGCCGTCTGCAGAGAGGTCATAAGAGTATCCGTTGCCGCGGTAAAGCTGATTGAGGGAGCGTTCGCCACCCCACCATCCGTCGGCACTGCGTTCAAAGGTCGGATTTTGCAACAAAGATGTGGCATCGCCTTTGGCATCGGTCATTACAGTCTTGTGGACAGCCACCGCTTCATTGTCTATGGCTCCTTCTCCGGAGGAAAGGTAATCCACATAATCGGCTTCGGTAATCAATGCCCATCTGGCACGGGAAGGCTTCACGGCACTGGTGTTGGTCCCGATAAGGTACATTGTCTTGCCGGCTACTTCGGCAAGGGTCTCGGTGAAGTTGTCGGTATAGATATAATAGACACGTTCTGTTTCCTTGTCATTGGTGGGAGCAATGGTCCATTTCGTATTTTGGGCATCTCCGTCGCTCCATAAATACTGTCCTTTATAAACACCTATCTTCAGGTATTTGCCCGTTGTGCCGGAAATAAGGAACCGGTTTTCCGACGGCGTTATTGTGGCCAATGCGGCGGGTGCGTCCGTTAGCGTGCAGTTGGTTGTATTGAGAAACTGTTGGTTCAGCACGTCGAAAAGATAGTATTTGCCTTCGTCGGAGGGAATTTCGCTGCGGTATTTGGCCGGAATGGTCTTTTCCATGGCAATGGCAAAATAAGCGTCCATGTCTACCAGCGCCCACATGCAGTCATCGGTAACTGTCGTGGCGGCATTGGTCCCGTTGGCATAAAAGATGCCCGTTTGGTTATTCCATGTGTCTGCGGAGGTACGTTTGAGTTGATACACTTTCTCTGCATCTGCAATGGCATCAAAAGCCCATACACCTTCCGTTATGCCTGCAACGCCGTCCGTCCACAGATACTGGTTGTTCCAGAAACCGGTTTTCAGGTATTTCCCGTCGGCAAAGCGGATGGTGAAACCTGCACCGCTCCGTGTCAGGGTCACTTCGGCCGGCGATAGACTTAATCCCGGAAAGTTATTGCTCAGTCGTATCAGGAATTTGTCTTGAGCCACGTTGTAGAGGTAGTAGGTGCCTGGAGCAGCTTCCGCATAGCAGGCTGACGGCAGTCTTTCTGCCTTGGCATTCACTGTTGACAGTAGAAGCGCAAGGACAAATGAAAAGATTTTAGTTAACGTTACTTTCATAAACAATAAATGATAATTGGTTGTATGTTTTCTGATACAAAAGTAAATTGTCGATGGTTCTATACAAAATATGTATGTTTCGTTGCTCGGTAACAGCTGTTTATATGCCCTTTAGAAACAATTGTTCCCCTATATTGAAACGATAATGCCCTTTCTGTGCCTTCTTGAAATTTCCATAAGCTACACAAAATCCTGCTTCAACAGTAGGGTTAGGAAAATGCTAAGAGAAAGCCTGTCTTTCCTCGTTTCTTGTTTGGTATTCCTTCGGGAGCATGCCGAACTTTTCCTTAAAGCATCGGGAGAAATACTTGGGGGTAGCGAAACCTACCTTGCGGGCAATATCGGCCACTGTGGCTTCGGACGACTGACTAAGAAGTTGGGCGGCTTTCTTTAGGCGGATGTCGCGGATGAAGTCCGTAGGAGTCTGTCCCGTTTGTTTCTGAAGACGGCGGTAGAAGGTAATGCGGCTCATGTGCATGTCGGTACTCAGCGACTCCACATTGTAATCAGGTTCACTTAAATGTTCCTCTATTTTAGTGATGGCACGGCGAAGGAACTCATCATTGAACTGTTGTTCGGCGATGTCCTCACGTTTCATTTCTATCTCATCAAGACGAACCTCTTCTTTTCGATGGATAAGGCGGCGCAACAGATGAATGCGACGTTCCAACCACCAGATACTTGTTGCGATGATGATGGCTGCACTTATATATAATAGGTATGCCCACCATGTTTCCCACCAATGGGCGGCACGCTGAATGGTGATGACATCTGCGGGAAGGCTCCACAAACCGTATTGGTCTGTTGCCATCACTCGAAGACGGTGGTTCCCTTTTGGCATATTTGTCAGGGTAACACTGTTGGTTCCCTGTGTCAGGTAGACCCACTTGTCTTGTACGCCATCCAACCGATAGGCAAAGCTGACAGACGAGGCGTGACGATGGTCGAGTGTGGATAATTCCAATGTGAAATCTTCCTCATCAGCCGATAAGTGAAGTTTCCCGGCATTGCGGCCGATGAACCTTTTCTCGCCGCCGATGATTACGGCTGTTAATCGTGGCTGTACATGCGCTGCTTTTTGAACGCCCAGTTCTGCGGATGACTGTACTTCGATGAGTGCCCCAGCCCCGTCGATACACATGCGGCTTTGGTCAATGGGTTCGATGGCATAGAAATAGTCAACGTCAACAAAGGTATCCGTGTTTCTGAAAGTACGGAAAGCCTGGCTTTGCGGGGCATATTCACACACTTGTTGGTTGGTCAGTGTCCATACATGTCCGAGACCGTCTGTTCGAATGCTCCTGATTTCAGCCTGATTGGCAGAACATAATAATGGTACGGGCGTGAACTGGCCGTCGGCAGGTGTATGACAATACACATTGCCTTCATGGGTGGATGCCCAAACAGAACCGTCCGCCATGGTGCAGACCGAAAGAAAAGTTTCCGGTTGCTTGTTTACACGTAGCGTTTTTCCTTCCGGTGAAACCTTGCATAGTCCGTTAGCTCCCAAAGCAAGATAAATGGTGCCATCCGCACTGGCAGCCATGTCGTTGGGAGCGGATGGCAGAGAGGCTATCTCGGAGAATTGTCCGCCTATCAGTGCCAGGCTGTAAAGCTTGCTGTCAGTACCGATGTACAAAGCGTCACCATTCTTCTCGTATAAGCATCGGATGTGTGAGCCTTGCTGTGTCTTTGCCACTTCTTCCTGCCGTATGTTGCCGTCTGTCTGCCACAAACGGAATACGATATTGCCTTTAGAAGCCCATATACCTCCTGATGAACTGCGTTGGATGGTTCGGTCGCAGCGAATCGGAATGGGTTCTACGCGGTCGTTCTCACGGTCGTAAAGCATCAGTCCTTGCCGGCCTTGCCATATCCAGATATAGCGGTGTCCGTCATAAGCCGAACGGTCTGCCAGCAACGGATAACCCGTATAACGGCGAACGGCATCCGCTGACAGGCGCGTGATATCTTTGTGCGCAGAAGAGATGACAAACGTGTGTGGAGTATAGCCGGCTACGTAGAGGTTGCCATATTTATCCTGACACATCTGGTCGAGGATTTTCTTTCCGGAAGGTAGAAGTCCGGTAAGCGGAAATTCTTGCAAGAATCCGTCACGACCGAGACTGTAAGCATAAAGATTATCATGCGTAGTCGTCCAGAACAAACCTTGGCGACTGTCGCGCAACATATATAAAGCACGGTTTCGGTTGTAGTCTCCTGTAGTGGCCGGCTGGGCTGTCAGTCGGCATACATCGTCTTCGATGACCATGCGTTGGATACCGTCCTCTTTGGTCAGTACCCAAAAGCAATGCTGCGAAGTATCCTCTACCATCTGCAAGGGGGTGGAGGATAGTGGCCATTGTAGCGGTAAAAAGGCATTCTCATTTTTATGTTTACGTAGAATACCACTTCTCCATTGCAGAACATATAACGTTCCTTGGCTGTCCTCGAAAAAAGAGGCAACCGAAACAGGCTTGTTAAAGGCCTGGCAAGGGGTTTCGCCGAGCACCTTCCCCTTGTTGTCACATTCGAAAATCCGACCTTTGACTCCAATCCATACATGGTTCCGGTTATCCACAAACAACGCCTCGATGAAATGTCGGGATGTGCCCAATGCTACATGTTTAACCCTATAATCAGTTTTGTCAACATAGAAAAGTCCGTCTGCGGTTCCGAAAAGAATATTGCCGCTGCCATCCTCTGCGATGCAGTTCACTTGACAGGCTTTCTGCGGATTGTCTGTTTCCGTAGGTCGGAACACGTCTATCTGGTAGCCGTTGTCACGGCACAGTCCGCTCTCCGTCCCATACCACATATAACCCTCTGAATCCTGTATCAGGCAATGTACGCTTGCCACAGGCAGTTGTTGCTGGGTGGGAAGTGTGTTGATACAGAAGTTATACGCTAAGACTTGCAATGAAAGCCATAAAATAAATGCTGTTATGTACCTTCGTCTCATCAGGCCTGCTTTAAGGGATAAGGTTAATGGTTTTCTCTACCTTGCTTTGTGTGACATCATGATAGAGTCTTTATGTGCAAAGGAAACAAAATATCCATTATCACCTATAAAGAACCTTTTGACAATCTTTTGGCGTTACGCTTTTTTAACACAAGGCGGGAAGTTATGGTTTTATCCATGTCATAAGCAGATTTGTCCATAGGTTATTTCTCTCCGGTGTGTTTACTTTGCAACGGAAATTAACCCTAATAACATCAAAAACATTTAATTCCATGAGACGTAATTTAATATTTATTCTCTCTCTGTTCATCTGTGCGTTTTCTTCTTTGGGCGCAAAGAATTATGATACGATGTCTCCCGACGGAAAACTGAAGGTTCGGTTCTCTGTAGACAACGGGACAAAGTACGAAGTGTGGTATCACGGCAAACAACTGGTTTTGCTCTCTCCGGTCGGATTGCATTTGTCTGACGGAAGACTTGTGGGTGGAGACGCTGCCACGAAAGCCAAGAAAAAAAGTGTGAGGTCGACTATCGATGTCGTGGCGGGAAAAAATAAAGTATTGCAGGAAAGATACAATGAGACCGTCCTTTCTTACGGAAAAGACTACGACCTGGTTGTCAGAGTATATAACGAAGGATGGGCGTACCGCTTCATTACGCATTGGGACAAGGAAATCATCATAGACAAGGAAGATGCCGTGTATAACTTCGCGTTTACGCCGACGGTTTACTTTCCCGAATGCGATACGAACATCTATGAAGAAAGAGAACATTCCGGACGCATGTGTCCCATCCATCAGGGCTATCGGAACTTTGAACGCTTGTACAAGGTTTATTCTTCCACATCCGAGATTCCCGAAGGGCGGTTCTCCGTATCGCCCGTATTGTTCGAGTATCCGGGCACACCTTACAAGGTCGTTGTGACGGAAGCGGACACATACGATTACCCCGGTCTGTATATGGAAGCGGGAGAGGGGGCCAATGCCATGCGCGGAAAGTGGGCGCAGTATCCGAAAGAAGTGATGGACAGCGACAAGTCCAATCCCAGTTTCTGGTATTCCACCCATCTGGTCATCTCTCGTGAGGACTACATTGCCCGTACCGGTGGTAACCGCACTTTCCCGTGGCGTGTGATGGTTGTGTCGGACGATGACAAGACGCTGTTGAACAATGAACTGGTATACATGCTTGCCGAACCTTGCCGTCTGGAAGACACCTCATGGATTGTCCCCGGCAAGAGCGCATGGGAATGGTGGCACAAGGCTGTGCTCGAAGGCGTGGACTTCCCTTCGGGAAACAAGCACTTGTCCTTGCGCATGTACCAGTATTATGTAGACTGGGCTTCCCGTAACGGCCTGGAGTATATGACCCTTGACGCCGGTTGGTCGGAAAGCTATCTCCGTGAGTTGTGCGACTATGCCCGCGAGCGCAATGTGAAGATTCTGGTATGGACATGGGCAAGCTGTCCGGTGGAGAACCCTGTGGACTGGATCAAGAAGATGAAGGAACTCGGAGTTGCCGGAGCAAAAATAGACTTTTTCGAGCGTAACGACCAGATTGCCATGCGCTGGGGACGTGAACTGGCGCAGCGGTTGGCAGAACAGAAGATGGTGGCGATTTTCCACGGTTGTCCGGTGCCGACTGGATTGAACCGCACCTATCCCAACATCCTGAACTATGAGGCGGTGAGAGGTGCCGAATGCAACTTCTGGGAGAACACCATCACACCGGAATACCATACGCGCTTTCCATTTATCCGTTCGCTGGCAGGTCCGGAAGATTATACACCGGGCGGAATGCGGAACGTGACACCGGAGAATTTCCGTCCGCAGGATAGGGACAGTCTTCCGCCTATGAACATGGGAACGCGTTCCCACATGCTTTCCATGTATGTGATATACGACCATTATTTGGGTTATTTGTGCGACTCACCCACTGAGTACGACAAGTTCCCCGACATTCTTGACTTCCTGTCAAAGGTTCCTGCCGTATGGGACAAGACAGTACCGTTGGACGCCCGTCTGGGTGAGTATATCGTCACGGCGAAGCAGAAAGGTACGGACTGGTATGTGGGTGGCATGACAAACTGGACTCCCCGTAAGATAGATGTGGATTTCAGTTTCCTGCCTTCAGGAAAGGAATATCGTGCCGTGGTGTTTACGGATACTCCGGACGCCGGTGAATATCCCGTGAAATATGCCTGCAAGACCATGGAGGTGAATGCGGCTTCCAAATTGTCGCTCGATATGGCAAGAGGCGGTGGTTTCGCCATTCGCCTGGCGGAGAAATAAAAGACTGTCGTAAAGAAGTGTCCCCCAAAAGTCAGATACGAGACTTTTGGGGGATACTTCTTTGTATGTGGATGGGAGTCAGGTTTTTCTCAGGTTGTTGCATATCTGTCCGAAAGTCATTCCCGACACGGGATGCCTGGTGTCAGGGGCGATTTCTGCCAATGGCTCCATGACGAAGAGTCGTTCCTGCATCAGCGGATGAGGCAGTGACAGGTGCATGCAGCCGTCTTCCATGTTAAAGTCAGCTTCTGCAACCATATCTCCATAAAGCAGGATGTCTATGTCTACGGGTCGGTCGGCATACATGCCGTTCGTGCTCTTTTGAGTTCTTCCCAGTTCACGTTCGATTTGTCGGGTGGTGTGCAGCACGTCCTGTGGCGACAGGGAGGTACGCAACCAGACGGCGGCATTCAGGAAAGCATGTGAAGAAACGAAGCCCCAAGGCTCGGTTTCATAAAAAGCGGACAGGCGAACCATTTCGCCTATCCGCTCCTGTAGCAAATCCACGACTCTGCGCAGTATCCGTTCACGGTTGCCCATGTTACTGCCCAAGCCTAAATAAAGGTCTGTCATCGTGTGGCCGTTTATTGTCGGACAAAAAGAAGCCATCAGTCGTTCAGAATCAGCATGGCATCTCCGTACGTACCGAAACGGTACCCCTCTTTCAAGGCTTCCTTGTAGCCCTGCATCACCAGATCGTATCCACCGTATGCCGCTGTGAGCATCAGCAATGTGCTGTAAGGAAGGTAGAAGTTTGCCACCATACTGTCGGCCACACTGAAGTCGTAGGGCGGGAAGATGAATTTGTTAGTCCAGCCTGTGAACTCTTTCAGGTGCCCGTCGGTCCCAACGGCAGTTTCTATGGTGCGTTGTACGGTCGTGCCTACGGCACATACGCGGTGTCCGCTGTCCTTGGCTGCATTGACGATACGGCATGCCTCGGCCTCTACGAACATCTCTTCGCTGTCCATCTTGTGCTTGGTCAAGTCCTCTACATCAATGTCGCGGAAGTTGCCCAGTCCGCAGTGCATTGTGATGTATGCGAAGTTTACGCCTTTTATTTCAAGCCTTTTCATCAGCTCCCGCGAGAAATGCAAACCGGAGGACGGTGCCGTTACAGCCCCTTCCTTATTGGCGAAAATGCATTGGAACCGTTCCATATCCTCAGGCTCGGCCGCACGTTTCACGATATGCTTGGGCAGAGGGGCTTCGCCTAAGGCATAAAGCGCGTCCTTGAATTCGTCATGCGAGCCGTCGTAGAGGAAACGCAATGTACGTCCGCGCGAGGTGGTGTTGTCGATTACTTCCGCCACCATAGAATCGTCTTCGCCGAAATAAAGTTTGTTACCGATGCGGATTTTCCGTGCCGGGTCTACCAATACGTCCCATAGTCTCAACTCTTCATTCAGTTCTCGCAGCAGGAATACTTCGATGCGTGCTCCGGTTTTCTCCTTGTTGCCGTACAGGCGTGCCGGGAATACTTTGGTATCATTGAATATGAATACATCCTGGTCGTCGAAATAGTCGAGAATATCCTTAAAGTATTGGCGATGTTCGATATCTCCGCTCTTCTTATGCAACACCATAAGGCGCGACTCGTCGCGGTGGTGGGTAGGATAGAGTGCAATCTGCTCTTCTGGCAATTTGAATTTGAATTGTGACAGCTTCATAATCAAATGGTCTTTTATATAAATTAATGTTCTTCTGTTGTTTCAATCGTCTGTTCTTCCAGCCATTGTGGGAAGTCTTCGATGTGCAGGCAGTCTTCGGCCTTTATGTCGCCCACCCGTGTGCGGCGAAGTGCCGTCAGATGCGCGCCGCTGCGCAGGGCTTCTCCGATGTCGCGTGCCAATGCCCGGATGTATGTGCCTTTGCTGCACACTACCCGTATGTCTATTTCCGGCAAGTCGTAACGCAGCAGTTCCATCTCGTCGATGACGAGGGTCTTGGCTTTCAACTCTACGTTCTCACCTTTGCGTGCCAGGTCGTATGCCCGGCTTCCGTTCACTTTGCATGCGGAGAATACAGGCGGCACCTGTTGGATTGTTCCTGTGAAACGTGTCAGTGCTTCTTCTACCAACTCGCGTGTGATGTGTTCCGTAGGGTATTCCGCATCTATCGGCTTTTCCAAATCGAACGAGGGGGTGGTGGCTCCCAGGCGCAGGGTGGCTACATATTCCTTGGTATGAGCCTGAAGTTCTTCTATGCGCTTCGTTGCCTTGCCCGTACATATTGTCAATACACCGGTGGCCAAAGGGTCGAGCGTTCCGGCATGCCCTACTTTCAGTTTCTTGATGCCCATCCGCCGGCATAACTGGTAGCGTACTTTCGCCACCAGGGCGAACGATGTCCAACCGTAGGGCTTGTCAAAAGCCAGCACTTCACCTTTACAGAAATCCACGTAGTCGAGTTTTTGGGTTATACAAAACAAGTGTAAGCTATCAAAGCGATGCCTACGACGGCACAATAGCAGGCAAGATAAATCAGTTTGCCTTTCCTTACGATATCAATCATCCATTTGCATGCGATACATCCGGATACGAATGCCGCCATGAATCCGATGACAAGCGGGCCGAGTCCGATTCCGGCCGAAGCGGCTGCGGCTCCTTCCGATATTCCTTTTGCAATGTCCAATATCGCTTCTCCCAAGATGGGCGGGATGACCATAAGGAAGGAGAACTGGGCCAGCTTCGCCTTGTCGTTGCCCAAAAGAAGTCCTGTTGCGATTGTCGTGCCGGAACGTGACAGGCCGGGCAATACGGCACATGCCTGTGAGATTCCGATGATGAAGGCATCACGCAGCGAAATGTTTTCTTTACGGCGCGGGCGGGCGTAATAGGAGAATGTGAGCAGCAGTGCAGTCAGAAGCAGGCATATGCCTACGACAAGCAGCCCGCTGCCGAATATCTCTTCTACATAATCCTTGAAGAACACGCCCACGATTCCCACCGGAATCATGGAAACAATGATGTTCAGCGCATAACGTTGCTCGGCGTTCATGCCTGGTGTGCTGAAATCGAAGAGTCCTCTGAATATCCAGAAAATCTCTTTCCGTAGAATCACTAAAGTGCTGAGCACGGTTGCCACATGTACAGCCACCGTAAAAGTCAGGTTTGCCTCGCCGTCTATTCCGACGAAATGGGAAGCTACGGCCAGATGTCCGCTGCTGCTTACGGGTAGATATTCCGTAAGTCCTTGGATGAGTCCCATTACCAATGCTTCTGCTGCATCCATAATATTCATTCATGAACAATGAAAGAATTAAGGAATGAACATAAGTCCAGTTCCCATATTCTCTCATTCTTTATTTAATTATTTATTTATTCCTTAATTATTCATTCCTTAATCATTCTTCGGCTTGCGCAAGATGGCATAGATGATGAACAGGAAGCCGAAAAGGCATACGGCCGGGGCTACCTTGATGCGGCGCACGCTGAATATGTCGGGGTTGAATGTCGTTTCGGTGCTTCCGGAACCGGACATGAGAATAAAACCGATGATGACGACTGCCATTCCGACGGCCAGCAAAATGAAGTTCATTTTGTCGAATGCAAAGTTTCTTTTATCCATGGTCTTTTTTTTCTGTTGTTTCTTGATTCAATACATGTCCGAGGACTTCTTACGCAGATATTTGTTCACGCAGAAGTAGGTGCAGCATAAGGTGAGCAGCAGGCCGAAGCATAGTACAGCCAGCCCTACTTCGGCCAGCATCCTTATCGGGATGTATTCGCTCAGTGAAGGGTCGTACCGCAACAAAGTGTGTACGCCGGCCAGCAAGATTCCGTCGGCGAACAGGGCGGACAGGAAACCGAGCCGGAAACTGCGCCACATGAACGGGCGACGGATGAACCCCCAGCTTGCGCCTACCAGTTTCATGGTGCGGATGACGAAACGTCCGGAGTAGATGCTCAGGCGCACTGTATTGTTGATGAGGGCCAGTGAGACAAGTGCAAGCAATGCCGCCAGTGTGAGCAGTACGTAACTGACGCGTCGGATGTTCTCGTTGATGGAATCCACTAATTCGCGTTGGTAGATGACATCTTCCACACAAGCGTCCTTTTTCAGGCCTGCCGTAATTTTCGACAGGCTGTCCGTGTTGGCGTAAAGCGCATCCATCCGCAGTTCGAAGGAAGCTGTAAAGGGGTTCTTGCCCAGGAATTCCGAAGGGTCGCTTCCTTTGGATTTCACGTATTCCTTCAAAGCCTGGTCCTTGGATATGTAGGTTATTCCGGCGATGTAGGGCGCGTCTTTCAACGCTGTGCGAAATCGCAGAATGTCAGACTCTCCGGCTTCATCGGATACCAGCACCATCACGGTCAGGTTCTCTTTCACCGAATCGGACAGCCGGCCGGCAAAGAGGATGAAAAACATCACCATGCCCAATAAAACCAGCACGAGCATAGTGCTGACTCCCGTGGTGAACCACTGCATACCTAAAGAACCTTTTGTCTTTTTCTTTCCCATCACTTCAAACCGAGCATATTAGTGTAATTTACAAAAATACAATAAAACGTAAGGAATGCTTCTGCTTTTAACAGTGTTTAACTTGCAGGGGCGTCGTCCTCAACCACACCTTTCAGGGTGGCAGAAGAACTTTCCGTGATTCTTACCTTTATGAAATCGCCAATGTGATGCTGGTTGCGGTCGAACACCACGACCTTGTTCTGCTCGGTCCGGCCGTAAAGCTGGTTCTTGGAACGCTTGCTGACGCCTTCAGCCAATACTTCGTATGTGCGGCCTTCGCATCTGCGGTTGCTTTCGGCTGAAAGTTCGTTCTGCAAGGCTATCAGCTCGTTCAGACGACGCACCTTGGTCTCTTCCGGTATGTCGTCAGGAAGGTTTTTCGAGGCGTATGTGCCCGGCCGTTCGGAGTATTTGAACATAAAGGCGCTGTCGTAGCCGCATTCGCGCATGAGCGACAGCGATTCCTTGTGGTCATCTTCAGTCTCGCTGCAGTAACCGGAGAAGATGTCTGTAGACAATCCGCAGTCGGGGATGATACGCCGTATGGCAGCCACACGGTCGAGATACCATTCGCGTGTGTATTTCCGGTTCATCAGTTTCAGTATGCGGTTGCTTCCGCTTTGCACGGGCAGGTGGATATGGCGGCATACATTCGGCTCTTCCGCAATCACACGGAGCGTGTCGTCGCTCATGTCTTTTGGGTGGGATGTGGTGAACCTAACTCTCATTCCCTTGGCCTCGTGCGCCACCATGCGCAGGAGTTCCGGGAATGTTACCGTGTGTTCGTTGCATTCGTAACGGTATGAATTGACGTTCTGTCCCAGTAGCGTCACTTCCTTGTATCCTTTCGATTTCAGGTCGCGAACTTCCGCGAGTATGCTCTCTACATCCCGACTGCGTTCGCGTCCTCGTGTATAAGGAACGATGCAGTAGTGGCAGAAGTTGTTGCATCCCCGCATGATGCTGACAAAGCCTGAGATGTGCGGTCCGCAGATGCGTTGAGGGATGACGTCCTTATAAGTTTCTGTGGTGGATAGTTCCACGTTGATAGCCTTATGTCCGGCCTCTACCTGTAGGATGAGGTCGGGCAACGAAAGGTAGGCGTCCGGTCCGGCCACGATGTCGGCATGATGCTTTTCGAGCAAATTCTCCTTTACCCGTTCCGCCATACATCCCAGTACGCCGACAATCAGCCGGCGTCCTTTGCGTTTCATGGCATGGAGGAATTCCAGCCGGTTGATGATTTTCTGTTCGGCATTGTCGCGGACGGAACATGTGTTCAGGAAAACGGCGTCGGCCTCGTCCAAAGACTCGCATACCTCGTATCCGGCCATTTGCATGACGGAGGCGACCACTTCGCTGTCTGCCACGTTCATCTGGCAGCCGTATGTTTCTATGAAAAGTTTCTTCATGATGGGTTTTCAAGTTCAAATGTAAGCCGGAAAGGCCCCCTTCCGGTTTTACGGGCGCAAAGATACGCAAAATCAAGCATATTCAAATCATCCGTTTTGTGCAAAGAAGTGAAAGATGGCGGGTTTGGTATTAAATAAAGTTAAGGCAAGGTTAAACTCATAATCAGCTATTTGTTTTAACATAAATAATTCAGAACTTTGCTTGTGAATAAAAACATTAGATTTTTTCATAGTTAAGGTTTAGTGAGGCGTCGGGAGCTGTGAAGTTCCCGACGCTTTTTTAGGTCGTTTTTACGGCCTTTTTAAGTGTGTTATAAATCAATGACTTAACAATGCTGAATTGCCGACCTGTTCTCGTACGAACGCACACCTGTGTGCGAGGCGATGAGAACAGGTCGGCAATTCAATGAGGTGGTGTAGTCGCTGAAATGCCGTGAAATGCTGTCTTTTCCATCGTGCTTTTCAAAAAAAAGAATTATCTTTGCGAACATATATCGAAAAGTAAATAACGTTAAGCATTTATTCTATGGCATTCAACAAGATTACGGCTGCAGAAGCAGCGGCTTTTATCCAAAACGGAGATTGTATCGGCCTGAGCGGCTTTACGCCTGCAGGTGTTCCCAAATGTGTGCCGGCGGAAATTGCCAGAAGGGCGGAAGCCGAACATGCGGAGGGAAGGGATTTTAAAATCAATATCCTCACAGGTGCATCCACCGGACAGAGTTGTGACGGGATGCTGGCCAATGCGCAGGCTATCAAGTTCCGTGCTCCATATACGACCAACAAGGACTTCCGTACACATGTCAACAACAACGAGATTTCCTATTCCGACCTCAACCTGTCCAATATGGCCACACAGATTCGGCAAGGTTATCTGGGCGAGGTGGATTGGGCCATCATAGAGGCCTGCGAAGTGGAAAAGGTGGGCGGAAAGGCCCGTATCTATCTGACGGCTGCAGGAGGTATCAGTCCCACGGTGTGCCGTCTGGCCAAGAAGGGCATCATTATCGAGTTGAACGCCTTCCACAGCAAGAAATGTATGGGTATACACGATGTGTATGAAATCGAAGACCATCCCTTCCGTACACCCATCATGATTACGAAGGCGAGCGACAGGATAGGCAAACCGTATGTTGAAGTGGATGCCGACCGCATCATGGGGGTTATCGAATGTGATATACCTGACGAGGCGCGCGCCTTCAAGGATGCCGACCCCATTACGACGCAAATCGGTATGAACGTGGCGGATTTCCTGCTCGCCAACATGAAGAGCGGCAAGATACCTCCCACATTCCTCAATCTGCAAAGTGGTGTGGGCAGCGGAGCCAATGCCGTGCTCGGTGCATTGGGCCAGTGTCCCGATATTCCGGATTTCAGCATCTACACCGAGGTGCTTCAGGATGCTCCCGTGCAACTGATGAGAGACGGGCGTGTGCGCTCGGCCTCCGCTTGTTCGCTTACCGTGACGAACGAATGCCTGCAGGGCATATACAATGACATGGACTTCTTCAAGGACAAACTCGTGTTGCGTCCTTCTGAGATATCCAACAGTCCCGAAGTCATCGCACGTATCGGCGTATGCTCACTGAATACGGCTATCGAGGCGGATATCTATGGTCATGTGAACTCTACGAAAATCTGTGGCACGAAGATGATGAACGGTATCGGCGGTTCGGCAGACTTTACGAACAATGCTTACTTGAGTATCTTCACTTGCGGTTCCACAACCAAGGGAGGCTGCATCAGCAGCATTGTGCCGTTCTGCTCGCATATCGACCATACCAGCCATTTCGTGGATGCCGTGATTACCGAATACGGTGTGGCCGACCTTCGCGGCAAATGTGCCATGGAGAAAGCCGAGGCTATCATACAGGTGGCCCATCCCGATTACCGTCCTCTCCTGACCGATTACATGAAATACGCAGCCAAGAACGGCGGACATACGCATCATTGCCTGTCGGCGGCTTTTGCCATGCACGACACGCTCATGCGTAAGGGAGATATGAGACTGACAGACTGGGCTGAATATATTAAATAAGGTGTAATGAAAAGATTCATGTTTTGTTGGGCCCTCGCCGGCGGTATCTGTACAGCCATGGCACAGTCGGCCCTCACACCCGAAGTGTTGAAGACACTTTCGGAGAGTTACGGACACAATGTTACGGACAAAGCCATCCGCAATGCGGTGAGTGCGAATTCCATCAAACAGCTTACATTGAGCCAGGAGAACACCGCCGCTCCCGACACGTGGTTCAGTAACCGGGTGAAAAGCTCTGGCATTTCCGACCAACAGAAAAGCGGACGTTGCTGGCTGTTCACGGGAACCAACGTGTTGCGTGCCCAAGTCATGGCCCGCACGGGGATGAAGGATTTCTTCTTCTCACACGCCTATACGTTCTTCTACGACCAGTTGGAGAAAAGCAATCTGTTCCTCCAGGGCATCATCGATACGCGCAAACAGCCGCTTGACGACAAAATGGTGGAATGGTTGTTCCGTAACCCGTTGAGCGACGGCGGACAGTTTACCGGAGTGTCCGACCTGATTGCGAAATACGGTCTTGTGCCGAAAGATGTCATGGCGGAAACATACAATAGTAATAACACAAGTGAGTTTTCTTCCCTGCTGAAAAGGAAACTCCGCGAGTTCGGCATACAACTCCGCGAGAAAGCCGCAGAAGGAGCGTCTGTAAAGGCTCTGGAACAGGAGAAGGTGGATATGCTGAAAACAGTGTACCGTATGCTTGTATATGCATACGGACAGCCTCCGGCCTCATTTGAATGGGCACCGAAGAAGGACGGAAAATACACGGAGACTCCCAAGACTTATACCCCCCAGAGCTTTTATAAGGAAGTTTGTGGCGGTGAAGACTTGAATGCCAACTATGTGATGCTGATGAATGACCCCTCGCGCGAATATAATAAGGTATACGAGATTGATTACGACCGCCACACATACGACGGTCATAACTGGCTGTACCTTAATCTGCCGATAGAGGACATCAAGAAGATTGCCATAGCCAGCCTGAAAGACAGCACGATGATGTATTTCAGCTGCGATGTGGGCAAATACCTCAACCCCAAGACCGGAATGCTCGACCTGAAGAACTATGATTATGAAAGTCTGTTCGGTACGACATTCGGCATGAATAAGAAACAACGTATCCAAAGTTTCGACAGCGGAAGTACGCACGCCATGACACTGATGGCTGTAGACCTCGACGATGAGGGAAAACCCAGGAAGTGGATGGTGGAGAACAGTTGGGGGCCGACATACGGGTTCAAGGGTCATCTGATTATGACAGACGAATGGTTTGATGAATACATGTTCCGTGTGGTGGCGAACAAGAAGTACTGTCCGCAGAATATTCTGGATATATTGAAGCAAAAACCTGTCCGCCTGCCGGCTTGGGACCCGATGTTCCAGAACGAAGAATAACACCAAACCAATAAATACACGATAAGATGAAAAAGATAAGAGCTGCAGTTGTCGGATACGGCAACATCGGACATTACACGCTCCAGGCACTCGAAGCCGCCCCCGATTTTGAGGTGGCAGGTATCGTTCGCCGGAACGGTGCGGAAAACAAACCCCAAGAACTGGCCGGATACGAGGTCGTTAAAGACATTCGTGAACTGGAAGATGTGGATGTGGCCATTTTGGCCACACCGACTCGCAGTGTGGAAAAGTATGCAAAGGAGATATTGGCCTTAGGCATCAACACAGTGGACAGTTTCGATATCCATACGCAAATCACGGCACTTCGCCGTTCATTGGGCGAAAGTGCCAGGGAAGGACAGGCCGTTTCTGTCATTTCTGCCGGATGGGACCCAGGAAGCGATTCCATCGTGCGCACGATGTTGCAGGCCATTGCTCCCAAAGGGATTACTTACACCAACTTCGGTCCGGGTATGAGTATGGGGCATACGGTAGCAGTCAAAGCCGTAGAAGGCGTCAAGGCCGCACTTTCCATGACCATACCGACGGGAACAGGAATACATCGTCGCATGGTATATATTGAAGTGAAGGACGGTTATGAGTTTGATAAAGTAGCGGCAGCCATCAAGAACGACCCCTATTTTGTCAACGACGAGACACATGTCATGCAGGTGCTTTGCGTGGATGAACTGTTGGATATGGGGCACGGCGTGAACCTGACGCGTAAGGGCGTATCCGGCAAGACACAAAACCAGTTGTTCGAGTTCAACATGCACATCAATAATCCAGCCCTGACCGGACAGGTGCTCGTATGTGCGGCGCGTGCGTCGATGAAACAGCAGCCGGGGTGCTATACAATGATTGAAATTCCGGTGATAGATTTGCTCCCTGGAGAGAGGGAAGAACTTATCGGACATTTGGTTTAGGACGTAAGAATCTTGTCAAAGTGGGATTCTGATGTTATTAAATGAAAAAAAGAAGGAGGAAGCCTTCTTTTTTTCATTTAATAACATAGGTAATATGCTATTGTTTCATGAATATAATGTATATTTGCAACGAAATAGCAATATTTATTAATTTAAGAAGAATAATTATGAAAAAGTCTCTACTTTTATTAGCAGGCGTGATGGGCGTAAGCAGCCTGAGCGCACAGACAGAGCAGCAGAGCATCAAATTCCGCGACAATTGGTCGGTCGGTATTCAAGGTGGTATTGTAAGTCCGCTTACACACAGCGCATTTTTCAAGAATGCACGCGCCACAATGGGTGTGAATGTCAACAAGCAGTTCTCCCCGATTTATGGTTTGACTGTTGAAAACATGTGGAGCATCAATACATTCGATAGCCAGGCCGCTTTCGATGCAAGTAACCTGATGCTGTTGCACCGTGTGAATCTTAATAATGTATTTTCACGCTATAAAGGCAAACCCAGTTTGTTTGAAGTTGAAGCTGTCGGCGGTTTCGGATGGTTGCATATAAATGATGCCTATGAGACGAGAAAAGGCGGAGTTGACGCCAACTGGGTAACTTCAAAGGCAGGCTTGAACCTCAACTTTAACTTGGGTGAGCAGAAGGCATGGACCGTCAGTGTGAAACCGGCGATTATCTGGAACATGACCATTAAAGAGCAGGACCATCTGAACTACACGGCCAATCAGGCAACGTGGGAGATTACTGCAGGTCTGACCTACCACTTCAAGAACAGCAACGGCAAACACTACTATTCTAACGGTTGCTCACATCTTGACGAAATTGCCGCATTGAATGCAACTATAAGTTCTATGGAAGCTGAAGCAGCAAGCAAGGACCGTGCTTTGCAGAATGCACAGAACACCATCAACGATTTGCAGAAGGATCTGAACGACTGCCGCAACAAAAAGCCTGAGACCAAAGTTGTACAGGGTGCCGGAACAGACGAGTTCATCGTCATCTTCCGTCAGAGTAGCAGCAAGGTGGATGCACTCCAGATGCCTAACATCGATCGTCTGGCTACTTACTTGAACGAGAACAAGGATGTGAAGGTTTCCATCTCCGGTTACGCTTCTCCTGAAGGCAATGCCGCATTCAACGAAAGACTGGCTCAGAAACGTGCTGAAGCAGTGAAGAAAGTATTGGTAAATACTTATCATATCAGTGCCGACAGAATCGAAACGCAAGGCAAGGGTGTGGGCAATGTATTCAAGACTCCGAACTACAACCGTGCAAGCATCTGCGTGGTAAAGTAATCTTGTGAATTTTATATAAAATAAGGAGGCTGGAGACAGTCTCCTTATTTTTTTACATAAAACAACTGTCTCCTAACATTTAATAAGATTATCCGTGATTGAAGAAACTCGAAACGAATTATCTTTGCGATGTATAACAAACCAAATTATGAAATTATGAAAAAGTCTTTATTTGTATTAGCGAGCCTTGTAGGCTTAGGTAGCCTGAACGCTCAGAACCTGTCAGGGAACAAGTTCGGTGACAACTGGTCAGTTGGAATCAACGGCGGTATAGTAAGCCCGCTTACCCACAGTAAATTTATAAAGAACTCACGCGCGGTGGTCGGTCTTGATGTCAACAAGCAAGTGTCTCCACTTTATGGCGTGACGTTTGAAAGTTATTGGACTGTCAATACGCAAAGTCCGAAGGCCATCCAGAAAAGTGCCACGGTATTCGATGCCTTCGATGTCATGTTGCTGCACCGTCTGAATCTGAACAACCTCTTTGCCGGCTACAACGGAAAGCCGCGCCTGTTCGAGGTTGAGGCTGTCGGCGGCTTCGGATGGTTGCGCGTAATGGACATTTACCCGGACAACAAAGACGGGAACTTCCTGGCGGCCAAGGCCGGTGCTAACTTCAACTTCAATGTAGGCAAGAAAAAAGCCTGGACGATAGGTATCAAGCCTGCCATCTTCTGGGATATGGATATGCGTGATGCCGGAAGGGAGAATACCCATTCCACGTTCAACGCCAACTATGCCAATTGGGAAATCACGGCAGGTGTGACCTACCGCTTCAAGAACAGCAACGGAGAACATTACATGACGAAAGTCAGGGCTTATGACGCGGAAGAGGTCAGCGCATTGAACGCTACAATCAACAACTTGAGACAGGAGGCAGCCGGAAAGGACAACGATTTGAGAAGCACTCAGAATGCCCTGCGTAAACAGGAAATGAAGTCTGCCGACCTGGAGAAGGCTTTGAAGGATTGTCAGAACAAGGCGCCTCAGGTAGTGACCAACAACCGCAACACATTGGAGTCGGTAGTTACGTTCCGTCAGGGAAAGACCATTATCGACGCTTCGCAGCAGCCTAATGTAGAGCGTATCGCAGTTTACCTGAAGAATCATAAGAACGCCACTGTGACGATTCTCGGTTATGCTTCTCCCGAAGGTAACGTCGATGTCAACACGCGTATTGCTAACCAGCGTGCAGAAGCTGTCAGAACCATGCTGATTAACAAATACAAGATTGACGCCAGCCGTATCACGGCACAGGGCCTCGGAGTGGGCGACATGTTCGAGGAGCCTGATTGGAACCGCGTCAGCATCTGTACGATAGAGAACAACAAGTAAGGAGTCTTTCCTCAAGAAAGACTTGTGGGATTGGATGTAAGCCCTGAAAGCTCTTCATGAAGAACTTTCAGGGCTTCTTTCTGTACCCTTTCTCCCCGTTGTATGGATACCGGCCATCGTAAAACCGACTTTTTTATATACCTTTGCGGTATGAAAATAGGGAATGTGGAATTTGGTCCTTATCCGGTCTTTCTTGCGCCGATGGAGGACGTGACGGACATCGGTTTCCGCTTGCTGTGCAAACGGATGGGAGCCGCGATGGTGTATTCCGAGTTTGTGGCTGCCGATGCGCTTATACGGATGGTGAACCGCAGTCTGGAGAAACTGAAGGTGAGTGACGACGAACGGCCGGTGGCCATCCAGATATATGGAAAGGAAACGGAACCGATGGTGGAGGCCGCCAGGATTGTGGTGGATCAGGCGCATCCCGATGTGCTCGACCTGAACTTCGGATGTCCCGTGAAGCGCGTGGCCGGCAAGGGCGCCGGTGCGGGGATGCTCCGTAATGTGCCCAAGATGCTGGAGATTACGCAAGCCGTGGTGAAGGCGGTGGATATACCCGTAACGGTCAAGACCCGCCTGGGATGGGACGGTTCGGACAAGATTATCGTGGAATTGGCCGAACGCTTGCAGGACTGTGGCATAGCGGCATTGACCATTCACGGACGCACGCGGGCACAGATGTACACCGGCGAGGCGGACTGGACGCTCATCGGTGAGGTGAAGAACAATCCCCGCATGCGCATACCGATTATCGGCAACGGTGACATCGACTCGCCCGAACGGGCAAAGGAATGTTTCGACCGTTATGGCGTGGATGCCGTGATGGTGGGGCGCGCCACATTCGGACGCCCCTGGATTTTCAAGGAGATTACGGATTTCCTGCATTCCGGCAAGGACGGTTGCGGCTTGTCCGATGTGGTAGCGAGCGATTATCCCGTGATGAGTGCCGACTGGAAAATCGACGTGCTCAGGGAGCAGGTGCTTACCAGCGTGCGCCGCATAGACGAATACCGCGGTATCCTGCACAGTCGCCGCCATCTTGCCGCTTCGCCCGTATTCAAGGGAATACCGAATTTCCGCGAGACGCGCATCGCCATGCTGCGTGCCGAAACCGTGGACGGATTGTTCGATATTCTGGAACAGGCGAGGATGATGGTGCGCGAGCATGTCAACGGGCAATAGACCTTGTGCCGGCGGGTACAAGAGAACATTAAAATGCTCACAGGTGAAGAACCGGTTCTTCACCTGTGAGGAATCGATTCTTCACCTGTGAGCGATTTCTTTACATTTTGAGCCGGCGCGTTGCGCTCCTGTTCCTATTATATACAGGTATAGGGCGGCTTACAGTTCGTCAGCGTCTATCTCGACCACACAGGTCTCTCCGCTTTGGTTGCCCACATACTTGTAGATGAGGCCCTTCCCTGCGTTCTTGTAGATGGCGATTTCTTGTTGCATGACCAGGTCCGGGTTGGCAAACATATTTTTTATGTTATCCTTTATCTGTTTCTTCTGTGCGTTGAGTTCTTGGATGGAGTGGATGTCCTCGTCTACTTTTAAAGTGTATACCACGTAATCACCTTCTACGGTCGCGCTCTCCGATACCATTCCCGGACCGTCCTCCCTTGGCAGTTGCATGTTGGCGCTTTTCAAGAGGGCTTCTAACTGGACTGCAGGGTCTGAATCTGCTGCAGAAGTACTGCCTATGGTAGCTATTTCCTCAGGTGTCAATTCGAAGGTGGTTGTTTTTCCACTCTGCTTGCCCTTGAAGGCCAAGGAAAGGCCTGCCCCGGCATTCTTGATTTCAGCCATCAGTTCCTTTGTCTCGCCTGTGGAGTTCTGAAGGGCAATGATGGCGTTGGCCTTTAAGGTCTCGGCATTGGATTCCAGTATGTCGATGTTGACAATGTCTTCATTTATCTCATAGTTGAAGAACACGGTGTTGTCTTCATAAGTGATGCTGCTGATTTCCCCCAACAGCCCCATTGAGACAGGGCACTCTTTGTTGGCAGCTTCAAGCAGGATTTGCAGTTTCGTCTTGCTGCATGAGGCGAATGCCAGTGCGATGCCCAACAAGAGGCCGAACCGTGAAAGGATTTTCTGTGTTTTCATCTTCGTATACCCTATGTCCGTGTCGGGCGCAACTTCTAAGGTTGGTAAGTTAGAAGACAAATATAAGGAAAATTGTGTATGGCAAGAGGTTGTCAGTGTGGAAGATTTTTCCACATCTTATGTTTTCCGGTCAGAGGCGGTAAGGTTTTTCGTTCCTCTCCGGTTGATGGGTTGGGATGTGCCGGACTTCCCGTATCGGAGGATAAGGGGACGGCGGGGGAGTGCCGGAACATTGAATCCGCAATGGCGTCACTCCTTCACCGTCGGCTTGTATCGGTCAGGCCTGTTCTTTCGCTTTGAAAGCCAGGGCGTACATCTTCATTTGTTTCAGCATGGCCACCAACCCGTTGCTTCGGGTGGGAGAGAGATGTTCTTTCAGACCGATGCGGTCGATGAAATAAAGGTCGGCATGGAGGATTTCATCGGGGGTGTGTCCGCTGAGAACCCTTACCAGCAAGGCAACGATACCTTTTACAATCAGCGCATCGCTCTCGGCACGGAACGTCACCACACCGTCCTCGTAGTCGGCTTGCAGCCACACGCGGCTTTGGCAGCCGTCGATGAGGTTCTGCTCGGTCTTGTATGTGTCGGGGAGCGCTTCCTGTTCGCTTCCCAGGTCGATGAGCAGCTGGTATCTGTCCATCCAGTCGTCGAAGTCGCCGAATTCTTCGATGACCTCGTCTTGAAGTTCGTCTATTGTTTTCATATTTATCGGTTTTCGTTGTAAATCACCTGGAGCACGGTCTGTCCGACCGCTTTCAGTACGTTTTTGTCTATGTGCTGCATGTCATCTTCCACCGTATGCCACGTGGGGCCGAAACCCGACGGGCCGTCCGTGAAGTGCGGAATGATGTCTATGCAGGGTATTTGTGCGGTGCGGTTCACCGGAAGGTGGTCGTCGGTGACATAGCCTCCTTCTTCCGTGGAGAAATAGTTCCCGTAGCCGCATTGCGCCGCGGTTTTCCATACAAGGTCGACTACCTGTGACGCGAAATTCAGCGAGAACCCTTCTTTACGGAAAACGGCGCCCTGTCCGCCCACCATGTCCATAAGGATACCGAAACGGGCGCGGTAGGCGTATACATGGGGATTCTCCGCCCAGTATTGCGAGCCTAAGCACCAGCCGTCCGAAGGATATTCCTTGTCGTCCCATTGCGGTTGTCCGTAGTCTTCCGCATCGAAGCAGATGAAGTCTACGCCGATGTTCATCGGGTGAAGCTGTATCTGCCGTGCCATCTCAAGCATGACGGCCACATCGCTGGCGGCATCGTTGGCGGCGAGTACGGGGCGTCGGTGGTTGGCCGGGTCGGGGTCGTTGTCCGCCCACGGGCGGCTGTCCCAATGTCCGCAAATCAGTATGCGTATATCGGCTTCGGGATTATACGAGGCAATGATGTTGCGCGCTTTCAGCACCGTCCCGTCGTATGCCGCGAGGTCCGCATACTGGTTGGTGACTGTGGCTCCGAAACGTGTGAACTGTGCGGCTATGTAATCTCCGCATCTGCGGTGTGCGTCACTGTTCGGTACGCGCGGCCCGAAGCTGCATTGTGCGTCTGTGTAGGCGTATGCGCTGTCGGCATCGAACGTCGGGGCCTGTGCCATGACGATGGTGTCTGCGCCGGCAGCCTGCTTGCCGGCCGACAACCGGCAGGAAGACGGGGCCAACAGCATGAATACGGCCGCGATGCCGTAGGATATGGTCAATAGGGTTCTTTTCATTCTACTTTGCGGATTATTTTTCTTTACTGTCTTGTACAAGTTGCATGACTCTCAGGAAATTGCCTCCCCAGATGCGGGCAATATCCTCTTCACTGTACCGTTCCGCCAGCAGTCGGCGGGTTAGGTTGATGATTTCCGAAGCTGAGGCGCATCCGGGAATGCCGCCGTCTCCGTCGAAGTCCGTGCCGATGCCTACATGTTCGACGCCCATGACGTTTACCGCATGGTTCAGGTGCTCGATGGCGTCGAGTATGCAGGCTTGTCCGTCCTTGCGCAGGAATCCTTTATACAGCGTGATTTGTGCCACTCCGCCTTTTCGGGCGAGGGCTTTCATCTGTTCGTCCGTCAGGTTGCGCGGCACATCGCACAAGGCACGGCATGACGAGTGTGAGCATACAATGGGTGTGCGGCTCAGTTCCAATGCGTCGTAGAAACTGCTTTCCGCAGCGTGCGAGAGGTCTGCCATGATACCGAGACGGTTCATCTCGATGACGGCTTCCCGTCCCAATGCGCTCAGTCCGCCGTGCTCTTTCTGTCCGCGTGCCGAATCGCACAGGTCGTTGTCCCCGTTGTGACACAACGTCATATATACGACGCCCCGGTTGCGGAAGTGTTCGAGCCTCGACAGGTCTTTTCCTATGGCGTATCCGTTTTCAATGCCCAGCATGATGGCCTTCTTGCCCACCTTTTTGAGCCGCAGGAGGTCTGCCGGTGTCCGGGCTATATCTACGGCAGTGCAGTTGTTTGCCGCCATTTCTTCTATTTGGTTCAGTATGCGGTTGGCCTTTGCCGTGGCGGCCAATAATGCCTCGTCGGTGCGTTCTCCCTGTTCCAGATAAGCCACCATGATGGTGGCGTCGAGGTGTCCTTCCGTCATTTTATGAAGGTCCACGAGGATGCGTGGGTCGCGCCGGTGGAAATCGATGTGTTCATGGAAGAACATCGGTGTGTCGCAATGGCTGTCCAGCGTAAGTGTCCTCCCGTGTATCTCCTTGGCTTTGCCGAACGAGGCGGCTTCGCCTGTGAGCCATTCGAACAAGGGCATCATGGATTGGTCCTGCCTGAGGATAAAGCATTCGGGATGCCACTGCACGCCCAGTATCGACTTGCATTCCGACGACTCTACGGCTTCGATGAGTCCGTCCGGCGAGGTGGCGCAGACTTTCAGGTGAGGTCCCGGTGCTTTGACAGCCTGATGATGGAAAGAGTTGACGGGAAAAGGACGTTCGCCCATCAGGGGTTTGAGTATCGTGCTGTCCGTAGTGGCCTGCACGGTATGCGAGGCATAGCGGCGGTCCAGCTGTTGGTCATGTCCGATAAGCGGGGCGGGGCATTGTGTATGAATGTCTTGATATATCGTTCCGCCCAGTGCGGCGGCCAGCATTTGTATGCCGCGGCATATTCCGAGGATAGGTATCTGGCGATCGAAGGCCAGGCGTATGAGCAACAGTTCGGCCAGATCGCGTTTGTAGTTGACCGAATGGAGTTGCGGGCTCGGCTCTTCTCCTATGAATAGCGGATTAAGGTCTCCTCCGCCGGAGAGCAGGAGTCCGTCGATGCGGTCCAGTACGCCGGCCATTGCGTCTCTGTCTTCAAAAGGTGGGATGATGAGGGGCGTTCCACCAGCCTTCAATACTGATTCGAAATAACCTTCGGCCAATTCGCATCCTTTCTCACCGAAGTTTCCGGTGATGCCTATGACCGGCTGACGTTTATAGCCCGGATAATGAGCATGAAGGCGGTCGTAAACGGCCGCCCAGTCATAGTAATCAGCATTCATATTGCCTTATTTCTTGTCCAATCCGATGGGTACTTCCTTGTTGATGCTCTGTTCGAGTGAAATCAGGGTTTCTGTAGAAATCACGCCCGGAATCTCTTGAAGTTTGTTGTTCAGCAGGTCCATCAGGTGTGTGTTGTCGCAAGCGTACAGCTTGACAAGCATGGTGTAGGGACCGGTGGTGAAGTGGCATTCCACGACTTCCGGTATGTGGTTCAACTCTTCCACTACCCGTTTGTACATGGAGCCGCGTTCGAGCGTGATACCTACGTATGTGCATGTGCTGTAACCTAACGTTTTAGGGTCTACGTGATATCCTGAACCGATGATGACTCCCATGTCAATCAGTCGCTGTACTCTCTGGTGTATGGCGGCACGTGATACGCCGCATTCTCCTGCGACATCTTTGAACGGGATGCGTGCGTTGCCTGTGATAATCTCCAGAATCTTTTTATCCAAGTTATCTATTTTCTCCATGAGATTTAATTTTAGTTTAGAAGACATTTTGTAAGCAAATATAGTGGTTTTTATTGATATTGTGTCTGTTTTAACAAAAAAAAGGTACCAAATCAGAATTTGGTACCTTTTTTGATGCTTTTGCTTGCAGTCTACTTTTCTATCTCAAGCAGTTCTACTGTGAAAATTAATGCAGAGAACGGTTTGATTTTTCCGGCTTCACGTGCCCCGTAGCCCAGTTCCTGCGGGATGTAGATTTCCCATTTGGAACCGACGGGCATGTGTGTCAGCGCTTCGGTCCATCCTTTGATTACCTGGTTGCATGCAAATGATGTAGGTTTCTTTCGTGTGTAGGAACTGTCGAATACAGTGCCGTCCACCAAACGTCCTTCATAATTTACTTTCACCTTGGAGTCGGCCGTAGGGATTTCTCCTTCTCCCTTCACCAATATTTTGTATTGTACGCCGCAAGGCAGGGTCTGCACGCTGTCTTTCTTGGCATTGGCTTTCAGGAAGGCTTCTCCGGCACGGCGGTTCTCGCCGTACTTGCGTTCCATGGCCGTCTCGTTGTAGTACTTTATCTGCTTGTTTACAAGTTCTTCTGCGCGGGTCAGGCTGAACTGTGTCGGTTCTCCTTTCAGCATTTCGGTGAATCCCTGCATGAACAGTGTCTTGTTGAGCGACTTGGTGGAGTCGGCTTCCGTAATCTGTTTGTTGATGTCCGGTATGATTCGGTCTTTCAACTGTTCGGCAATTTGCCGTCCGGCCATGTAGGCTTGCAACCTCTTCTGTTCTTCCACCGAAATCTGGCTTTGGAAACCGTCAAGGAAAGAACTCATATAGGCGGTGTCCACATTCAGGCGCGTTGTGATGTAGTTCTTCAGGCCTTGTGTATTAGCCATACCCATGGCGTAGCTGAATGTGTCGACCGAGCAGGTGTCTACCTTGACAACCTCTTTCGCCTTGGTCTTTCTGGCTTTCTTCACCTTTGCGCCTCCGTCGAAGCTGACGAGGAGCGCAAAGGCAAATATAGCATATTTAAGAATCTTCATTGTTCTGTGCGTGCTTTATTTTTCGATGCCGAGCAGCTCGATTTTGAAAGTAAGGGCAGAGAACGGTTTGATTTTGCCGGCTTCACGACCGCCGTATGCCTGTTCCTGCGGAATGTATACTTCCCATGTTGAGCCTACGGGCATGTGTGTCAGTGCCTCGGTCCATCCCGGAATAACCTGGTTGCAACGGAATGATGTAGGTTCTTTGCGCTCGTAAGAGCTGTCGAATACGGTGCCGTCGATGAGCTTGCCTTCATAATTCACCTTCACACGGCTTGTGTCGGCGGGAACTGCTCCCTTGCCTTCGGTGATTACCTTATAATATACGCCGTTGGCAAGTTTCTTTACGCCTTCCGCTTTGGCAATCTTGGCCAGATATTCCTCGCCGGCTTTCTTGTTGTCGCCGTATGTCTTTTCCAACTGCTTGTTCTTGATGGCTTCCATGTGTGTCTGGGTATATTCCTGAGCTTCTTCCATGGTCATCTTGCAGTCGTTGCCTGTGATGCCTGCGGCCACACCGGCAATGAGGTTGTTGATGCTTACGGTCTGTGTGGAGTCTTCTCCGAAGAGTTCATGGTTCAGGCCTTTGTACATGTTCTGTCCGATTTGCAAGCCGAAAGATACGCCGGTGTAGTATGCGTTCTTTTTCTTGTCGTCAACGGCCTGTGCGGCTTCGTTCAATCCTTTGACGAATTCGTCGATGTAAGCCGTATCCACTCCTACGCGGTTGGCCAGGTATTCTTTCATACCCTGGGTCTGTGCGATACCGATAGAGTAGCTCAATGAGTCGATGTCAGTTTTCATGTCGGCTTTCGGTGCCGAAGAGTTGCATGAAGAAATGAGGGCGGTCAGTACTGTAGCCGCGATGATACTTGTTTTTTTCATTGTGATATTAATTTTAAAATCGTTTTTCTTTAAAGAACTTTAATCAATTCTACGTCGAAAATCAGCGTGCTGTACGGCGGGATGGAATTGCCGGCACCGCTTGCGCCGTAGCCGAGCAGGTAGGGGATGAAGAAGCGGTATTTGGCCCCTTCCTTCATCAGTTGCAAGCCTTCGGTCCATCCGGCAATTACGCCGTTCAGGGGGAAGTCGGCCGGTTCGCCGCGTTGCAGGCTGCTGTCGAACAGTGTGCCGTCGATGAGCATGCCTTCATAGTGGCAACGCACCTTGTCGGTGGCTTTGGGGCTTTTTCCCGTTCCTTCCTGAAGCACGGTGTATTGTAGGCCCGACTTGGTGGTGATTACGCCTTCCTTACTTCCGTTTTCTTTGAGGAAGTTCTCGCCGTCGGCTTTCGCCTGTTTGCCCTTCTTTTCTTTTTCAGCGTTCATTTCCGCCTCTTTTTCCTGAAAATATTTAGTGACGATGCTTTGTGCGTCACGATGCGATACGGCCAGTTCCCGGTTTTCCAGTACATCCTTAATCGCTTGTGCGAAGTCGTCTATACAGAGGTCTTGTGCGCCCATGCTTTTGAGTTGTTGGCCGATACCCAGTCCCAACGCGTAACTTACTTTGTCCATTGCTGTGTGTTTTGTAAAATGTTTGATTCAAAGTCGCAAAGTTAATTGATTTATTTGACCTGTATGACCTTTTGGTTTGAATTTTTGCTATTTTTGTGTTACAAAAGCTGAAATATATGAAAAAGGTTGTAGTCTTGACGGGAGCCGGTATGTCGGCCGAGAGTGGTTTAAGTACGTTTCGTGATGCGGGCGGGCTGTGGGAGCAGTACGCGGTGGAGGATGTGGCAACTCCGGAAGGGTACGCGCGCAATCCGGAGATGGTCATCGGTTTCTATAACGAGCGGAGGCGTCAGCTAGCGGATGTGTCGCCTTGCAGGGGGCACGAACTGCTGGCGCAGTTGGAGAAGGAGTTCCGGGTGACGGTCATCACGCAGAATGTGGACGACCTGCATGAGCGTGCGGGCAGCACGCATGTGATTCACTTGCACGGTGAGCTGATGAAGGTCACTTCGAGCCGCAATCCCGACAATCCGGCCTGCATCCGTACGCTGAAACCGGAAGAGTGGCAGGTGAGGATGGGCGACAAGGCGGCCGACGGCAGTCAGCTCCGGCCTTATATCGTCTGGTTCGGCGAGCCTGTACCGGCCATAGAACCGGCCATCGAGGAGACGATGCAGGCGGATGTGTTCGTGGTCATCGGCACGTCGCTGAATGTCTATCCTGCGGCCGGCCTGCTGAACTACGTGCCGTCCGGCGTGCCCATCTATCTGATAGACCCCCAGCCGGTTCACGTGACATCGGGCCGGCGGGTGACGCACCTGATGAAAGGGGCATCCGAAGGGATGGAGGAGCTGACGGGGCTGTTAAAAAAATAAAATCTATTCTCCGGTGCATGTGGTATTCTGCAAAAATGTAGTATACTTGCATCGTTAAATGCGAATGTCTAATTATTCAAACAAAAAGAAACAATGAAAAAGTATATTTGTACAGTATGTCAGTGGGTGTACGACCCTGAAGTTGGCGATCCTGAATCGGGCATTGCTCCGGGTACGGCTTTTGAAGATATTCCCGAAGATTGGGTTTGTCCGTTGTGCGGAGTCGGCAAGGACGACTTCGAGCCTCACGAGGACGAATGATTCCGTCCCACGGAATGTGGATAAGGTTAAATACGCATCCTGCTCCCTTAGGGGGGCAGGATGTTTTTTTATGCCTTTGCTTTTCGGCCTTCTGCTTTCCGATTCTATAAATAAAAGTTTTATTTTCAAAAACAGAAGTTTTGGTTTCAAGAATAAAAGTTTCATTTTTAAAAACAAAAGTTTTATTCTTAGTTTTTCACGGGTGCGGAAAAATAATACCGGCGCACTTCGGTATGCGCCGGGCTGTCCGGTCGTCAGACACTCCGGATGTATTGGGGCGGAATCATTAAAGTCATGAAGGGACGGGTCAGACGGTCATGCCTTGTTGGTCTCCAGGCGTGCTTCCGTGATGTGGATGATGCAGTCGGCCAGTTGTTCGCATTCGTTGATGACGTCCATATACATGGTGCCCGTCTGGTAACTGTATACGTGGTTGTGGATATCCGAGAAATTCAGGTTGCTGAGCTGTTTGCGGAATCGGTTGATTTCGTTCTCGATATAATAGGCCGTGGAGGCTTCGCGCGGCACTTTTCGGATGGAAAGCAGTGTTTTCATCTGTTCCATGGCCTGTTCCGTAAGCTGGAACATCTGATGGATGTGTTCCAGTTGTCTGGGCGTCAGCTGTTGTGTGCTTTTGTAATTTCTGATGGCCGTATGGGCGATGTGGTGGCAGCAGTCGCCGATGCTTTCCACTTCCGCCGTTTCGCGCAGCATGCCGCAGACGGCGGTGGCGAGCGGTTCCGTGAGTTCCTGGTTACTGATTTTGTTCAGGTAGTCGGCGATGCTCACTTCCATCTCGTCGCACACGTCCTCGTAATGTTCCACCAGCGTGAAGATGTTCTTGAATTCCGTGCGGCTGGATACGGAAAACAAGTAGCGTGTCTGGGTGAACATTCTGGCGGTCATGTCCGTATAGTTGATGATTTCCTTGCGGGCTTCGAGGATGGCCTGTTCGGGCGTGTCGGGAAAACCTTTGTTGATGAAGCGCAGTTCGCCTTCTTCTTCATTGTGGCGCTGGGATTTGCCCACCATTCTCTCGCACAATGCCTCCAGCGGCTTGACAAGGCCGATGAAGAGGGTGGCGTTAATCAGGTTGAATCCTGTGTGGAAGGCTGCCAGCACATAAGCCAGGCTGTTGTCGGCCACCACACGTTTGACGGTGGGGTCCACGTGGACGAGGTCGCACAGGAAGTTGACAAAGTAGGGGAAGACGAGGAACATCCATGCCACGCCGCAGAGGTTGAATACCGATTGCCCGAAAGCCGTGCGGCGGGCCTGCAGGCCCGCCGATGAGGCGGCACGGAACGTGACGATGGCACGCCCGATGTTCTCACCGAGCACAAAGGCCACACCCGAATAGATGGACCATACGCCGGAACAGCAAAGAATCATGGATGATGCCATGATGGCTGCGGAAGATTGCACGGCGAACGTGACTGTGGCCCCTATCAGTAAAAGGATGATATATGAGATGTAGTTCTCGTCGGACACGGTCAGATAGTTCAGAATCTGTGTCTGCCGCACCAGCTCCATGTCTTCGGACAGGTGGCAGAGCAGGCCGAGGCTGAGCAGGATGAAGCAAAGTCCGAATACCGACTCGCCCCAGTCGCGCCATCTGCGGTAGTACACCAGCAGGAAAGCGACAAGCATGAGCGGATAAAGATAGTTGCTCACCTCAAAGTTGATTTCGGCGGCCATGAGCCAGGCGATGAGTGTATTGCCCACCGATGCGCCCATCAGGATGGGAAGTGCCTGGAACAAGGTGAGCATGCCGGCATGCACGAAACTGACGGTCATCAGCGATGCCGCGGTGGACGACTGTATCATGGCCGTGATGAGGGCGCCCGTAAGCAGAGAGACGAACCGGTTGGTGGTCAGAGAGTCGAGGATATGTTTAAGTCTGTCGCCTGCAAGTTTCTGAAGGCTTTCCCCCATCAGTTTGGTGCCGTACATCAGCAGGCCGAGGCATCCTAAAAGTTTTAAAAATGCTAAAACCACCATGAGCTGTCCAAATATAAGTGAATGATAGTGTGTCGTTTCTTTCCTAATATGTATATTTAGGGAGATTTTACCCACAAAAATAAGAAATGTTATGGTACAAGAAGTAAAAATCCGCTGCAAAAATAACAAAAAAACAGTGATGGTGCCGGTCGGCAGTACGTTGGAGGAGGCTTATCGCATATTGGGACTCCGGATGCCCTACGGGCCGGTCAGTGCCAAGGTGAACAATAAAGTGGAAGGATTGCACTACCGTATCTATAACGCCAAGGATGTGGAGTTTCTCGATGCCACCTCAGCATCGGGCATGCGCACCTATACCCGCTCGCTCTTCTTCGTATTGGTAAAGGCGGTGAAGGACTTATATCCCGGATGTCTCCTGCGTATCGAGACACCGGTGGCGCGCGGATATTACTGCGACCTGCGCATCGGCCGTCCTCTCGAAGAGGAGGATGTGGCGGTCATCAGGCGCAGGATGCAGGAGATTGTGGATGCCGACATTCCGTTTCACCGTATACAAAGCCCGACGGAAGATGCCATAGAGCTGTTTCGTGAACAAGGCATGAACAGCAAGGTCAAACTGCTGGAGAGTTCAGGAACCATCTATACGAACTACTATCAGTTGGACGATACGGTGGATTACTTCTACGGTTCGTTGCTGACCTCGACGGGAGGGCTGAGGGTGTTCGACGTGATGAAGTATGAGGACGGCCTGTTGTTGCGCATCCCGTCCCGCAAAGACCCCACGCGGCTGGAGGAGATGGTGAGCCAGCCCAAGATGCTCGATATTTTCCGCGAGCACCATCGCTGGCAGGACATCCTCGGTCTGAACACGGTGGGTGACTTCAACCGTGCCTGTATGGCCGGACATGTGACACAACTGATAAACGTGACCGAAGCCCTTCAGGAAAAGAAAATCGTGCGTATCGCCGATGAGATAGAAGCACGGGGGGCGGTGAAGATGATTCTGATAGCAGGTCCTTCGTCCAGCGGGAAGACCACCTTCAGCAAGCGACTCTCCATACAGCTGATTGCCAACGGCCTGAAACCTTACCCCGTGTCCTTGGACGATTATTTCGTCGACCGCGAGCATACGCCGAAAGACGAGCATGGCGAGTACGACTTCGAGTCGCTGTATGCGTTGGACCTCCCGTTCTTCAATGCGCAGCTCCAGGCCCTGCTCGACGGGCAGGAAGTGGAACTCCCACGTTATAACTTCCAGACGGGAAAACGTGAACAAAGCGGCAGGAAACTCCGGCTGGATGAAAACATGATTCTGATACTGGAAGGCATTCACGCCCTGAATCCCGAACTGACCTCTCAGATAGAGGAACAGTGCAAATACCGCATTTATGTGTCGGCGCTGACCACGATATTGCTGGATGCGCACAACTACATACCTACGACCGACAACCGTTTGCTGCGCCGTATCATCCGTGATTACAAGTATCGCGGATGCTCGGCATTGGACACCATCCGCCGCTGGCCGAGTGTGAGGGCCGGTGAAGACAAATGGATATTCCCTTATCAGGAAGAGGCGGACGTGATGTTCAACAGTGCGCTGTTGTTCGAGTTGGCTGTCATCCGCAGTCAGGCGTTGCCTTTGCTGGAACAGGTGCCTGAGAACGTTTCCGAGTATTCCGAGGCATACCGTCTGCGTAAGTTCCTGCGATATTTCATACCGGTTCCGGAAAAGGAAATACCTCCCACCTCACTTTTGCGCGAGTTTTTGGGCGGCAGTTCCTTTGAATATTAATGAGGAAGCACTGTATGTCCTATCGTCGGTAAAGCCGGTAAATGCCCTTGCTAAGCAGGAATACCGGCACCGACGAGATGACACCGGCTATGGCATCCACTAAGTAATGCGCCTGAATATAGACCGTGGCGAGGCTTAATAATATGGCGAACGGCAACAGGCAAAGAAACAGGCGCTTGTCCTGGGGATAAACCAGGTAAAGCAGGATGAAGGTGATGCCTATGTGCGAAGAGGGAAAGGCGGCTGTGGGTCTTTCTCCGGCTTCTTGTGCGAGGTGCACTAATTTGTAGAACAGGCCGTCGGAATAGCCGGGAGCGGTCAGAATGTCGGTGTGACAGCTAAAGTATGTGCCGATGGAAGGAAAGTCGCCGGCGGGGAACTGTGCCGGGTCGATGGCGCAGAAGTAAAACTGCGGGCCTGCCACGGGAAGGAATATATAAATCAGGTAATAAAGGAAGAAAGAACACATCACGACGAAAGAAGCCTGTTCATACCTTGTTTTCCGGCAAAGGAAGAAAAAGAGCATGACGATGAGCATCATGGGGTAATATGAGAAGTAACCCATATTGACCGCTTCGCTGAACCATGGCCACGGACATGCCCCGGAGAACACGAAGGACGGCTGGCAGCCGAACAGCGTCTGGTCCCAATGTGCGAAGATATGGTCGAGGTTGGGCAGCACGCTGTTGAACTCGTATGTGTCGGGATACCAGAAAGAGAGCAGGCCCATCTGAATGGTGATGCGGACAAAAGTCATGAGGCGTACCGGAAAGCGGCGATAGATTTGCCAGACGACGAGCGTGCCTGCCGCGATGACGAGACGGCTGGCCAACATCTCGGCCGGATGGTCCATGCGGTTCCACAGAAAACACATGATGACGGTGGTCACCGCACTGAACGTGAGTGCCAGCCATTCGATGGGCCAAAGTCCGGCGACCATATCATCGCGCGTCATAAGCCATTTCAGCCTCGACCTCATAACCATCCCTCCTTCTTATACCATGCAATGGTTTCCTTTACTCCTTTTTCCAGCGGATATTCGGGACGGTAGTCCAGTTCCTTTACGGCGGGGGTGATGTCGCACTGCCAGTTGCGTTGGCACAGGATATGGTATTTGTCCATGTTCAGTGTCGCGGTCTTTTTCCTCCATGCACTGAGCTTTCCTGATATTGCACATACGATATGAAGAAACCATACGGGAGCCTTGATACGCACCATAAAGGGCGAACCGAGTTCCTTACGGACCAGGTCGCTGAAATCAGTACTATGGTATATACCGCCGTCGCTGATGAAAAATTCCCGTCCTGTCACCTCTTTTTCCATGGCCGAGAATACGGCCTGCACAAGGTCCTTTACGTAGACGAACGTGATTTCCTGTGGTTTGTAGCCGACGGCAAAGTCCACGTGCTGTTTGATGCTTTGTGCCATGACGAAGTAATCCTTTTCGCGCGGTCCGTATACGCCGGTGGGGCGCAGGATGACATACGGAAAATCCGTCAGTTCCTTGAGGTATCTCTCCGCGGCCAACTTGCTTTCACCGTAAGCCGTATTGGGCTGAGGCTTGTCGGTTTCCTCGATAGGGGCATAAATCCACGGATTGTCTGCCGAGGGTTTCCTTGTAGCCTGTTCGCGGATGGCGCCGAATACACTGAGCGAACTGATGAAGATGAAGCGCCGGGGCACCATGTCCAGTTGGCGGAGTGCGTTCACTAAGTTGCGTGTGCCCTCGGTGTTCGTGCGGAAAAAATCCTCTTTCCGTATACATTTGGTAGCTCCGGCGGCATGTACCACGATGTCCCATCCGCCGAATTCCTTTTTATATCTTTCCAGTTGTGCGTGGAGAATCTCAGGGTGCTGCAAGTCCAGCTCTGCAAATTCCGTACGCTTGTCCGTCAGGTATTTACGGCTGCTCGATGCTCTCATCCCGGCCCATACGCGGTGTCCGCGTGTCAGTCCCTCTTCTACGATGAAACTGCCTATGAAGCCGCTTGCGCCGGTAACTAATATTTTCATTGTGGTTGTTTTCATGTGATTCAGATTATTCGTCATATTTCCCGTCTGCATTTTTCAGCGGTTCCACGTGGATGCCCACGTGTGTATCTGTTCCGTATTTCTCTTTCAGTTTCTTTTCTATCGCCGAAGCCTTGGCGTGTGTTTCGTACAGAGTCAGGTGCCCGTCCATACGTACGTGCATCTCGATGGCATAATGATTGCCTATCCTTCGTGTGCGCAGATTATGCAATGCGGATACGCCGGGTGTCTGTTCGGCGATTTCCCTGATTTGGCTTTCCGTCTCGTCGGGTAGCGAGCTGTCTGTCAGTTCGCCGATGCAGGGTTTCAGCAGGTTTATGGATACCTTGACAATGAAGATGCTTACGGCTATGGCCGCCATGGGGTCCAGCACCCGCCATTGTTCGCCCAGGCAGATTGCCCCGCCGATGCCTATGGCCGTACCTATGGATGAGAGGGCGTCGCTACGGTGATGCCAGGCGTTGGCGATGACCGCTCCGGAGTTGGTCTGTATGCCAATTCTCCGTGTGTAGCGGAAGATGGCCTCTTTCGAAACGATGGAGATGAGGGCCGCCCACAGGGCCATCTGGCCCGGTGCCTCCAGTGTCTCGCCGTTCCACACGGCTTTGACGTTCATCAGTCCGTTCCAGCAGATGCCGATTCCTGCGGCGAACAGCAGGATGCCGATGACGGCAGTGGCAAGTGTCTCATATTTGCCGTGTCCGTAGTCGTGCCCTTTGTCCTGCGGTTTGCTGGAGATGTGTACGAACAGGAGCACCACAATGTCGGTGGCGAAGTCGGACAGCGAGTGCACGGCATCCGCAATCATGGCGGAGCTATGTCCCCAGATTCCGGCGGCGAACTTACATACGACCAGTATCAAGTTGACGAGGCTGCCCGCCCACGTTACCCGGTTGATGGCCTTCACACGTTCATCTTGTTTCATCATACTTACATATACGTTACGGACTTGCAAAGATATATAAATTCTGAAAAAATAAGGGAGGAATGCTGGGGGGAGTGGATAAATATGTTTATCTTGCGGTAAGATTTCATGAAGAACAAACCTTTATAACTTAGAGAATATGGGTAAGTCAGGGAAAAAAGGCGGGAAACGCCTGAAGAAAAAAGATTTGGAAAAAATGTTGTTGGGCCTGTTCCACGAACATCCGGAGGAGGTGTATGACATCAAACGTATATTCAGGGAACTGAATTTGGGTACCCATCCGGCGAAGATGCTTTGTATGGATCTGCTGGAAGATTTGGCGATGGACGACTACATCAAGGAGACCGACAGGCACAAGTATCAGTTGAACACGAAGGGACAAGTGTTCGAAGCTGTGTTCAACCGCAAGGCAAACGGCAAGAATACCGTGACGCCTTCTGACGGAGGTGAACCGGTGCTGGTGGCCGAACGCAATTCCATGCGCGCCATGAACGGCGACAAGGTGAAGGTTACTTTGCTGGCGCGCCGCCGCCATCATGTGCGCGAGGCGCAGGTCATAGAGATTCTGCACCGGAGCGACCGGAATTTCGTGGGCCGCCTGGATGTGCGCAAGGATTTTGCCTTTTTACAGACCGAAGACCGTACGCTGGCCAATGACATCTTCATTCCCAAGCGTGCCCTGAAGGGCGGAAAGACCGGCGACAAGGCTGTGGTGAAGATTACCGAATGGCCCGAAGGCTCCAAGAATCCGATAGGAAAAGTGGTCGACATACTCGGCATGAGTGGCGAAAACAATACCGAGATGCACGCCATTCTGGCCGAATACGGATTGCCCTATACCTATCCGCAGAATGTGGAGAACGAGGCGGACAAGATGGATGCAGGCATTACGGCGGAAGAAATCGCGCGGCGTGAGGACATGCGCGACGTGACTACGTTCACCATCGACCCGCGGGATGCGAAGGATTTCGACGACGCGCTTTCCATCCGCAAGCTCGGAGGCGGCTTGTGGGAGGTGGGCGTACACATAGCCGATGTGTCCCACTATGTGCGTGAAGGCAGTGTGATTGACAAGGAAGCCGTGAAGCGCGCCACCAGCGTATATTTGGTGGACCGCACCATTCCCATGTTGCCCGAACGCCTTTGCAACTTCATCTGCTCGTTGCGACCTGATGAGGAGAAACTGGCTTACAGCGTGATATTCAAGATGGACGACAAGGCCGTGGTGAAGGACTGGCATCTGGCGCATACCGTCATACGGAGCAACCGCCGGTTCACTTACGAGGAAGTACAGGCCGTGCTGGAGCAAAACCATGAGGCCTCGGAAGAGGATTACCATGCACCCGGCGACCACGCGCCGCTTCCGGCACCGGAGGGGACGAATCCCCTGCCGGCCGAGAACTTCACCGAAGAACTGATTGTGCTCAACCGACTGGCCAAACAGTTGCGCGCCCGCCGTTTCAGCAACGGGGCCATCAACTTCGACCGCAGTGAGGTGCGCTTTGAAATCGACGACAAGGGCAAGCCTGTCAGCGTATATTTCAAGGTGGCCAAGGATGCCAACAAACTGGTGGAGGAATTCATGTTGCTGGCCAACCGTACCGTGGCAGAAAGTATCGGAAAGGTGGCGAAAGGCAAAAAGCCGAAAACCTTGCCTTACCGTGTGCATGACGTGCCCGATCCCGACAAGCTGATGAACCTGAGTGAGTTTATCGTGAAATTCGGCTATAAGCTGAAGACCACAGGCTCGAAGGAGGATGTCAGTCGCGGACTGAACAGACTGCTCACCGAAGTGAAGGGAAAGAAAGAGCAGAACCTGATAGAGACCGTGTCGTTGCGCGCCATGATGAAGGCCCGCTACAGTACGCACAACATAGGGCATTACGGATTGGCTTTCGACTATTACACGCACTTCACCTCGCCCATCCGTCGTTATCCCGACTTGATGGTTCACCGTCTGTTGACGCGTTATGCCGAAGGCGGACGCAGTGCCAGTCAGGACAAATTCGAGGAACTTTGCGAGCACAGCAGTGCGATGGAGCAACTGGCCGCATCGGCCGAACGTGCCAGTATCAAGTACAAGCAGGTGGAGTTTATGTCCGACAAGCTCGGTCAGGAGTTTGAAGGAACGGTCAGCGGCGTGACCGAGTTCGGCCTGTATGTGGAAATCAACGAGAACAAATGCGAAGGTATGGTGCCGTTGCGTGACCTGGATGACGATTATTACGAGTTCGACGAGCGTAACTACTGTCTGTGGGGACGCAAGCATCATCACCGCTATTCGTTGGGCGATGCCGTGAAGGTCAAGGTGGCCAGAGCCAATCTGGAGAAGAAACAGCTCGACTTCGCGTTGGTGGAAGATTGAGTGCGGATGCCCCGCCTCAGAACATGGGGGCGGGATTTGCCCCTTGAACAGACTGAAATGCAGACCTGTGTGCAATGAAACGCACACAGGTCTGCATTTCTACGCTTCTTCTGCCGGAAGAGAAAGGCAACGTTTGTGTTGATGATAAGTAGCTTATCTCGTCATGGTGTTGTATTGCTCATCTTGTGAGCAATTTTTGTTGTAGTTTTGCTCATCTTGTGAGCAATTTATGTATCTTTGCGCTTAGATATTCTTTTACGTGGAGTTATGGCGCAGAAATTAGTTCAGACCCAGGCGTTGCAGCAAGTACAGACGCTTTCTCCGCAGCAGGTGCTTCAGGTACGCCTGCTGGAGATGCCGGTTGCGGAGCTCAGTCAGCGTGTGAAAAACGAATTGATGGAGAACGGCGCGTTGGAAGAACGTCTTGGCGTGCCCGACGAGAACGGTTTGCCCGCAGAAGGATACGGGGAAGGTGACGGAAACGGGGATACGGCTACAGATATGTCGGAACCGGATTTCGGCACAGACGAATATCGGTCGGCCGAAGTGCGTCAGGCCATGGATGACTACCGCACCCCGGATGATATTCCCGACTATCTGTTGCAGAGTACGAACCGTAAGGATGCGCCGGAGAATATGGAGTACGGCGATACGACTTCTTTTTATGAGCAGATGACGGAACAGATGAATGAGTGCGACCTGACGCCTCGCGAGAAAGAACTGATGGCTTATCTTATCGGTTCGCTCGAAAGTGACGGGCTGCTTAAAAAGAAACTTTCCACACTTGCCGACGAACTGGAAATATACAGCGGTGTGCAGACCACGGCCGACGAACTGGAAAGCGTGCTGATGAAACTCCAGGGCTTTGACCCGCCGGGCGTGGGGGCGCGCGACCTGCGTGAGTGTCTGTTGTTGCAGATACGCCGCGACGAGCATTTCAAAACCCCTTTCAAGCAAAAGGAGTATCAGATTATCGACAAATATTACGAGGAGTTTACGCATAAGCGATGGGACAAAATCTGCCAGCGCATGAAACTATCCGAGTCCGAGGCTGTGCGGCTGCAAAAGGAACTGAAGCGTCTCAATCCGCGGCCGGGAAGTGCGATGGGCGAGGTGATAGGCCATAACTACCAGCAGATTATGCCCGATTTTGTGGTGGAGACCGGTGATGACGGCAGCATTTCCATGTCGTTCAACAAAGGCGATGTGCCCGAATTGCGCATCAGCCCCTCGTTCATGGAATTGCTGGAGCAGGCGAATGCGGGGCGTGCAGGCATGAGCCGTCCGGAGCGCGAAGCGTTGCAATATACTCGTCAGAAAATTGAAAAGGCGCAGGGCTTCATCGAGGCTGTCAGGCAACGGCGGCGGACACTGAATGCCGTCATGCAGGCCATTATCGAACTGCAGCGCCCGTTCTTTACGGAAGGCGATGAGGCGTTGCTTCGTCCTATGATATTGAAAGACGTGGCTTTGCGCACCGGATTGGACATCTCTACCGTATCGCGGGCGGCCAACAGCAAGTATGTGGAGACCAATTACGGTACCTATCCGCTCAAATGGTTCTTCAGTGACGGGTATGTCACGGACAACGGTGAGGAAATCGCCGTGCGTAAGATTCAGGCCGCACTGAAAGAGTGTGTGGCGACAGAAGACAAGCGAAGGCCGTTGAGCGATGAGGCACTGACGGCGATGTTGAATGAAAAGGGATTTCCCATTGCACGGCGTACGGTGGCCAAATACCGCGAGCAGATGGGAATCCCCGTGGCAAGGTTGAGAAAATGACAGGTCAGAAACAAATGATTATGGCGGCGCGGTTCTTTTCCGCCTTGTTCCGTCCCTATTATCTGCCGATAGTGGGGTTTGTGGCTTTGTTCTGGTTTACTTATCTGAACCTGTTGCCATTTTATTTCAAAATGATTGTCCTGTCGATGGTATATGTGTTTACCATCTTGTTGCCCCGTCTGTGCATCTACATTTACCGTAAAGTCAACGGATGGGCTCCCCACCAGCTTCGACTGCGCGAGAATCGGGCCGTACCTTACGGAATGTTCATCCTGTCGTATGTGGCCTGTCTCCATCTGATGCTGAATCTTCACCTGCCGCGTTACATGTGTGGTATTATTGTCTCTGCGCTGTTCATTCAGGTGGTGTGCATCGTGGTGAACGTATGGTGGAAAATCAGTATTCATTCCGCAGGTGCGGGAGGTGTGATAGGTGCGCTGGTGGCCTATTCGATGCTGTTCATGTTCAACCCCGTATGGTGGCTGTGCGTGATGATTCTGATTTCGGGTGCGGTGGGCACATCGCGCATGTTGCTCCGTCAGCATACCCTCGGACAGATAGTGGCGGGTACGCTCGTGGGCGTGATTTGTGGCTTTGCAGGCATTATCCTGACATAAGCGCATGGGAGAAAGAAATATATCTATAAAACATATAAAGTCAATGAAAGCAATAGTAAGCATTATCATGGGTAGCACGTCAGACCTTCCGGTGATGGAAAAGGCGGCGAAGTTCCTGGATGAGATGGAAATCCCGTTTGAAATGAATGCCTTGTCGGCTCATCGTACGCCGGCAGAGGTAGAGGCTTTTGCCAACGGTGCCGCCGGTCGCGGCATCAAAGTCATTATTGCCGGAGCCGGAATGGCAGCGGCATTGCCCGGAGTGATTGCTGCCGGCACGACATTGCCGGTCATCGGAGTGCCCATCAAGGGGATGCTCGACGGGTTGGACGCCATGTTGTCCATCATTCAGATGCCTCCCGGAATTCCGGTGGCTACGGTGGGAGTGAACGGTGCGCAGAATGCCGCGATACTTGCTGCCGAGATGCTCGCGCTTGCCGATGCTGAGTTGGCTGCACGCCTCGTTGCCTATAAAGAAGGGCTGAAGCAGAAGATTGTGAAGGCGAACGAGGATCTGGCGGGAGTGGAGTATAAGTTTAAGGTGAGCCGTTAAGGAACCGGATAGTTTATTTACGAGACAATGGAACTGTTTGACTATCATCGCCGGAAAACCGGTGTGGTGCATATCGGAGGGACTCCTCTTGGAGGGGATTTCCCGATTCGCGTGCAGAGCATGACGAACACGTCGACCATGGATACCGATGCCTGTGTGGCACAGACATTGCGTATCGCGGAGGCGGGGGGCGACTATGTGCGCCTGACCACACAAGGTGTGCGCGAGGCGGAAAACATGCGCCTGATCAATACCGGGGTGCGGGAAGCCGGATGCAATGTGCCTTTGGTGGCGGATGTGCATTTCAACCCGAAGGTGGCGGACGTGGCGGCACTGTATGCCGAGAAAGTCCGGGTCAATCCGGGCAATTACGTGGATGCGGCGCGTACGTTCAAGCACATAGCGTATACGGATGAGGAATATGCACAGGAACTGAAAAAGATAGAGGAACGTTTCGTGCCGTTCCTGCACATCTGCCGTGAAAACCATACGGCGGTGCGTATCGGTGTGAACCATGGTTCGCTCAGCGACCGTATCATGAGCCGTTACGGTGATACGCCGGCGGGAATTGTGGAGAGTTGTATGGAGTTTCTGCGCATCTGCGTAAAGGAAAACTTTACCGATGTGGTGATTTCCATCAAGGCAAGCAATACGGTGGTCATGGTGCAGAGCGTGCGCCTGCTGGTGCAGGTGATGGAACAGGAAGGCATGGACTTCCCCCTGCATCTGGGTGTGACCGAAGCCGGTGACGGTGAGGACGGCCGTATCAAGAGTGCCGTGGGCATCGGTGCGTTGCTGACGGACGGTATCGGCGACACGGTACGCGTATCGTTGAGTGAGGCTCCCGAAGCGGAGATTCCCGTGGCACGGAAACTGGTGGACCATGTGACGGCGCGTGCCTGCGCCATGATGATACCGGCGCAGGCGGCGGATGATTTCGATTATGTGCATCCGGTGCGCCGTAAGACAAGGGCTGTGAAGAATATCGGCGGCGACAATGTGCCGGTGGTGATTGCCGACCGTATGGATCTGGCGGCTTCCGGAGAGCTGAAAAACTTCCGTGCCCATCCCGACCTGTGTCCCGACTACATTTATTGCGGCCGCAACCTGCCGTCGAAGGAGGAACGCGAAGAGGCTGCATATATCGTGGATGCCGATGTATGGACGGGAGAGGAGAATACCTATCCTGCATTTCCGTGCAACATGTTGCCGCTGATGGGACAGTGTCCCGCCGACCTGAAATTCCTGTTTGTGTCGTATGGCGCATCGACCGACGAGGTGCGTGCCTGCCTGAAATATCATCCGGAGGTGGTGGTTATTTCACAAAGCAACCATCAGAACCGTTTGGGTGAGCATCGCGCGCTGATTCATGAACTGACGCGCGAAGGACTGCAGAACCCGGTGGTCGTGTTCCAGCATTACGCACACCGTCAGGAAGAGAAAGAGGACTTCCAGATTGAGAGTGCGGCAGACATGGGTGCCTTGCTTTTCGACGGGCTTTGCGACGGCATATACCTATATAATAACGGTACGTTGGACCATGCGTCAATTGATGCCACGGCATTCGGCATCTTGCAGGCGGCTCGTTTGCGTACCACGAAAACCGAATATATCTCTTGTCCGGGTTGCGGCCGGACATTGTATGATTTGCAGGATACCATCGCCCGCATCAAGCAGGCGACGGCACATCTGAAAGGACTGAAGATAGGCATCATGGGATGCATCGTGAACGGTCCCGGCGAGATGGCGGATGCGGACTACGGTTATGTGGGTGCCGCGCGCGGAAAGGTCAGCCTTTACAAGAAGAAGGAGTGCGTGGAAATGAATATTCCGGCGGAAGAGGCTGTGGACAAGCTGTTGAGACTCATCCGCGAGAACGGGGACGACCCTGAATACAAACAATAAAAAGAAAGACTATGGAACAGAAACTGGTAATATATAATACGCTTTCGCGTAAGAAAGAAGAATTCAAGCCGATTACGCCGGGTCGTGCCGGTATGTATGTGTGCGGTCCTACCGTGTACGGTGATGCCCATTTAGGACATGCCCGTCCGGCGATTACGTTCGACCTGCTATTCCGCTATCTGCAGCACATCGGTTACAAGGTGCGCTACGTGCGCAACATCACTGATGTGGGGCATCTGGAGCATGATGCCGATGAAGGTGAGGACAAGATTGCCAAGAAGGCACGGCTGGAAGAGCTGGAGCCGATGGAGGTGGCACAGTATTACACCAACCGTTTCCATGCGGCAATGGAGGCGCTCAACGTATTGCCGCCCAGTATCGAGCCGCATGCCACCGGACACATCATCGAGCAGATAGAACTGGTGAAGGAGATTCTGGCAAACGGTTATGCCTATGAGAGTGAGGGTAGCGTGTACTTTGACGTGGAGAAGTACAACAAGTCCCATCATTACGGTAAGCTTTCGGGACGTAATCTGGAGGATGTCATCAACAACTCCCGTGCATTGGACGGCGTGGGAGAGAAACGCAACCAGGTGGATTTTGCCTTGTGGAAGGCTGCACAGCCCCAGCACATCATGCGCTGGCCGAGCCCGTGGAGCGACGGTTTCCCCGGCTGGCACTGCGAATGTACGGCAATGGGACGCAAATATTTGGGTGCCCATTTCGATATTCACGGTGGTGGCATGGACCTGGTGTTCCCGCACCACGAGTGTGAGATTGCACAGGCAGTGGCAAGTCAGGGCAGCGATATGGTGAACTATTGGATGCACAACAATATGATAACCATCAACGGACAGAAGATGGGTAAGAGCTTGGGCAACTTCATCACCTTGGCACAGTTCTTCAGCGGTGAGCACGAGAAGTTGGAACAGGCATATACGCCGATGACCATCCGTTTCTTCATCCTGCAGGCGCACTATCGCAGCACGGTGGACTTCAGCAACGAGGCTTTGCAGGCAAGCGAGAAGGGATTGGCACGTCTGATGGAGGGCATTGCCAACCTGAAACGTATTACTCCTTCTGCACAGGGCAGCGTGGAGATGAGTTATGTGGACGAACTGCGCCGGAAGTGCTATGATGCCATGAACGACGACCTCAACTCTCCGATTGTCATCAGTCATTTGTTCGACGCCTGCCGTGTCATCAATACGGTGGTGGACAAGAAAGCATCTATGACAAAAGAGACATTGGACGCCCTGTCCGAGGTGTTCCACACTTTTGCATTCGATATCCTTGGATTGAAGGAAGAAACCGGTGGCGGAAGCGGTCGTGAAGAAGCCTTCGGCAAGGTGGTTGACATGTTGCTGGAACAGCGTATGATTGCCAAAGCCAACAAGGATTGGGCAACGAGCGACAAGATACGCGATAACTTGGCTGCACTCGGTTTTGAGGTGAAAGACACGAAAGACGGTTTCACCTGGAAACTGAACAAATAAGCTTACTTGAATGTTTAATGGAATGGCACACTGATGACGCTGATGCTACAGATTTACACAGATTAATTATTAGAAGAAATAAAAAGATTTGTGGTCATCTGTAGCATCAGTGTTATCAGTGTGCCATTTGTATATGCTCACTTGCCATGATGATAAAAAGCATATCAGATTCATTGATATTCCGGAACGCCGTCACTCCCGATGTACCGGAAATATCCGCTATATTGAAAAAGGCTGTAGAGCGTATGCTTGCCGAAGGTAAGCAGCAATGGGACGAGAACTATCCCAACGAAAAGCATGTATGTGCCGATATAGAAAAAGGTGTCGGATATGTACTGGAAAATGAAGGGACTGTCATTGGTTATGCCGCTGTTGTCTTCACAGGAGAGCCGGCTTACGAGCATCTTGACGGCAAGTGGCTTTCTGATGACAGGTATGTAGTGGTTCATCGGTTGGCGGTCAGTCAAGAGGTAAAGAGGAAAGGGATGGGACGTGTTTTCATAAATGCCGTCGAGGATTACGCACGGTCTCTTGGATTCCGGAGTTTTAAGATAGATACCAATTTCGACAATACCGCGATGCTCGGACTTCTTGAGAAACTTGGGTTTACTTACTGTGGAAACATTCAATATGAGAGTGGTTCCCGCAGGGCTTTTGAAAAACTACTTTGACAGCATCCTCAATGAGATTGCCGGAACCCCGTTGTTTGTTTAGGAGGTATCTTTTTTATTATTCTACCTCAGAACAAGGTTCACTAAATAGCGGACTCTTCTCCATGGCATGAATAATTTCAATTTTGGTTTCTTCATCCAGTTCCTGTCCATTGATTACAAAGTGGATGATTTTGCCAAGCAAGTCTTTGTTTATATTACCAGCTGCCACATGCCAAATATAAGCTTCCATGTGAGGCAAGAAATGGAAACCTGCCCACCCAAATCTGTTCTTAATGAGAAAATGAGCGCCAATAACAAGTGATATACGCTTATTACCATCTGCGAAATAATGTCCAGTACAGAAAGTGTAGACAAGATATGTAAGTTTTTTCTCAAAGGAAGGATAATATACATCATTCTGTACCAAATCAAGTATCATTTCAATGCCGCCCTTCTCTCGAATGCCAGACATTCCTCCACCACTTTGCTCAATAGTATCATAATAGTATATGAGGATATCATCAGATGACAGATAAATTATCTCATTCATTTCTATTATTTCTTTAAGCGTTCGAGTGTCTTACGGTTTTCATCGTTGTCCAACAGTTTTTCTAAGTCTATAGACTCCGTTCCGATAAAACGGTCAAACTCTTCAGGAGACATAGCTCGTATGTATTCAGCTATATTATCATGATAAACATCACGAAGTCCTAGATCCCTTGATGCCATCTTCTGCCTTGCATCGTACAAGAAAGGTGTCATTACTGGACTTTCTGCTTGTTCGCTTATCAACATTTGTACCTCTGTAATTGTAAGTTTTCTATTCAATTCATTATGTTTATCATGAATGGCAGCACCTACACCATTCTCAAACGAACTGATGACTCTTAATACTTCTGCATACATTGTAGCACGAGCATTGTCTTTAGGTTCCAGTTTAAGTAGATCCTTATATTCTTTTGCATTTTCGCGAAATACAGCTTTATAAATCATATCTGTAACTGCAGCATATTTGTACGTAGGGTGACCATCTACATAAGCACTGATAGACGATGTCAAATTCTTACGATAGTTATCCTCTTGTATTGCGGCAGGCAGGTATTCACGATCACGCCAATTGATATATTTGGTTCCTCCACCAGCTTTTTCATTGATGGTTGAGATTACTATGTCAAGAATCAGGCTTCTTACTTTCTTAGCCTTTTCACTCTCAGCAAGTAGCATACCGATATTCAAAAAGGCACGAAAATCAAATAGACCTAATTGAGTTATTTTGGTCGCGAAAGTTTTTTCGTGAGCAAATTGCAACTTTATCTCTTTCAGCTTTTTACCCTTACATAAAAAGTATCCATTATGTTTTAGTTCCTTCTCGTTTGCAGACAGATAGTTATCTATAGTTCTTATGTCTACCTCATAAAACTCTGCTACCATCTGTTTTGTCAGGTAATATTTCCCTTCGTATTGAAAAGTTTCTATATCAAGAACTTCTTTTATGCGAGGGATAGCCATTTTGTTATTCAAAATATTCTGGCGTTCTATGGCAGAAGTCGTCAAATCGCGAGTCATGTTTTATGGATACTTCTATAAATTATAATATTTCGTAATAAAGTTTGCAAGCGTATTGAAGATGGTTCTGATGTCCAACCCCATATAAGGCGAATCAGGTTGTTCAACACCAGTAAAGACCTTACGTCCATGAACAGATTTTGGCTGTTCAGTTATCTTCACCACTTCTTTCACAATGCCCTTGTAGCAACCGATGATGTGTGTGGCGTTATTAGCCATCTTGTCATTCACTCGCCAATACTTTACAGTACAGTCATATACGGATGGTCGATACAGAGGATTGTTATGATCATTATTCAACCATGCCTCATACGAGTTCTTGATATTTACGAATATTATTCGATGTTTATTATCTATTGCTGCCATAAGGTATAAAAATAAGACGCCCCTTCAATTTGAGCATTGTTAAGAGGCTTGGAGATTCTCGTGTTGCAAACGTAGGTAAAGAAATGTAGACCACCAAATTTTCATTAATTTTTTATTCAAGAATTTTGTTCGTCTTATCTTTTCTTGTGTTTAGGGATTTGGACTTTGCGAATGACCGCTAATTTCATGATTGAAAAATATAAAATCTGTGGTCATCTGTAGCATCAGTGTTATCAGTGTGCCATTCGTGTATGTTTAGTTGCCCGTGGCAGAATGATAGACGGCAGCGGAGATGTCGGCAATGATTTGTTCCGCGTCTTCCATTTCTCCCTTGAAATCTTTGATGAGTACGGCGATGGAGTAGTGTGAACCGTCGGGCAGGTATACAAATCCGATGTCATTGATGCCGATGATTTCCCCTTTAGGGTTACGGTCTCCCGTACCGGTTTTATGTCCGCATACGGCAGAAGTGTTCTTCAACGGTTTGGGGAGTCGGTTCATTCCGGTCTGTACGTCTGTCATGGTCTGCTTGATAAAACCGAGATAGGTGTCATGGTCCGCCTGCCGGAGGAAATCTTCTATCAGACGGGTGCATTCCAATGGTGTGCTCCAATTGTCGTAAGAACGTTTCGGGTGCTTGTGCATGTCATCCTCCGTAGCCGTGATGGCAAAGTCCTTGATACCTTTTTTGCGCAGGAAACGTGCGGTAGCCTTGGGCGACATGGTGCGGCTGAACAGGATGTCGCAGGCATTGTTGTCGCTCAACTGTAATGTATGTGTCAGCAGATCACGATAACTGACATAAATGTCTCCTTCCGGATATCGGTCGCGCAGCGGACTGTAAGTGTCGGTTTTCAGTTCTTTTTTCCGGATGAATGTCTGTTGTGTCAAAGGGATGTTCCTGTGTGAAAGGTAGTCGGCCACGGCAAGTGCCTGGTGGAACTTGAAGACACTCATCAGCGGGTATTGCACATCATTGTTTACGGTCAGTGTGTCCCGGCTGTTGAAGATGACGGCAACGCCTGTCTGGGCATCATGCCGGTTGATGATTCCCAGAATAGTTTGTTTCAGACTGTCGGTTTGTGCATGCAATGCCAGGCCCAGGCAGCATAGCATCAAGAGGTAGGCGATTCTTTTCATTATGGCTCGTTTCTGTATTCTCAGGACGAAGATATGGAATAAATTGAATAAAACAACGGTTTGGTGATGGATATTGATTATATTTGCAAGCGAGATGAGTGGTGTCATCTGTTACAGATACTATTAATGATTAAAAGAAAGGAGTAATAAAAAAAACAGAAGTATAAAGAGGAGAAGCGCGAAAATGGTTGCAGCTTGGGGAGTTAGAACTCTCTATTCTGTATAGAAAAACAATTAATAAACCGAAGAAGCGTTTCCATTCTTATAAGATAGATATATAAATATTTGAGCTTTTGGCTCTTGTTCTTTACTTCGAAATTACCGCCAATTATTTCTCACAAGGACAAGTAGACTGGAGGTTCACGCTGATAGGGCGTGGACTATTCTGTGCTTGTTGTGAGAATGGTCACTTGGCGGTAACCACGAAGTAGACGGGCAAAGAATGGTTACGCCTTTTTCATAAAACAAGAATACAAATGAAGAAAATTTTATCAGCAGTGATGATGTTCGTCTTTTCTGTAGCTATATATGCGCAGAAGGATGTAACGAAGTTCCTTGGGATTCCGGTAGACGGTAGTAAAGTTGAAATGATTCGGAAGTTGAAAGAGAAAGGATTTACGGTTGATTTATACGATAAAGATGTTTTAAAAGGAGAGTTTAATGGGACAGATGTAAATATTCGTATTGTAACAAATAATAATAAGGTATATCGTATTTTTGTTAGCGATATTTATACTTGTAATGAAGGTGACATCAAAATAAGATTCAATAATCTTTGTAATCAGTTCGGAAAAAACAAGAATTATATTCCGCTGGATGATTATACTTTGTCCGCTGATGATGAAATTTTTTATGAAATGTCTGTTCATAATAAAAGATATGAGGCTTATTATCTTCAGAAACCTTTAGAAGATACTAAAATGCAATTTTATGAGAATGCTTGTTCTGTATTGTCGGAGAAATATTCAGAAGAACAATTAATGAAACCAACTCCTGCTATTGAGGAAGAAATAGGAATGTTGATGCTTGAAGGGTTTTTAAAGAAAAGTGTATGGTTCATGATTGATAGAGATGTTAATCAATATCGGATTCTCATGTACTATGATAATGAATATAATAAAGCAAACGGAGAAGATTTATAAATTATAGTAAGATGAAAAAGGTATGGGTATTTATTTCCGGTGTGGTGACCGGAATGATTTTGTTGTTTTTAATACTGATTGCTATTAGCAGATGTTCTGATTTGAATAATGACGTTATCTTGTTTGAAGAGCAAGGTGAGTGTATGAAAGAAACTTCATTCAAGGTTTTTCAAGTGCTTGATTCCGGTGATGCATTGGCAATGGCAATTGAGGACGGATATATGATAGCTACGGGTCCGGTTGTACTGTTTTTGGGTGAGGAAGGAACCTCTTATTATGACGAACAGGTTATCAACGTTTCCCAAGGAATGTGTGCCAGACAAATAGGAGTATATCGATATGTGACCAAAGAAGGCAGAGAAAAAACGGTCCCGGTGGTTGCTATATGTAGTAAATAAGAATAGAAGTTATTTTATTGTCGAAAAGAAGTAAGAAGTGCAGAATATCCGAAGGAGAGAAACTTCCTGACAAGAACCTATTTATATTGATTTACGTTTACACTACATGCAGTTCCTATACACAGGGAGTTTTTGCAAAAAGGCCTTCATGGGTTCAGAGTGTTTGTATGTCAGTATGTTAAGGTTCAGCCATAGTTCAGTTCCCTTTCAAAAACCGACCTGTTATATGCGCGCAAGAGGAAAGTCTTTTTCACGATGGATTTCCGTGGAGGTCTATTCTGCATGCGGGTTAAATCGGAGGATAAATCTCGATATGGCTGCTTCCGGAATTTCCGTTCTTGATGATGCGTATCTGTGTCGTAATGCGTTCCGACATGGTATCCGTATGACTGATGACACCGACTTTCTTGCCTTGTGACGACTGAAGCATGGCAAGTGAATCGATGACGGTGGCGAGGGTGTCGGGGTCGAGAGTGCCGAAGCCTTCGTCGATAAACAGGTTCTCAAACGATATGTTCCGGGATGAGAGGGCGGACAGTCCCAGTGCCAACCCTAAGGAAACAATGAAGGTCTCACCGCCCGAAAGTGATGTGGTGTCGCGGACATCATCGGCGCGGTCGTGGTCGATGACGCGTATGCCAAGGGAATTCCTGACTTGTTGCAACTCATATCGGCTGTTGAACTTGCGTATTTCTACATTGGCGTGTGCGATGAGGAAGCGGAGGGTGTAGCATTGTGCTATCTTGCGGAGTGTCTTGCCGTCGCTGCCGATGGCATCTGTGATTTCTTCCCATTCCCGTTTCTGTTGTTCCATTGCCAGGCGTTGGTCGTAGAGAGCTCCCATGTGTTGCTTGGCGGCCATGTGCCGTTGCATGCGGGCCTTGGCATCGGTCAGTTCACTGTTTGACTTTCCTTCCCATGCCGTCTTCTGCTCATTAAGTTCTTCTTGTGAATAGGCCGGTTTCGTTTCCTGATGTTTGTGGTGTGCCAGACGTTCGTTTTGGAGCGTGGTGTTTGCTGTGGTTAACGCAGCGTTAAGGCGTGTCTGTTTTTCGCGGATGGCCTCCCAGTTGTCGGGGGCTTCGTAGAGGCCGGCGATGTCTTCAACGGTGATGGGTGGTGTATGGTTGTTACTATTGAAATGATTAAGCCAGTCAGCCAATGCACTGTTCTTCTTATCACATATTGCAGTCTCATTGGAAATGGCATTCCTGACGGCTTCCTTCTTGCCGTTCAAGCCTTTCAGGTTTTCACGGTAGGAAGCTATGACGTTGTTTTTCTTGTTGACGGCTTCCGTGGCCTCGTTCTTTGCTTTTGTCAGTTCATCTTCGAAAGTGTCGGGGTCCTTGTCGCCGACTTCAGCCTTGAGTGCGTCAGCTTTTGTCTTTACTGCCTGTTTCGCCTTGTTCCAGCCAGAGACGGCATCGTCGAGAGCCTGACTCTTTTCTTTCTGCTGTGCAAGAAGATTGCCGGTCTTGCCCTTCTCCGTTTGCAGAAGCGTGTCGGTTTCCGTCAGTTTGCGTTCTGCTTCGCGCAACAGTCTGTCGGAATCTTCCGTATACTTTTTCAGTTCCTTTTCCATGGCTTCCTTGTCATCGCGTATCTTTCTGATTTTATTTGCGGTGGCGTTGTATGCCGACAAGGCTGCGGAAGCCGCCGCCGCTTCCTGTTCAACCCGTGGAAGCAACGCCTTCAGTCCGTCGGGTTCTTCACTCCATTCCGGATGGCGGGTGTGGATAGGAAGCCATTCCTCCTGCAATTTATGGATTTCGCGTTGAAGAGACTCTTGGTTCAAATCAAGACTTTGAAGTTTGCCGTTCACTTCTCCTTGTGCCTGGGTGAGTTGCCGTTGTCGGTTGGTTTCTTTTTCAAGAATACGGTTCTTCTCGTGGATGAGTTTTTGCAGGTCGTTGACCACAAGAACCAATGTCTCACCGTTCTCGTATGGGTGCTCTGTTGCACCGCATAGCGGACAAGGCCGGCCGGTTTCAAGGCCATGGCGGTGCATCGCCCAATTCTCGCTCGTCATCAGCGTGTGCGTCCTGCGTAGCGTTTCAAGTTCGGCCACAAGGTTTTCGATGGGCAGTGTCTTCAACTTCTCCTCTATATCCTTGTTTTGCCTGATGAGTTGTACGCGCGAATCTTCATTCTCCCGCAGGGTATTCTGTCTGGTCTTTATTTCGCTCCGCACACGGATGGCTTCTTTCAGTTCATTCAGCTTTTGTCCGGTCAGACTTTTTGTCTCTTGTATGCTCTCTGCATCTGCTCCTTTCAGTTTGTTGTTTTCCGTTTCGAGCGCATCGGCATGTTCTTTGAGCTTGTCTGCAAGTGATTGTTTTCGGGAACTTATCTCTGTATTGAGCGAAGCAAAATCCTTTTGTGCCTTGTCCAGTTTCTCTGTCAGGCTGTTGATGGCACCGGTATTGGTCTCGATGTCTTTTCTTGCTTTTTCGATGGCCGCCTCACAGGCTTTCTTAGCCTGTTCCTTCTCTTGTGCCGCATGGTATGCTGCGTGGAGTTCCCCTTTGAGGGTTCGGGCCTTGTTGATATGCGGTCTCTGTTGCTCAAGGGTTTCCACGGATTTTGTTTCGGCCGCTTTAAGTTCCAGGAGAGTGTTCTCTTCGGCCTTTAAGCGGGAACCCAACTGTTCCGCCTCTTTATGAAGAGTTTGCAGGTCTGTTTCCTGTTTCTTGATGTTTGCCTTTGCGTTCCGGATGTCTCTGTAGAGATTGATGGCCGGAAGAGTCGCATCGTGCATCTTAAGCCTGTCGATTTCCGCTCCGGCTTCTTTCAGATGTTGCTCTGCCAGCGTTTGTGCATGGGTAAAAGCCTCGATATTTTCTATATGTTTGGCCTCAGAGACATACCATGTGAGTGCTTTGTCTATTTTTACGAGTTGCTCTTTCACCCTCTTGTCTTCCTCTTCAAGCTGCTTGATTCTCTCCTGCAAAGGTTCCGTTTCTTCAGTCGGTATGATGTCCTTTTCATAAGCCGAGAAATTGGCGTTGATGGCATCGTATGCTTTGACTGCATCGTCCTTCTGCTGTTTGATTCTTGTGACTATATCGGTATACAATGTTTCGCATCCGATAAGTTTTTCGAGCAACTCATATCGCTCATTCTCTTTGGCTGTCAGGAAGTTGGCAAATGAGCCCTGTGCGATGAGCACCGTTCGCAGGAACTGTTCGTAGTCGAGACCTATAATCATGGGAAGTTCGTTCCAGTCGGCAACTTCTTCTGTCGGTTGTCCGTCTTTCGTGCTGATTCTGTAGAGTGAGGTGATGACGTTGTCATACTTTGCACGCAGAAATCTGACGTACCATTCCGCACGATACATGTTCCCGTTGTTGGCGAGGAAGGTCAGTTTGCTATATCCCTCTTTTTTCCCGCGGGTGAGGATATTGCGGCTGTCGGTGGGTGCCAGTCGGTTCTTTTCCCCTTCTTCCGGTTCGCCGAATATTTCAATGTTCTGGTTGCGGTCGCCTTTCTTCCTGGGATATCGCGGGGCACGGTTGTAAAGTGCTAGGCAGATGGCATCCAATATGGTGGATTTGCCGCTTCCTGTCGGACCGACGATGCTGAAAATAGTACTTTCTTTCAAGGCACCTTCCTCGAAACAGATGGTTTCGCCTTCCTGTCGGTCGAGGGAGGCGAGGTTCAGGATTTCAAGTCTAATCAGTCGCATAGTCAGTCTTTTGTTTCGTTGGTCATACTGTCAATCAGTTCCTTTAGCATTGCTGTCTGGTGTTCGCTCAGGTCTTTGTCGTGCCTGACGGCAAATGCCTCTCTGATGGTTTCTAACGGGTTGCGGTCAAGGATGTCTTCAATGCTTGTGATTTCCTGTGTGCCGGTGATGGTGCTTAACTCTATGTTCGGCATGAGTTTCTGAATCTTGCATAACACGGCGTCTTTTGTGTTCACGAGACTCTCAAGTCTTTTTATGTCATCGTTGTTGACTTTGTCTATTTTCACTTTCAGTACGACATAGTCGAAGTTATCGCTAAGGATACCGTCTTCATTACGTTCGCGCAGTTCCTTGTGGATGAGTTTCTCCAGTTTTTTGGGTGTCAGTTCTTCATTGTCCTGAGGAAGGGTGCGGAGTTTGTGCTGGGGAGTGTACTCTATGAATTCCACTTCCGGCCGTTTGCCATTACTTACTGTCACCATGTCTACCCCATGCCTGTAGTCCGTTTCGGCAAACGACATGGGCAGTATGCTTCCTGAATATCTGGCCCAGTCGGTATGCCGGATATGCTGCCGTTTGTGGATATGTCCGCAGGTCATGTAGTCGGGGTGGTCTGTCCATCCGTCCAGGTCGACTTCCTCAAGTCCTCCGATGACAATCTTCTCGCTGGCGTCTGTCCGGACGATTTCAGCACCTTGTGCATACATGTGTGCCATCATGATGAGTTTCTTTTCCGGATACCGTGTCTGGGCCCGTAGTGTGAGTTCCTTCAGGAAGTGGCTGACTCCTTGCGAATAGTTCGGATTCTGCACGATGTCCGAGCGCAGGTAAGGCACGGCGAGAATGACCGCCTCTTCGCCGTCTTTGCCTTTCACCGGAATCATAAGGTCATCGTAGTCGTTGACCCATCCGGTTTCTTTTCCGTTCTGTTTCCAGATCCGGCGTATTGTTCCCCGGATTTCCACCTTATGGCGTGCCAGTAATGGCCGCGGGGCTTCTAAACGCGAGGCGGAGTCATGGTTTCCTGCGATGATGACTATTTGCATTTCGGGACATGCCTGTGTGGCGTCCGCCAGAAAATCATAATATGCCGATTGTGCTGCGGCCGACGGGTTGCCGTTGTCGAACACATCACCGGCAACGAGCAGTGCATTCGGTTTCCGCTCTTCAAGTTGTGCGAGAAGCCATGCAAGAAAGTGTTTGTGCTCGGACAGACGGTCATTGCCGTGAAACAGGTTGCCGAGATGCCAGTCGCCGGTTGTTATTATTTTCATTCTATGTACGTTTGATGTGGTGATACATAATTTCTTATCTCAATAACTTCCTTTTGCTGTTATCATCACTTTCTAACACGCTCATCTGATGAATGGCTATTTGATTGAGTTTAATAAGCCGTTCTCTTTGTGGGATACCCTGTTCGATGAAAACGGCATTGAGGTTTTCCATGTTTGACAGGCAGATAAGTTCGTTGACAGTGGCATAATCACGTATATTGCCTTTCGACTCGGAATGAGTTTCCCGCCATTGCTTAGCCGTCATACCGAACATGGCCACATTCAGTACGTCTGCTTCATTGGCATAGATAATGTTTGCCTGTATAGGGGTAACTTCCTCCGGAATAAGGTTCTGCTTGACGGCATCGGTATGTATGCGGTAATTGATTTTCGATAATTCTCTTTTTGCTGTCCAACCGAACTGTTGAAGCTCATTCGTTTTCAACCGTTGAAATTCCTCAATCAGATAGAGTTTGAAAGAGACACTAATTGCAGAACCGAACTCGAAAGCGATGTCTTTATGAGCATAAGTTCCACCATAGCGGCCTTTTTTCACAACAATACCGATAGCGTTGGTACGTTCAATCCATTCAGAAGCACTAAGTACAAAAGACGGTAGGCCTGCATTTTTTCTAAAGTGGTCAAATTCGACCACTTTAAAATGGGGATTGTGAATAATCTCCCATGTGCCGAGAAACTCAATGGTATAACGATTTCTTATCCAATTCTTAATAATATCGGCAGACCTACTATCACCTTCTTTGGCGGTAGCCATGTCTGTAAGAGATATATAGTCTTGTTCTTTCCATGCAAGAACTGTTATCTGTGTATTTTGAACGGTTATTTTGGCCATTATAATTAATGTGTCGGATTTCATCGTAAAGGTAACTATAATTCATGAATTTATAGTAGATTCAATGAACTTTTCATATTCGGTCATTTTAGCTGGTGAAGGCATTGTTTCATGTCTGCACCGGAATTTCTGTAATAAGGGTTGTTTAAACCGTAATTCATCTACCAAGTCTTTGTGTAATCTCCGGTAACTTTGCGATGTGATAGGAAAACAAATACAGTAATCATTCAAACCCATCGGTTATGAGACGGATAATTTTTTCAATAGCCGCGTCCTTCATCTTTTTTGGCATGATGGAATGTCCGGCACAAAACATGACATTAAAAACTCGGAATAAAATGGAAATGACAAAAAGACAGCAGAGCCTCGTGGAGATTGCAGCATTTGAGGCGAAGGGTGATATGGCACGTTTGGAGAGTGCCATCAATGAGGGCCTGGAAAACGGCCTGACGGTGAATGAGATAAAAGAAGCGCTTTCCCAACTGTATGCCTATACGGGTTTTCCCCGTGCACTGAACGCTTTGGGAGTGTTGCAGCGCGTGGTGGCCGACCGTGCAGCCGGAGGAAAGGATGTGCCTGAAGGGAATGAGTTTGTCATGCCTGAGGGGTTCAACGCACTTGAAAAGGGAACGGAGGTGCAGACCAGATTATGTGGCGGAAAGCCCTTTGATTATTCCTTTGCACCACGTATGGATTACTTCCTGAAGGCACATCTGTTCGGCGATGTGTTTGTGTCGGATGTGCTTTCTGAGGCCGACCGTGAGGTGGTGACTGTCAGTGCCATTTCCGCTCTTGAGGGATGTCATCCGCAACTGGTGTCGCATGTGGGCGGTGCTTTGAATATGGGGGTGACAAAAGCCCGGCTGAAAGAAATTCCCGAAGTATTGGAGGATAAGGTGGGGAGCATGGAGGCTTACCGTGTACGCAAGGCTCTTTCTGTCCTTCAGGGAGAGGAGTCGGCCGAAGGTGCTCCGGTAGATTTCAAGGTATGGTCCAAGGGTGAACCGAACACTGCCTACGCCCGGTATTTCATCGGAAACAGTTATCTTGCTCCGATGGATGCCCAAAACGGAGGACCTGTCAATGTGACGTTTGAGCCTCGCTGCCGGAATAACTGGCATGTCCATCACCATTCCGTGCAGGTGCTGATTGCCGTAGCGGGCCGCGGATGGTATCAGGAAGAAGGGAAAGAGGCCGTCGAGATGAAACCGGGAACTGTCATCGCCATTCCTGCCGGAGTCAAACATTGGCACGGTGCGGCAAAGGACAGCTGGTTCCAACATCTTACATATACCACCCAGGTTGGTGAGGGGGCAAGCAATGAATGGCTTGAACCGGTGACTGACGAGGTCTATGGAAAGCTGGAATAAGAAGACTTTCCGGATGTAAAGATTCTTAAATGGGGCGAAGCCCGTCTCCGTTTGTATGAGTGGCGTGTGTAGTTGGTTGATAATGAGTGCGCTGACACGCCCCGTTTCTTCACCTGTCACCAACGGATTGTTCACCTGTCAGCGATTGGATGCCGACAGGTGAACAATCCATTGGTGACAGGTCATCGTTTTAGTGCGGACAAGGACATGATTTTTTTGTCGGCTTTTTTCAGTTCTTGTGTATAAGGTGATGTAGGCGGTGCGTGCGTCCGGTAAACAAAAGGCAGGAGATAAACCCCTGCGATGGGTGTTTACCTCCTGCCCGATTATATTGCGTTTGGAATCTTTAGCAATACATGTTCACGATAGCCTCGTAAAGTTCCTGCTTGCCGCTGGTCTGTGCCGGCTCGCCGTTCTGCTTGGCGTATGCCACGATGTCTTCAAGGCTCAGCTTGCCTTCTTCAAACTCCTTGCCCTTGCCGGCATCAAAGCTGGCATAACGGTCGGCAACCATCTGTTTGATGGGAGAGTTCTCCAGCAGGTCGGCAGCATTCTCCAAGGCACGTGCCATGGCATCCATACCGGCGATGTGAGCCAGGAAGATGTCTTCCAAGTCGGTAGAGTTGCGACGGGTCTTGGCGTCGAAGTTCGTACCGCCGTTGCCGAGACCGCCGTTGCGGATAATCTGCATCATGGCCTGAATCAGTTCGTAGTTGTCGATGGGGAACTGGTCGGTATCCCAGCCGTTCTGGTAGTCACCGCGGTTGGCATCGATAGAACCCAACATGCCGGCGTCGACGGCACAAGCCAGTTCGTGTTCGAAGGTGTGACCCGCCAATGTGGCATGGTTGACCTCGATGTTCACCTTGAAATCGTTCTCCAGGCCGTGTGCTTTCAGGAAGCCGATAACCGTTTCCGTATCCACGTCGTACTGGTGTTTGGTCGGTTCCATGGGCTTCGGCTCGATAAGGAACGTGCCTTTGAAACCGTTGGCGCGGGCATAGTCGCGTGCTGCGGTCAACATCTTGGCCAGATGCTCTTTCTCGCGCTTCATATCCGTGTTCAACAGGCTCATGTAACCTTCACGGCCACCCCAGAACACATAGTTGCTTCCGCCCAGGGCGATGGTAGCGTCGATGGCGTTCTTGATTTGTACGGCAGCGCGTGCCACTACGTTGAAATCAGGGTTGGTTGCAGCACCGTTCATATAACGCTTGTGGCCGAATACGTTTGCCGTACCCCACAGCAACTTGATGTCGGTTCCCTGCATCTTCTCCTTCAGGTAAGCCACGATTTCCTTCATGTTGGCTTCATATTCTTCGATGGAATTGCCTTCGGAAACGAGGTCTACGTCATGGAAGCAATAGTATTCGATGCCCAGCTTCTCCATGATTTCGAAGCCGGCGTCTACTTTCTGCTTGGCGATGGCCATGTCGTTCTCGCCCTGGTTCCAGGGGAATGATTTGGTTACGCCGCCGAACTGGTCGCCGCCTTCTGCGCAGAGTGTATGCCACCATGCCATGGCGAACTTCAGCCAATCCTTCATTTTCTTGCCGAGGATGACCTTTTCTGCGTCATAGTAATGGTAAGCCATAGGGTTCTTGCTCTCCTTGCCTTCAAACTTGATTTTCCCGATTTCGGGGAAATATTCTTTCTGTGCCATAATGATTATAGTTTTATGTAATGAATAAAAAGTGGTTTAATAATGTTTCTCAATGGTTTCCAGTATGTTCAGCCAGCGTTCGTATGCTTCCAGGTACTGCGGTTGCAGCGTCGTGTCCGGCTCGATCACCTTCAGGCATTCCAGACTGGCAAACGCTTCATTGTTGTCTTTGTAGATGCCTGCGCCGATGCCTGCTCCTTTGGCTGCTCCGACAGAACCGTCGGTCTCATACAGTTCGATGGTGGCGCCCGTCACTCCGGCCAATGTGTTGCGGAACAGAGGGCTGAGGAACATGTTGGCGCGTCCGGCGTGAATCTTGCTGATGTTCATGCCCATGCCCTGCATGATGTCGATACCGTACTTGAAAGAGAATACGATACCCTCCTGGGCGGCACGCACCAGATGATTGCGGTTATGCACGTTGAAGTTCACGCCGTGTATGCTGCAACCGGTTTCCTTGTTCTGCATGACTCTCTCCGCGCCGTTTCCGAACGGGATGATGCTGATGCCCTCACTGCCGATGGCCACGCTTTCCGCCATGCGGTTCAGGTCTTCGTATGAACAGTTTTCGGGGGCGATGTTTCTGCGTATCCAGGAGTTAAGGATACCTGTTCCGTTGATGCAGAGCAATACGCCGAGGCGTGTCTGTTCGTCGGTATGGTTGACGTGTGCAAAGGTATTGACACGTGACAACGGATCGTAGTTGACAGTGCCGTTGACGCCATAGACCACTCCCGAAGTTCCGGCCGTAGAGGCAATCTCTCCAGGGTTGAAGACGTTCAGCGAGAGGGCGTTGTTGGGTTGGTCGCCGGCGCGGTAGGTCACGGGGATTCCGCTCTTGATGCCCAGTTCTTCGGCAATCTGTGGAGTGACCCGTCCCTGTTCGCTGAACGTGGGACGGATTTCAGGGATGACATCCATGCCGAAGCCCAAGTGCTCCATCAGTTCCTTGCAGATGCAGTTGTTCTTGAAGTCCCAGAACATGCCTTCGGAAAGTCCGGACACTGTGGTGGTGGCCGTTCCAGTCAGCCGCATGGCTATGTAATCGCCCGGCAACATGATTTTGTCTATCCTGTCGAACACTTCGGGCTCGTTCTCTTTTACCCATGCCAGTTTGCAGGCGGTAAAGTTGCCCGGAGAATTCAGCAGATGGCTCAGGCAAAAGTCTGTTCCTAAAGTCTCCATCGCATGGTTTCCGTAAGGAACGGCACGTGAGTCGCACCAGATGATTGCCGGGCGCAACACCTTCTGTTCTTTATCCACGCAAACCAGTCCGTGCATCTGGTAGCTGATGCCGATGGCTGCCAGCCCCTCTTTGATTGAAGCCACGCTGCAGCCGGCCTTGTCTGCGGCCGCGGCCATTGCTTCCGCAGTGGCTTCCTTCAGGTAGCTCCACCACGATTCAGGTTCCTGTTCCGCCCATCCGGCTTTGTGGCTGATGATGGGAGCCTCTTGTTTCGGAAAGAAAGCGTTGCTTAGTGTCTTTCCGCTTTGTGCATCCACGATACAAGCCTTTACGGACGAGCTGCCAATGTCATATCCAATTAAATACATAGCGGTAATAGTGTTTTTGTTATGGTATATCGATGTTGCAAAGAGAGTGAAAGGTGAGAGCAGAGGCAAATGAAAACGGAATTTTCCAATTGGGCTATGCCCGGCCGTATCCTCTCTTCGCGACAGCAAATATAAATGAACTTTGGGTGAACATCGATTCTCTTGTAGTTAAAAAACAAGACCTATGGCATCAAAAGGCTTTTTTTATGATTTAAATCAGAAATAATGCCCTCAAGGCATTCCCGGCTTCTCTTTTTTTTAGTATCTTCGTTGGGTCGTGAACGATAAAAATGGATGAAGTGGAAAAAGCTGCTATTGCCGATATGATACCCCTTTTCTCGGACTTGTCTGCCGGGGAACGTGCCGCCTTGTCCGACATTCTGATATTGAAGAAGGCGGGCCGGAAAGAGATGGTGGTGCGGGACAGGCAGATATGTCATTATATGGTCTATGTCCGCAAGGGACTGCTCAGGCAGTTCTATTTCAAGAACGGCAAGGAGATTACCGAACATTTTACGTGTGAGGGAAACATTGCCTATTGTATCGAGAGTATTTTCAAGAACAAGCCTTCGCGTCTGATGATGGAAGCGCTGGAATACAGTGAGCTTTGTCTGATTCCATACAACAGGTTGGTAGAACTTTCGAGGGAACATGCCGGCATTGCCGAATGGCTGCGCCATTTTCTCGAAAACAATCTGATACTGCATCAGGTAAAGGCAGACTCATGGCGGTTTGAGTCTGCCCAGGAACGTTATGAACGTTTTCTGAAAGAATTTCCGACGGTAGCCTGTAGGGCTTCGGTCAACGATATTGCATCCTATCTGCTGATGACCCCCGAATCGTTGAGCCGTGTGAGGTCGGCTGTTTTCAGGAAACTATCTACTTGATGATGGATGTCTGCGTATTGCGCACGCCTTTTGCGTCGGTAAGGAAGGCTTTCGCACTGCCGAACCTCAGATACATGTCCAGACGGACGGGAAGGTGGTTCTTGTCGTCTGTCACGTAGAATGTGACCACTTCCTTTTCCTTGCCGTCCTTGTATTCGACGAAAGAGAACACGAGACAACGGTATTTGGTTTTGCTGTCTTCCATCTTGAAGTTCTTCTTGCCTCTGTAAATCAAGGTCTGTCTTTCCACCTTTCCGCCGTCGGCCATAGGGAAGTTGATTTTCTGTCCTATCTTATAGTCGGAAGCATCAAACGAGCGTGCCCTCAGAAGCATGCTGATCATGTCGTATACGCATTCGGTGCTTTTCTGCATGTTCTCGCGGATTTCATTCCTGTGTGTCTTGAAGCGCTGTTTTACCTGACATGTTCCCTCCGGATAACTGTACCAGGCTTCATCCACCGTATAACGGTCTCCTTCGAGTGCTCCTTTTCTATAGTAAAGTGGCGTCAGCTGTTTGTTGACTATGCTGACCAGCGTGTCGCGCAGCACGAAAAGTCTGTCGGCACGTTTGTTTCCCCGTGTAATCAGATGGCAGCGGTAGGCATCGTGCTGCCCGTATGATGTTTCCTTGATGCTCATCTCCGCAGTACCTACGGTCACCCAAATGAATTTCCAGTTGAAGTAGAGCTTATAGGAAAGCAACTCTCCGGAGTTGAACGCACTGTTCTTGGATGTACACTGGGCGTGAAGAACGTGGTGACAGCAGCCGAAGATGCAAAGGAACAGGAGTGATAAAAAGGTCTTCTTCATGATGGGTACTGTTTTAGTGATGTTCGTTCGTTGGTATATTGTGGCCGGTTATCTGCGCGACGAACCGCTCTTGCCTGATTTCTGTTTGGAAAGCTCCGCCGGTTTCTGCTGGTCCAGCGGTATGCCTCTTACCTCCCAGTCCTGTTCAAACTCCCAGCGTGCCTTCAGGGAGAGGGGTTTGGGGAAATAAAAGACCTCCTCCGGTTGCAGTTCCTGGTCGTACGCTCCGGTGTTCCATACGCCGTCTCCGTTTCTGTCGATGAAGAGGCGCAAATAATAGTCGCCCGGTGTGACGTAGAAGAAGTCGGCACGGTTGTTCTCCGCCTTGATGCTTTTCACGACCTTGTCGCTGTTGTTCATCAGTTGTACAACGGCTCCCGTATCCGGCAGAATCAGCCGGACGAACAGTGAACTGAAATCCTCTTCCTTGCTGACGGGAATTTCTCTCCGGAACTGTGCGCTCTCCTTGTCCAGGATACTTCTTACCGCACTGCTGTCGGCTTCAAACCGATAACGTTCGCCGGGATGCCATTCGGCATATAATACATAGCTTCTTTGGTCATTCTCCTTGGGAAGGAACAGGAACGGTTCTTCAATCCAAAGCGTGTCTTGCTGTTTGTAGAAATGGAAAGCCGATGTATCTATCACGGCAATCGGCTCGTCGAAGGTAAAGGTTATATTCTGGTCAGGCGCGATTGCCCCTGCAGGGCGTGCCTGATATTTCAGTTCTTCTTTCTTAAGGTATGGGCATTCCTGTTCCACATACTTTTCCTTCTGACGGCGTTTCTCTTTCTTCTGCTCTTTTTCCCACTCTTCAATTTTCGCCTGTAGTTCCTTCTTTTGTTTGTCACGGGAGATTTTGGCCACCAGGTCTAAAGTGTCCGTTCTGTACACTAATTGGTTGAGCGTGTCAGTGTCCAGATAAGTCAGGCTGATGGAGAGGGTGTCTTTGTTGGAGACGAGGGTGTCGGTAATCCAGTAGGTCAGCGTGTCGTTTTGCAGGGAAGGCTCAAGGATAAAGTGTTCCACACCCTCGAAGTTCAGTCCCCTGACTTGCGGGATGGTATCGGAAGGACCGGTAAAATAGATGGTGAACATGTCCGGAGTCGGGCGTTCGGTTTTCAACAGGTGCAAGGTCTGGAAATCTTCGGCGAATCCGCGCAGGATGATGTTGTCCGGATAAAAGTGCGTGTAGGGCACTTGTCTGACGGTGTCGATGTGCGTGCTGTCTCTCCAAATGGTATCCGGACGCCAGTCGGGCTTGCAGTATGGGTTGATGATGATGGAGTCGAAAGCAATCATCTCGCTTTTCTGACTGAACATAAAGTTTCCGTCTGCATCTTGCAGTCCGTAGATACGGTATTTTCCGGGAGCCACGCCTTTGATGGTGAAACGTCCGTCGCTGTTGGTACGTGAGACGCGTTCCAAGGGTAATTTTGTAAAGGCGCTGTCTTCCAAGTTTGAATGTAAGCCAACCAACATTCCTTTGACCGGCTCCAATGTTCCGGCGTCCAGCAATGTGCCGGACACTTCCAGGGAGTCTATGTTCTCTCCGGTAGAGAATGTGTATGTGAATTGCCCCATCGGATTCCCTTCGTTGTTGTCAACGATGGCGTCCGAGAAGTCAACCGTATAGGTGGTATTGCTTTTGAGTGAGTCGTGCAGGGTGATATGAATCTTCTTGCCGGATGTGTTGATGTCCGGTGCTTCTACCTGTGGCGGAGACACTATGACCTTTTCACTGGCGTTCTCGATGTTGATATATTCATCGAAGACCAACGTGATTTTCTTCTTCTGGCTGTTCGTCGTCATGTTGGCCGGCTGACATTTCAGAATCTTGGGCGGCGTTTCGTCGAGCGGGCCGCCTTCCGGCGAACCGATGCTGGCACAAGCTGCCAGTATAAGCAGGATGACAGATGTGTATACGAAATGTAGGGTCGGTTTCTGCATGTGCCGGATGGGATTTTAGTTTAAGGATATGATTTCGTCAATGTAGGTACGTGTATTGCTCAGGCGCGGAATCTTGTGCTGTCCGCCGTATTTGCCGTGGATTTTCAGCCAGTCGTTGAAGAGTCCTTTACGTGCCGGAATGATTTCCAGTTGCTGCAAGGTAATGTCTTTAAAACGTTTGGCCTCATAGTCGGAGTTGATTGTCTGCAAGGTGTTGTCCAGCACCGTGGTGAACGTCTCGAGTGAGGACGGTTCCTTTGCGAACTCTATGACCCATTGGTGCCTGCATTTGCCCTGTTCGTCCATGTAGACAGGTGCGGCGGTATATTCCGATACCTGTGCTCCTGTGGCTTCACATGCAGCCTTGAGTCCGTTCTCGGCATTATCTATAATCAGTTCTTCGCCGAAGGCGTTGATGAAAGATTTGGTGCGTCCGGTGATGATGAACTTATAAGGGTTCTTTTCTGTGAATTTTACCGTATCTCCTATCATGTATCTCCACAGTCCGTTGGATGCACTGATGACCATGGCGTAGTTCTTTCCGGTTTCGACACCCCATAAGGGTACGATGTGCGGATTCTCCTTGCCCAATTCTTCCATAGGGATGAATTCATAGAACACTCCGTAGTCAATCATCAGCATCATGGCTTTGTCCTGTAAATCCGACTGTAGTCCGAAAAAGCCTTCGCTGGCATTGTATGTTTCCATGTAGTGCATGGATTGCCCTGTGATGAGTTGCCTGTATTGTTCGCGATAGGGGGTGAAGGCCACTCCTCCGTGGAAGAACACTTCCAGGTCGGGCCATACCTCATTCAGTGTCTTCTTGCCGGATATTTCCATTACGCGTGTCAGCACCGACAGCATCCATGAGGGTACGCCACTCAGATTGGTGATGTTTTCGTGGATGGCAACCTGAGCGATTCTGTTGCGTTTCTCCTCGAAGTTGCCCAACAATGCGATTTCCTTGGACGGTGTGCGGTAATGGTTGACGAATGCGCTGACATTCTCGATGAGGATGGCGCTAAGGTCGCCTACCAGACTGTGTGCAAGGTTGTAGTTCGGTGCGTGGCTGCCACCGAGTATCAGGGCTTTCCCGCTGAACATGCGGCTTGACGGGTTGTTGCCCAGATAGAGTGCGACTGCGTCCGTTCCGCCACGGTAGTGGGTATCCTTCAGACAGGTCCGGGTGACGGGTATGAATTTGCTCTTGTCGTTGGTTGTTCCGGAAGACTTGGCATACCAATATGTGCGTCCCGGCCAAAGGATGTCTTTTTCGCCGTGCCGCATGCGGTCTATGTATCCTTTAAGCTCTTCGTAGGTGTTTATCGGTGAGGAGCCGGCAAATGATTCGTAGTCTTTTATGTGTGCGAATTGATGGGATTCTCCCCATTCTGTGTGTCGGGCTTTTTGTGTCAGGCGGCGCAGAACTTTCATTTGCAATTCTTCTGCATGTGTGTCGTATCGGGATATATCCTTTCGTCTGAAGAAGAAATAATTGCTGATAAGTTTTGTCTGGTTCATATTTGTTTTCGCAGATTTTGTTTAATCTCTCTGCAAAAATAGCCTAAAGTTGGCAGAATATCGAACTTTATACAGTTTTTAAGGTATGCCAAGGCAGGCTTTACAGTGGTTGTTCCTGAAAAGCGGCGGTTTCGGCGGCAGAGATGATGGCTTCCTTGTCGGGGGCTTTGAGCGATATGCTGATGTCCGGCAGGTTGAATTCTGTTTCTCCGATGGTGATTGAAGCGGTAGGCGAAACTGTTGTCTGGTCTGTCATTTCATCCTTGGTTTCGTCCGTCAGGTTCATGGCACATTCTTTTTGTTGTTTGTTGTCAAAGATGGAACTTTTAAGTGTCGGTGACTTTTTCAACTGTTCCAGCGTGTCTTTGGCGGCCAGTTGCTGACTTTCTTTCTTGGAATATCCTTTGCCGGTGCAACAGGGGATGTCTTCGATGAATATTTGTGAGACAAAAACAGGCGTGCTACTTCCTTCCTTTCCTTCTTCTATCAGTCTGAACGAGACTTCCACATGGTTTTTCTGTCCCCATTCTATCAGTTTGCTCTTGAAGTTGACTTCCTTATAGGCCAGTTTGTCTATATTAATCAGTTGTTTCATGATGCGTTTGCCGATGAAGCGCATACAGTAATCGTAACCACGGTCCAGATAGATGGCTCCAATCAAGGCTTCGAACGCATTCCCGCACATGTAGCTGTTGTGTGAAGAATTCCTTGTGGTAGAGATAATCAGTTTGTCCAGTCCGATTTCTACGGCCAGTTTGTTCAATGTTTCCCGCTGGACGACTTTGCTGCGGGTATTGGTCAGGAATCCTTCGCGCTTTCCCTGGAAGTGACGGAACACGATGTCCCCGACCACGGCATCAAGGATGGCGTCGCCCAAGAACTCAAGCCGTTCGTTGTTCACCCAGTTTCCTCCTTTTTTAAAAGATGAGGATTTGTGGTGAAGGGCTTGTTCGTAGTATTGTATATGTATGGGATAGAATCCCAATATTCTGTGAAAAGAAGAATAAAGCTCCTTGTTCTTTCGGAAAGGGAGCTTTATTCTTTCTATAATATCTTTGTGAAACACTGTCTTATTCGGTGTACTTCTTAAAGATTACACAAGCATTGTGACCGCCGAAGCCGAAAGTGTTGCTCAGAGCTGCGCGTACGGTGCGGTGTTGTGCCTTGTTGAAAGTGAAGTTCAAATCGTAGTCCAGTTCTTCGTCCTTGTCATCTTCCTCATGGTTGATGGTCGGCGGAACGATGTCCTGGTTTACGCTCATGACGCAAGCCAATGCCTCCACGGCTCCGGTTGCACCCAACAAGTGGCCGGTCATGGATTTGGTTGAACTGATGTTCAGTTCGTATGCATGCTTGCCAAACACTTCTTTGATAGCTTTTGCCTCAGAGAGGTCTCCTACATGGGTTGATGTACCGTGTACATTGATGTAGTCGATTTCTTCTGGTGCCATTTCCGCATCTTCGAGTGCTCTCTGCATCACTAATTTTGCGCCGAGTCCTTCGGGATGCGAAGCTGTGATATGGTGTGCATCGGCAGACATGCCTTCACCCACCATTTCGGCGTAAATCTTTGCACCGCGTGCCTTGGCATGCTCCAGTTCCTCAAGAATCAGGCAGCCGGCACCTTCTCCGATTACGAAGCCGTCGCGGCTGGCACTGAACGGACGTGATGCATGTTCAGGGTCATCATTGCGTGTGGACAGGGCTTTCATGGCGTTGAAACCGCCCACACCGGCCGGGAATACGGATGCTTCCGCGCCGCCGCTGACAATGACGCTTGCCTTACCCAAACGAATCAGGTTGAAAGCGTCGGCCAGTGCATTGGTGGAAGAGGCGCATGCGGATGTCGTGGTGTAGTTGGGGCCATGGAATCCATACATGATGGAAATGTGTCCGCTTGCGATGTCGGCAATCATCTTGGGGATGAAGAACGGGCTGTATTTCGGTCCCAGTTCCTTGCCGGTAAGCGCGTATGAGCCGGCTTCTTCCTCGAAGGTGTGAAGACCGCCGATACCCACACCGAACACTACGCCGATGTTGTCCTTGTCTATGGTTTCCAGATTCATCTGACTGTCTTCGACAGCCATTTTGGCAGCTGCGATGGCGTATTGTGTATACAAGTCCATCTTGCGTGCCTCTTTGCGGTCGATGTAGTCGCTCACGTTGAAGTTCTTCACCTCGCAAGCGAACTGAGTCTTGAATTTGGAAGCGTCAAAATGTGTAATAGGGCCTGCACCGCTTACTCCCGCAACCATGTTCTTCCAAGTTTCCTCGGCTGTATTGCCCAATGGAGTAACCGCACCCAGTCCTGTTACAACAACTCTTTTTAATTCCATTATTTGTTTTCGGATAAATTATTTCGCGTTAGCTTCGATATAGCTGATAGCGTCGCCTACAGTCGCGATTTTTTCAGCCTGGTCGTCAGGAATGTTGATACCGAATTCCTTCTCGAACTCCATAATCAGTTCTACAGTATCCAATGAGTCGGCACCCAGATCGTTAGTAAAACTTGCGGTTGCTACGACATCAGCTTCATCAACACCCAATTTATCAACGATAATAGCTTTTACTTTAGATTCAATTTCAGACATAATTGTGATTTTTAATAATGATTAAATATATTCAATTTGTAAATCTCGGTGCAAAGGAACTTCTTTTTTCTCACTTATGCAAGGGAATGAGTAAATAAAATGCCGTTTTTTGCACAATGGCATATCAAATGTGCATAAAAATAAGGCTGATTTTGTGAGAATCACTCCAAGGTCTCCCTCCTGACGGGGTAGTTTCCGCGAAATTCCTCGAACCGTTCGGGGTGGGATTTCAGTTTTTCGCTGTCGGAATGGGGGTTGTATAAAGCCAATGCCAGTTCTTTTTCAGGCAGATGAGGGTCGGGTGCCGTGCCGGATGGCAGTCGGGGAACATTGATTTCGAACGTGGCGGGCAGTCCGAAGTGTCGGCAGAATGCTGTCAGGGCCATGCGTGTGGCATTGGCTTTCCCGTCGGCCGAATATCCTGCGATATGCGGGGTGCCGATGTAGGCGCGTTGCAGGAGGGGAAGGCTGATTTGAGGTTCGTTTTCCCAAGTGTCGATGATGGCGTCTTTCACGCGTCCGTCCAGCAGTGCCTCGTAGAGTGCATCGTCGTCTGCCACCGGTCCGCGGCCGGTATTGATGATGACGGGGTGCTTTTCAAGTCCGTCGAAGAAGGTCTTGTCGGCCAGATGGTAGGTGGGGAAGTGCCCTGAGCGGGTAAGCGGTGTGTGGAAGGAGATGATGTCGCAGTGTTTTTGCAGCTCGTTCAACTCTTTAAGATGTCCAGTTGGAAGTCCCGACAGCATGAGCTGCTCCTTTACGGGCGGGTCGTTTTGCAGGATATGCACCCCTAATGGTTCGATGGCCCGGATGACGGCTTGTCCCACGTGGCCTACGCCCACGATGCCTACGGTGGTGCGGGAAAGGTCATAGCCTTTTTCTTTCTCCAGCAGGAGCATGCACGACCTGATGTATTGTCCGACAGAGTTGGCGTTGCATCCGGGGCAGTTGGCCCATGCGATTCCGGCCTGGCTCAGGTAGGCGGTGTCCAGATGGTCGTAGCCTATGGTGGCGGTGGCGATGAAAGATACTTTGCTGCCTTCCAGCAGTTCCGCATTACAATTTGTGCGGGTGCGCACGATAAGGGCGTCGGCATCGCGTACGTCCTCGCGGCAGATTTCGGCTCCCGGTTTGTAGATGACTTCATCGACCAGTCGTTCCAAAGCATCCCTGATGAAAGGGATTTTATTGTCGACAATTACTTTCATGCTGCAAAGATACTATTTTGCGCGCAATGTACAACTTAAACCGCACGTGTTATATTCTTGGAATAAAAGTTTTGGTTTTAAAAATAAAACTTTTGTTTTTGAAACTGAAATTTCTGTTTTCAAAAATAAAACTTTTATTTATAGTTCCCGGCAGGTCCGCATCGGAAATGAATACGGTCTTATGAGGCATTCGTTCTCTATATATTATTATATAATAAGGAAAGCGGGCGGTTTTTTATACCGCTTTTATTGCCGTTTAAAAAAAGTTTGTTTAGTTTTGCATGGGTTTATATTTATTGGAGCGGATTGGATGGAGGCCGGAAGCAGGGAAACTCCCCCGAATGTCCGTGGAAAGACATCATACATATATGGGACACCAAGACAAACGGATTACTTTCAGGTATTATATGATTTTCGGAGTGAGCTACTTGTTCTCTTTGCTTCCCTTACGCCTTTTGTACATTCTTTCCGACCTGTTTTTTGTTCCTGTGTACTATTGGGCCCGTTATCGCCGGGAGGTGGTGAGAGAGAACCTAACGAAATCGTTTCCAGAGAAGACGGTGGAGGAGATTCGGAGTATAGAGAAGAAGTTCTATCATTACTTGTGTGACTGTTTTGTGGAAACGGTGAAACTGACCAGTATCTCTCCGAAGACGATGAGAAAACACATGGTGTTCCACGGTGCGGAGCTGGTGGAAGAGGCTTGCAGGAAGAGCGGGAACCATTTCGTGTTCGTCTTTTTAGGGCATTATGGTAACTGGGAGTGGATAGCGTCGTTGCCTTATTGGGTAAGTCCGGAGGTTCTTTGCACGCAGATATATCATCCGTTGTACAACAAGGCGATGGACCGTTTTTTTCTGCGGCTGCGCAATCATTTCGGCGGCGAGTGCATCCCCATGAAGTCCACTTTACGTAGGATTGTCGGGTTGAAAAAGGAAGGGCGGCCTGTGGTGGTCGGGTTCATTTCCGACCAGTTGCCTAAGTGGGAGGCCATGCACTTTTTCGTGCCTTTTCTGCATCGTGATACGGCCGTGTTTACGGGTGCCGAGCAGATTGGGCGGCAGGTGAAGGCCGAATATTTCTTTGCCGAAGTCACACGTCCGCGCCGCGGATATTACGAGTGTACCTTCAAGCCGATGGAATATCCCCGTGAGACGGTCACGGACTACGATATGACAGCCCGGTTCATGCAAATGCTGGAGAAGATGATTCGCGAGCATCCCCAATACTGGTTGTGGACCCACAAACGCTGGAAGCGTACCAAGGAGGAATGGCTTGCACGTCAGAAGCACGCGAAGACGAATTGAAGAAAGTTATGCGTAAGAAAGAATATGATTATCTGGTAGTGGGCGCCGGTCTGTTCGGGGCCGTTTTCGCCCATGAAGCCCGCTGTGCGGGCAAGCGGTGCCTGGTGATAGACAAGCGTGCCCATTGTGGCGGCAATATCTATTGCGAGGATGTGGAGGGGATTCATGTGCATAAGTATGGTGCGCATATTTTTCATACCGACAATCGTGCGGTGTGGGATTATGTGAACGGTCTGGCGGAGTTCAACCGTTTCACCAATTCCCCTTTGGCGTGTTATGGCGGCAAGTTGTACAACCTGCCGTTCAACATGAATACTTTTTACCAGTTGTGGGGCGTGAAGACACCGGCGGAGGCTAAAGCCCGGATTGCGGAGCAGCGCAAGGCATACGGACATATTGCCGAACCGGCCAATCTGGAAGAACAGGCTTTGAAACTGTGCGGAGAGGATATATATACCCGGCTTATCAAAGGCTATACGGAAAAACAATGGGGGCGTCCGGCAACGGAACTTCCCGCCTTTATCATCAAGCGGGTTCCGTTCAGGTTTGTCTACGACAACAATTACTTCAATGATGCCTACCAGGGAATTCCCAAAGGAGGGTATAATGTGTTGGTTGACGCGTTGCTTGAAGGCACGGAAGTGCGTCTTGGCGCCGATTATTTCAAGGCACGCGAGTCGTGGGACGCGTTGGCCGGCAAGCTCCTGTTCACGGGATGCATCGACGAGTTCTTCGGTTACCGGTGCGGCCGGCTGGAATACCGTAGCCTGCGTTTTGACCATCAGGTGCTGGAGATGGAGGATTTCCAAGGCAATGCCGTTGTCAACTATACGGAGAGGGAAGTGCCTTATACCCGTGTGATAGAGCATAAGCATTTTGAATACGGCACCCAGCCCGTGACGGCTGTCACCTACGAGTTTCCGGATGCTTTCTCGCCGGGAAAAGAGCCTTATTATCCGGTAAATGACGAGCGCAATTCTGCTCTTTTCAGACAATACCAGGCGCTTGCCGCTGAGGAAGGGAATGTGCTCTTTGGCGGTCGGTTAGCGCAATATACCTACGCCGACATGGATGATACGGTGGCTGCCGCATTGGAATTGTGCGGGCGGGAACTTAAATGAATAATCTAACAGATAGGAATAAGATGAAATGTCTGCATGTCATAACTCCGGTGAAGGATTCGGTCGACTCCACGATAGAAACCGTGAAGGCCGTGGTGGGCTCGTCGCTCTCCGTGCCTTTCACCTATACCATTTATAATGATTTCAGTACGCCGGAGAATACGGCGCGTCTGGAAGAGGCGTCGCGGAAATACGGTTTCCGGTTGGTGAACCTTTCCGACCTGACCGACCATCCGTCGCCCAACTACCTTTTAGTGCTGCAGATGACCCGCAAGGAAGCGTTGGCAGAGGATGCCGGACTGTTGATTGTGGAGTCTGACGTGGTAGTGAGGAAAGATACCTTGCAGGGCCTGTACGACGGGGCCTGCGAGCGGCAGGATTGTGCCATTGCGGCGGCGGTGACCACGGATGAGGAAGGGAACATCAATTATCCTTATCTTCATGCCAAAGGACATGAGGGGGAGGTTTATGCGGAGAAGAAACATTGCAGTTTCTGCTGTTCTCTGTTGACTCCGGCCTTTATGGAGCGGTTCGATTTTGACCGGCTGGATGCGTCGAAGAACTGGTTCGACGTGACCATCTCGCATGAAGCGCTGAAGGCAGGTTTCCGCAATTACCTTTTCACGACATTGCCCGTGTTGCACCGTCCGCATGGCAGTCGTCCGTGGAAACAGTTGAAATATAAGAACCCGCTGAAATATTATTGGTTGAAGTATACGAAAGGACTGGATAAGATTTAGATGATGGGAAAATTACGGTTCAGGCAGATATGGCAGCGCGTGTTTGCGCATCGCACGTTGGTGCTCGACTCCTCGTTCAAGGGACTGGAAGAGTTCATGAATACCATTCCGGAACGTTTTGCGGCGGGAGAGGGGAAACTGGTGTATAAAGGTCGTAACGAGTTGCGAAGGATGACGTTCGGCGGTTACGACCTTGTGGTCAAGTCGTTCCATCGTCCCAATCTCATCAACCGGTTTGTGTACGGTGTGTTCCGTCCCTCGAAGGCGAAACGCTCGTATGTGCATGCCAGGATGTATCTGCGCATAGGTGTCGGTACGCCGGCTCCGGTGGGTTATCTGAACGTGCGCCGCGGGTTGCTCTTCGACCGCAGCTATTATGTGACGCTGATGTCGGGATGTACGCATGTCTATAATGATTTGTTCTACCAACATTTTGATTATGCCGATGAGGTGTTGCGCGAAGTGGGGCGCGTCACCGCGGTGCTGCATGAGCACGGTTATGCCCACAAGGATTACGGACGGGGAAATATCCTGTTCCGGAAGACTCCAGAGGGGATAAAGCTGGATATTGTGGATTTGAACCGTATGTTTATCGGTAAACTCGATATTAAATCCGGTTGTAAGAACTTCGAGCGTCTGCCGGCAACACCGCACATGCACCGTCTGATGGCGGAAGAATATGCCCGTGTGCGCGGTTTCGATGCAGAAGAGTGTTTCCGCCTGATGCAGGCATACCGGAGTACGCAGCCGGGTAAGATAGATGACCTTTATTAACGTGTGACCATGAAAATTATAGCTGTAGTTGTGACTTACAACCGTCTGGAGCTTCTGAAAAGGAATATCGGATGCTTGCGGCAGAATCAGCCCTTGGCGTCGATTGTCGTTGTAAACAATGGAAGTACCGACGGTACTGCCGGATGGTTGTCGGAACAACAGGGGCTGACAGTGATTACGCAGGATAATGTCGGCGGTTCCGGAGGATTTTATACGGGGATGCAGTATGCCTACAAGGAGGGGGCGGATTGGATCTGGTGTATGGACGATGATGTGTTCCCCCGTCCCGACTGTCTGGAACATCTTCTGAAGCATGCCGAGGGTAAGGATATTGGCATATTGGCTCCCCGCCGTTTGCTCGACGGACAGATATTCACGCATGATTTTCTTGCCTATAACCTTTCCAATCCTTTTGCCTCGATGTATAAGGGCCGCCTGTCGAAGATGCAGGTGACGGAGCCGGTTGCGGTCTGCGGTACGGCTTTCGAAGGGCCGCTTATCCGTCGGGATGTGGTGGAAAAGGTGGGGCTCCCCAACAAAGAACTTTTCATCTTCTGCGATGATACGGATTATTGCCTGCGTTCGGTGCGTGCCGGGTTCAAGATACTTTATGTGCCCACGGCGCTGATGGACAAACAGCTGTTCTTTTCAAATGATAGCTGGGCGGAGCGAAACAGGAAAAAGAAATGGAAGCGTTTTTACCAAATCCGTAACTCCACTTATCTCAATCATCATTACGGAAGGAACTGGGGGGTGAGGTATCTGCGGGGCTTCAACGGTGTGTTGGGTTATCTCGCGGTGGCTCTGTTTACAGCTCCCTTCTCTAAAGCCTATTTATGGAAGGATATTCCTTTGTTGTGGAAGGCATATAGGGATGGTGTGTGCGAACGGTTAGGAAGGATGAATAACTAAAATATCTGTTGTGTAATATGGCGGAACGAGAACATTGTCCTTTGGTGAGTGTGGTGGTGCCCAATTATAACTATGCCGGTTATCTGAGGGAGCGGATTGATTCGATATTAAACCAGACCTATACGGATTATGAGCTGATTCTGTTGGACGATGCTTCTACGGACAACAGTGCGGAGGTATTGGCGGAATATCGGGAGAATCCCCATGTATCCCATATCGTAATAAACGAGAAGAACACGGGAAGTCCTTTTGTGCAGTGGATGAAGGGCATATCCCTGTCTCGTGGGAAATATGTATGGATTGCTGAGGCGGACGACCTTGCCGAGCCTGATTTTCTGGATACCTGTGTCGGGCTGGCGGAGAAATATGCCGATACGGCAATATGTTATGTGGGTTCTGTCCTAATCGATTCTGCCGGAAAGATAAAACATTGTGACCCGAACCACTGGGGAAAACGTTGGAAGAAGGATTTTGCATGCTTTGACGGTAAGCGTTTTGCGGAATATGATTTGTATTGGAAGAATTATATCATCAATGCAAGTGGAGTCATTTTCCGACGGGAATATGCTGTGAAGCTTGTTGATTCTCCTTTTCTGTCCATGAAATACTGCGGGGACTGGCTGTTTTGGTTTGAGATGTCCATGCAAGGGAGTGTGGTGGAGGTTTATAGGCCGCTGAATTCTTTTCGTCAGCATGCACAGAAAGCCACTATTGCATCTCATAAAGCAGGTAACGGTGTCAGGGAAGATATCATGGTGGTAAGCTATATGGAGAGGAGGTTGTCGTCAAGATTGGGAGAATATAAAAAACGGCTTCGCCGAGGATTGCTCTACAAGAAGATAAAACGGTTAAAGATTGATCAGTGCCAGAAAGTCCCATTGTATAAATTTCTTTCTGAGACGTTGGATGCAGGGGTAGCAGACTATCGTCTGGAGCGCAGGAATAAATATCTTAAGTGGTTGTTACCTTCTTTGATAACCTTGAAACGGGAACGGTTGTAGAGGGTGGTTGTGCCCTGTTTCCGGCATTGTGGACATTCTTGTTGGAAAATATTGTTTATCATCAGTGGAATATGTACCTTTGCTCTTGATAAAGGCATTTGTGGATAAAGTCTAAATATAGAAAAAAGAATATAGTAGGATGTGCGAAATGAAGACACTGGTAAAAATTGTAATACCTTTATACAAGAACCGATTGTTGGCTTGGGAAGAAGCGGCGTTAAGAAATAATCTGCGTGTGCTTTCGTCTTATCCTGTGTGTTTTGTATATCCTGCGGGAATAGACTTCGAAGAGATTTTTGCCATTTGTCCGCAAGCGGAGAGATTAGCGGTTTCAGGGGACTGGTTGGGGAAGAAACGGGGTATCCAAGGGTATAATGAAATGATGATGTCTAAAGAGTTCTATGATATGTTCATAGATTGTAAGTATATTCTGATATGTCATACGGATGCCTGGATTTTTAAGGATGAGTTGTCGGAATGGTGTGCTAAGGACTATGATATAGTGGCGGCTCCATGGCCTTTAAGACCGCGATACCGGATGTTCCCCTTGAACTTGTATGTGTGGTGCCGGAAGATGTGGGCAGCAGCCTTTGGAAAGATTTCCAGGGTGCAGATGTTTGGCAGAATAGGAAATGGCGGTTTGTGCCTTCGTAAGGTTGTATCTTTTTCAGAGGCTTGCGAACGTTATGCAAAGGAGATAGCTATATTCAATAGCTGTCATGACGGAATGCATAATGAAGATATTTTCTGGGCTTTGATTCCTCATGAATTTTCTTATCCGGATGTGAAAACGGCGTTGTCATTTGCATACGACTTGAAACCAAGGCTCTGCCATGAACTGAATGCATTCGAACTTCCGATGGGATGCCACGGTTTCATGCATGACAGTCGTATAGGATTCTGGACGCAGTATATTCCTGGTCTGAAAAGTTCTTTTACGAAGTAGTCTGCTTTATTAAAGGGGAGGTGGAGGCTTTTGGCGGTACTCCCTTCTTTTCAAGACTTATTTTGTTTTTAACGAATGTAAGTCTATGTACTTCGGTTGTCTTAAAGATAGATTGAATGGTAGCAGGCGGAAAAAACGTTTGAGCCGGCTGACAGGACTTTTCCATGGATATTGCCCTTTCCATGGGGTTAAATCCAGATACTTGGCATATTCATTGCGCATGGGGTGCTGGCTGTCGTATTCCCACGGTTTTCGGTTGGTGTAATGCAGGATGACAGGTGACAGGAGGTCGTCGGCAAAATCCTCTCTCCATACCCTGCAATTCTCTGTGTTGCGGTAAAAACCGTCTTGTGCATTCCAACGTGGGGCTATCAAGACTTTGTGCTTGCACAGGATGCTGTTCAGTAAATCCTGGTCGTTGAACAGTATGCGTTCGGGATATTTGTGGAAGTATTCCACGCAGGCATGGGCCACATCGTGTTCACGCCAATAGGCAAGGTTGATGAGCAGTACACCGGCATTGAAGTAAGAATACTCCATGGGGTACTTCAGTATATCGTAACGTTGCGTTTCGTGACAGCCGATATCCTCTACGGCGGCAACGCCTTTGCTTTCCAATGGTGTGTTCCAAAGAGGGGCGATGCTTCCGAGCACCACGATGTCGCAATCCAGATACAGCACTTTATCGATGGTTGTAGGTAACAGTGCCGAAAGGATGCATCTGTAATAAGTGGCCATGCTTATGCGTTTGCTGAATTTCCGGATGGTAAACCCTTTCAGCATTTCTTCGTCCGGAGCATAGTAGTGAATGGTGTTGTGGTATTTTCTGCACAGTTCATCCAATATCTTTTTGTCGTTATCGGTTAAGTCTCGTGCGATGATATGTACGGCGATATTCTCTTCTTTGTTGTTCTCAAACAAAGAAACCAATGTGACGGCACAATGGCGTACGTAATTATGGTCGATGTTACAGGCGATGTGTATCATAATAATCGGAATGTTCTTCATTTCTGTCCCGAAAGGCGGAAATATTTGTCTGTTACTAACAAAGAAATCAACTCTTCTCTTTTTTCGTCTTGGAACTGCCTGACATATTCATGGGCGTGTGCGATAATCTCTTCCGCTTTTTCCGGATTGTCTATGTAGTATTGCAACTTATCGGAAAGGTCAGAAAAATCCTCTTTCACTTCCACGTAGTGATAATCGGGTTTCAGTGTGCCTTCCATAAACCATGTTTCGCATGTGGGGCGCGTCATGACAGCCAATGAGTTGGACGACATGACCCATTTGAGGTTTGAGGCCACGTCATTGCCTTCGAGTGCCATGATGAATTTGTAGTCCAGATGCTCGCGGACAGTTTTTTTCTGTGTCATCCATGCATCGGGACATCCTTCGTTTCTGCCCACTACGCCGCAGTCGAACATCGGATGCCCGAAAAACATCTCTAAGAATCTTGTCCTTACGCGGCTCTGACGGATTTTGCCACGAAAAATGGCCATGTCTTTCTTTTCGCGGAAAGGAACAGGGTCGTTCACGAACATGAAGTGGCGCAGTTTGTCCAGCTTCAATATGACGGAATTGTCATTGTTTGTTGCCAGCAGGCGGCTTTTTACGATAGTCGGTACTTCCGGAGTGAAATATACGTCGCCGGGGCAGAAATTCCAGCGCAGATGACGCGGGAACCATCTGGTGATTTCATACTGGTCGAGGTAATAGGCCGTGTGGAACATCTTACGTTTGTATTTCCCTATCTCTCCGGTATAATGAATCCAACTTCTGTCTTTCAGATACTGGTCGTCAGGAGATACCGTGAACGGTGTGTTTATCTTGATGTAATAGTCTACCCGTTGTTTGATATAGGCATAGTCCGGCCGTTTGCATGCTTCTTTCAAAAGTCTTGGTAACCTGGCTCTGAAAAAGATGTTGGGTATGAGTTGCTTGGTGAAACCGCAAAGGAAATTAAGGGCCTTTATCGGTTTCCCGCTTTTGAACTTATAAGTGATATTGTCTTTCATATTTATTCTGGTAATCAGAATGGACGGTTCTGTTGGAGTTTAATCATCTCTTCACAAGATGAGCCGTCTAATACAGGCAAAGATACATAATTAATTGGTAATAACAAAAAAACAATAGTGTGAAATACGAGAAACGATAGCGTTTTGTTGTGCTGGTTGACTCTACCAGTTGTGGATTTTATGAATACGCCTGATACGGAGTCGAGAATTATTTGATAGTTTGAATAAAAACGACTATTTTTGCAGCATTATTCTATATATAGAGTTTTATGATAAAGCAATTCTTCTCCCTGCTCAAGCGATATATGAAGCCATATCGCAAATACCTGACTTGGGCCGTAATCCTTAATTTCGTATCCCAATGGATGAACGTATTTTCCTTTATGGCGTTGATTCCCATTCTGAACATCCTGTTTAAGATAGATACGACCAAGTACGAGTATATGCCGATGGATATACATCATCTGAACAAGGACGTGCTGGTCAATAACGGATACTATTTCATTAATCATGTGATTGATACGAGAGGTGCTTTCTTTACCCTTATCATGATGGGAGTCATTCTGATAATCATGACTTTGTTGAAGACTATGGGATATTTCGCTTCTTCGGCCGTAATGGTTCCGCTACGTACAGGTATCGTGAGGGATATCCGCATACAAGTATATGATAAGGTGTTGAAACTGCCGTTGAGTTTCTTTTCCGAGGAGCGCAAGGGGGATATCATTGCCCGAATGAGTGCGGATGTATCCGTTGTGGAAAACTCCATCACCAGTTCCATCGATATGCTTATACGCAATCCCATCACATTGGTTGTCTGCTTTATCACCTTGTTTACCATCAGTTGGCAACTGACTCTGTTTGTGCTGATAGTCTTGCCTTTTGCCGGTTGGATAATGGGCGTTATCAGCCGCAAACTGAAAAGCCAGTCTGTAGTGGCGCAGGCCCAGTGGGGAGATATTATGTCACAGCTGGACGAAACTTTGGGCGGTTTGCGTATCATCAAGGCATTTATTGCGGAACGGAAGATGTCCATGCGTTTCACCAAGACCAATAATGAATTCCGCGATGCGATGAACGAGATGGTTATCCGTCAGACTTCGGCGCATCCGATGAGTGAGTTCTTAGGTACATGCGTGATTGTCATCGTGCTGTGGTTTGGCGGTGCATTGATTCTGAATAGTTATTCCACGATAGATGCATCCATCTTTATCTTTTATCTGGTAATCCTTTATTCCATCATCAATCCCTTGAAGGAGTTTTCCAAGGCCTTTTACAACGTGCCTTTGGGATTGGCCAGTATGGACCGTATCGACATGATACTGAAAGCGGAGAATCATATCAAAGACCCTGAGAGACCATTGCCACTCGATGACTTTGAACGTGAACTGGAGTTTAAGGATGTATCTTTCAGTTATACGGAAGGACGCGATGTGTTGAAACATATCAACCTGAAAGTTCCCAAGGGGAAGACCGTTGCATTGGTCGGGCAGTCCGGGTCCGGCAAGTCTACCATGGTCGACTTGGTGCCCCGTTATCATGAGGTGCGCGAAGGAGCTTTGCTGATTGACGGGAAGAATGTGAAAGATGTGTCCATCTCAAGTTTGCGCGCACTTATCGGAAATGTCAATCAGGAGGCCATTCTCTTCAATGACACATTCTATAACAACATCACTTTCGGTGTGGAGAATGCCACGATGGAACAGGTGATAGAGGCCGCCAAGATAGCCAACGCGCATGATTTCATCATGGAAACGGAGAATGGCTATGATACGATGATTGGTGACCGTGGCGGCCGTTTGTCCGGCGGACAGCGCCAGCGCGTCAGCATAGCCCGTGCCATTCTGAAGAACCCGCCGATATTGATTCTGGATGAGGCTACGTCGGCACTGGATACGGAGTCGGAACGTTTGGTACAGGAGGCGTTAGAACGTTTGATGAAGTCGCGTACGACCATTGCCATTGCCCACCGTCTCAGTACGATTAAGAATGCCGATGAAATCTGTGTGCTTTATGAGGGCGAAATTGTGGAACGTGGTACGCATGAGGAACTCATCGCCTTGGATGGATATTATAAGAAGTTGAATGATATGCAGAGCCTATAGGAGTATTCTTAAAGGCAAAATATGCAACAAAATATTTGCCCGAATCGGGCGTGAAACGCAGACCTGTGTGCGATGAAACGGTCACAGGTCTGCGTTTGATTCTGGACAGGTGAACAATTTCGTCCTTTGCTGTCATCATTCCTCGCGCGTATACTACAAGGAGTTTTCCGAAAATACCCTTCAAGGGTTCAGACTATTTGTATGTCAGTGGATTATGTGATGCTTCCCCTTTCATTTTATGTAAAAAAGTATGGCCTTCCGCATGAAGGTATGCTGAATGATGTGTAATCATTAATTTGTTGTAAATCAATAAGTCTGAACCCCTGAAGGGTATTTTCGGAAAACTCCTGTTGTACGCGCGCGCGAAGGAAAGTCGGGGCGGGCCGCTTTTATGAGTTGGCTTGAGATGCTATCAGATAGTTCCTGTCTGTGAACAGATGAAATATTAAGACAAGTAGTTTCAGGGCGTTCTATCCGTCCTTTAATTAAAAAGCAGAATGATAATGACAATAATCAGTATAATACTTGATAAGCCGAGCAGGCGAACCCACCTGAGATGCTTTTTATTCTTCCAAGCCAGTCGTTGTTTTTGTTGGTCGGACATTTGGAGCTGCTCATGAAGTAATCTGTTTTGTTCGGTTAAAGTTGCATTTGTTTCTTTTGCTTTATTGTATTTCTTGTATAATTCCATTTCATTCTTCATTATCTTTTTTTTCTCCAAGAGCATCAGATTCTTTTTGCTGCGAAGATATAAAGAATCTTCTCCCGTCCGTTCATGCAAAGAATAAAGTGATAGATAATGTTGAACCGTAACAGCAACATTAAGATGTTCAAGAGCATATTCTCTTGCCCATTGTCCGTCGGATGGATTGTATTTCTTCAGTTCCGCAATGAATTCTTCTTTTGTGAAAGTCTTGTGAAGTCCTCTCCCCGAACAATTATACCAGATACTTTTTTCTATATTGTCGCTTGTAATATATCCATCGCCGATAGATTCGTTGACATAAGATCTGTTGTCATAAGAGATGATACAGCGTCCGCAGGCCATTGCATCGTAAAGCGATCTTCCGATGCCGACAACAAGGTCAGCCTTGTTGATGTCCTTTTCTATTTCCCATACATTGTCGGTGAACTTGTTGCATGACATGAAACTGACACCGATATTTTCACAACATGATTTGATGAAGGTATTGAGTTCGTCCGACTGGCTTAAGGATAGCACACTTGTTAGTTGCGGATGGATTGCAGTATGTGGGGCAAAACGGTTACAATCGATTCCGTTGAGAATTACATCACCTCTTAATCCTTTGCTTTTGAGGTGGTTTCTTACTTCTTCCGTTACACAGACGAACCGGTCTGCAAATGGTGAGGGTTGTTCAAGGTCAGGTACTGTACCGTGGCAGGTTTGGATAATATACCCGTAAGGCCATAAATATTCCACAACGGTATTGTGATTTGCCAATATCAAATCATATTCGTTGTGTGACATAAAAGGTATCCCGGCATCCTCTAATTTGTCCGAAATCTCTCCTTTCTCAAAAGTGAAATATTCCACTTCGTGGCCAAGTCTTTTCAGTTCTACGGAAAGTGCAAATGTGAAATTCTCCGTTCCGCCGGTCTTCTGCAAATGATTATTTCCGGTAAGTATCCTCATATTATATATAGGTATTATTTTGTGGGAGTTGGCGGGTCGAACATCTTATAAAAATTCATTCTTCTTTCCAGCAGGTTGTTTACCTGAAAGACTGTGGTGAAATCGGCATGAATTTTGTCTGCATATTGTTTCTGCAGGTTGATGTTGTTCATCAGCGTTTTCGTTGCATGTGCAAAATCTTCTGGATTATCTGCAATCAAGCAGTTTTGTTTGTGGATAAGAGGCAGTCCCTCGCACCCTTTGGATGTAGTGACAATAGGCGAGAAAGACATGATGGAATCTAAAATCTTCATTCTCATACCACTGCCGATTCGGATGGGTACAATGGATATTTTTCCTGAAAGGAAACCGGACAAGTCATCTATAAACCCTGTAAAATGAACTTCGTGACAGATGTTCTTGATGAGTGTTCTGATCTCCTCATCCCATACTCCTACAACGTTCAAATTTATTGTTTTTTCTTCTTTACGTAATATTGGCAGTACATTCTTGCAAAACCAAATAAGGCCATCTGCGTTTGGAAAGTGAGAGCCGCTGCCGATGAATACCAGTTCTTTTGCAGGGCTGAAATTTGTATGAATCTTTGGCAGGGATATCATGGCCGGTGATACGTATATATTCAGTGACGGGCATTCCTTCAACATGATATTTTTGTCTTTCTCGGTCAGTGATATAATGGCATCGTAATGAGATAAAGCGTTTAGCTCTATTCCTTTTTGTATTTGTAGCCGATAAATATCATTGGGCTTCTGTTCAGCAAACAGATTGATTTCATTTTCGTTTCGGATAAAACGAATTTCATGCTGGACAAATACTTTGATAGCCGTTTCTGGCAGAATGTATACCAATGGCAGGCATTCGTAGAATTCGACTTGTATCAGGTCAAATCCTTGTCTTGATATTTTATGTACGTAATTTAAATAGTTGGATGGTATGTTGAGTGTATCTTTATTCAGGCATGAAAATTGTCGTACCAAATCGCATGTCTTGTTTTGTGTTTTTGTTATCTCTTGTCTGTATTTTTGTATTCTTCGTGTTGTTTTCCGCTCCATAGAACGCTGTATAGCATCAAAAAAACGGAATGAAAACGTTTTTGGATATGTTTCTATGGCGGATGTTTCTTTTTGTGTATTTTGGGGGCGATATAAAAAGAAGCATACATCTTTCCATCTTTCCTGAAGGCTGCTTATGGCTTGTTCGTCACTTTCTGTCTCTACGCGCAAAAGTAAGGAAACATTATATGATTCCTTTATTTTATTTATCATGTTGTAGGTGGCTTGGTTGCCGCCGGAATTCAATGGATAGGGTATATAAGGTAAGATAAATAGTATTTTCATGTTTTTTGTGATTAAATATGAATGGCAAAAGATAGCTGGCGTGTCAGCATCTTGATGGTTCTAACATTCGGATTTTTTTTATGAGGAAGATGCGGCAAAACAAGATCGTCAGGAACCAAGCATAAAATCGTGCTTGCATAAAAGCGGTTTTCTTATATATCCATAAATCAGGAATGCTCCAGAAATAGTTCATGCCGTTTTCGTAAGACAATATATAATAATGTGCGTCCCGTATAAGTTTCTTTATGCTAAAGAAATCCCATGACAGGAGTCTTGCGAGATTTGCATGAGGTAGATTCCGGACAAAATCGTATAACGGAAGTTTATAGACGTCTTTCTCTGCATTGGCATGTATGCAGGAATACATCAAACGAACTTTCTCCTCTTCTATATAAGAGGATACGTATTTGTTGTTTAGCAGCCGATGGTGTACTGCGAAATCCACAAGGCCTGTTATGACGGTTTTATTAGCTTCGTAGTCTTTTGAGAATCTTGTGCCAGTTTTGATAGAGGCAGGATGAATCTTATATATATAGGTCGTTTTTTTAACGATGCCGACCATTTTGGCTTTGCACATGCACTGAAAACTCCACAATACATCTTCGTGTATCAACCCTTCTTTGAAGAACAGATGGTTTTTTGTGATAAATTCTTTCCGGGTTAATTTATTCCAAGCCATTACATAGATTTTTTCTTTCATGTATGCTTTCACTATCGTGGCATGTCCTTTCAGAAAAGAATCTTTTAATTTTAAAGGTGGGAAAAAGCTGTCAGAGTTGGTGACTTTGTAATCGCCTATTACAATGTCGGTATGTGGCTCTTTCAGTAGTGGGGTGGCCAAGGTTTCTATGCAGTCGGCTGTGATTTCATCATCGCTGTCCAGAAAATAAATGTATTGCCCTGTGGAATGGCGTATGCCGGTATTGCGTGCAGATGACAAGCCTTTGTTGGTATCATGTTCTACAATTTTCACAGGAAATGGGATATGGTTATCCTGCAATAATGAATGTATGATTCTCATGCTGTCATCTGTTGTCTTGTCATTGACTATTATGACTTCCAAATCCTTGTATGTTTGATTGAATACGGATGTAATGCAATCTTTTATATACGCAGATACATTGTAAACAGGTATGATGATGGATACTTTCATATATTCTTTCTTTGTTTGTTCAACCTGACCTTGAAAAAGCATAAAAGACGATACAGGAAAGGTAGTTCCTTGTTTTTGTAGTCTGCTTCTTTTCGCCATAAATCCAAGCACGTGTTATAGATGTCTTGTGTCAAGAAGCTGGTTTTCATCCGCATAACGTATTGTTGGAAATACGCTACAGTTTGCCAGCGGTTTTTTATAGTGATGTATCCGTTCTGGATGTTCTTTTTGAATAATTCGTACTCTTCGTGGAACAACACTCCGTTGGCAATGGACTTTGTCGTGACCTTTGTCGAATGTATTCTAAAATGATTTAATGGTTCGCAATGATAGAGTACCTTGCCAGATGCGGCCATGCTTCCCCAAAACAGTTTGTCTCCACATGACTTGTAGTTGATAAAGTTTGGGTCGACATATTTTAGCGCATCTTTTCTGAATACAGCCATGCTTGCATTATAAATATAATTCTCTTTCATTAGATGTTGTCTGACAAATTTTTTGCCGTTGTAAACTTTTTGGAGAGATGAAATGGTATAGTCGTGGTTGATGAATGTCGATTCGGGTGTGACCCAATATGAATTTGAGAAGCCAATCTTGATTTCTTTGTCATTTTGCATGACAGGTACGATTTTTTCCAGAAAGCATGGGTCTGCATAGTCGTCACATTCGGCAATCCAGATGAAATCCCCCTTAGCCATTAGAAATCCTTTCTGCCATTGTTTGAATGTAGAGCCGCTGTTGCAACTGTTGTATTCGATTTTTTTAATTTTGTCGCAGTGGCGATAAGATTCAATTACGGTGCGGCTATTATCTGTAGAGCAATCGTCTAAAATAATGATTTCTATATTTTTATATGTCTGGTTTAGAATTGTGTCTATTCTTTGACATAAAAAATGAGCATAATTATAATTAGGCACTATTACGGAAACAAGTGCTTCTTTTTTCGCTATATGGTCGCTTTTATGAAGCATGGTTTTTTATTTATGTCTTTACGAAAAGAATTAAAAAAACAGAAGTTCTCTTCATAAGAGAGCCATCTAATACAGGCAAAGATACATAATTAATTGGTAATAACAAAAAAACAATAATGTGAAATACAAGAAACGATAGTGTTTTGTTGTGTTTGTTTTTGAATCTGATTTTGTAAGATTATGTGATACAACAAATTACATATTAGATGGCTCTCTTATGAAGAGAACAATCAATTTGGTCATTCAATGCAGGTGGGCCTATACTTCTAACATAAAAATAATATCTATGACATCGGACACTCCTTTAATTAGTATAATTATTCCTGTTTATAACGTTGGGCTGTATCTTGAACGTTGCTTGACGTCATTGGTTGGTCAAACTTATTCTAATATGGAGGTCATCATGGTTGATGATTGTTCTACGGACAACTCTTCAGATGTCTGTAAAAGATTTGTGGAAAGTGATGGGCGGTTTAGATATTTCAGGAATGTAGATAATAAGGGTGCGGGAGAGACAAGACAGGTTGGAATTGACAAGGCTTCAGGGAATATTATAGGTTTTGTGGATGGGGACGATTGGGTGACGCCGGACTTTATTTCTTCGCTTTATTCCGTAATGGAAGAAACGGGGTGTTCTATCGTTTGTTGCCAATATTATTTTTGTTACGAGAACGGGAAAGTTAACACACCTTGGCCGGTTGATAATGAAAAGATAATATGGGATAAGTACGATGCCTTGTATAGGATGAGTACTTACGATAGGATTGGCACGGAATTATGGAATAAGTTTTATAAGCGTGAAGTATTACTGAAGCATGTGATGACATCTTGTCATTACGAGGATGCCTTTATTTTGATGAAATATTTCATGGAAGTGGAACGGATTTGTGTGTATTGCGTTCCGTTATATTATTATTTTCAGAGAGAAGGCAGTTTGATGAATTCGGTGTATACACCGGAAAAGGAACTGGCACATTTTCAGCTTGATGCAGAGCGGAGTCTTCTGTTGTTGGGCGTGAATTATTCCTGTCGCAAATTTTACGATGGAACGGCAAGAAAAGGCATTCGCTCTTTCAAGACATTTGTTTTGCTCCCCCAGACAGAAGAAATGAAGATGATTATTTATAAGCTGATTACATTGCTGAAAGAATTGTCGATGAAGGGTAAAAGAAGGCATTTTAAACTCAAGAACCGTGTGGAAATGTGGCTTATTGTCCATGCAAGGTCTTGTTATTCTGGAATATACACTTCTTTTATGAAGATGTTTGCTCAACGGAAAATAAGAAGGTTACAAAGAAAGTATAAGATTACTTCTTTCCAGCTTCTGAAGGATGGTTTTTAATCAAATAGAAATTAGCGTGATGAAAGTTTCGGTTATCATACCTGTTTATAATGTCTCGCAGTATGTACGGAAGTCTATTCTTTCCGTATTGGCACAAACTTATAAGGATGTAGAAATCGTTATAGTGAATGACCGGACGACAGATGACAGCATGGAAGTCATTGATGATGTGCTTAAAACGCATGAGTATTCTGCGGATGTTGTGATTGTGAATCATCCGATAAACCGGGGATTGTCTGCCGCACGAAATACAGGCATCTTAAATAGTTCGGGAAGGTATCTTTATTTTATGGATAGCGATGATGAGATTACTCCCGAATGTATAGAACTGTTGGTGGACTCTGCGCAACAGTATGATTCTGATATAGTTGTGGGAGATTATGAAGTGAGGAATTCGGATATTCCTTTCCCTCCGTTGGAACTGAAAGAAACTTTTATTGATGGCAAAGAACAGGTGCTAAAGGTTTTCATGGAGAAAAAGGTTTATCAGATGGCCTGGAATAAACTGATAAAGAGAGAACTGGTTATTCGGAAACATTTGTTCTTTAAGGAAGGATTGGTTCATGAAGACTGTTTGTGGAGTTTTTTGTGTGCATGCAATGCGGATTCGCTGTCTGTGGTTGATGAAAAGACATACCTTTATAATGTACGTTCCAATTCCATTATGACAGGTGTCTCGTTGGAAAAGGACTTTAAAGCCTATTTGATTGTACTGGACTCAATCATTCAATTGACGGAAGAGTATAGATTATTGAAGAACAGGCTGGTATATTCCTATATAGAAGAAGAGAAATTTTATCTTGACTATGCTTATTGTAAGAAGGTACGCATTCCGGATGAATTATTGGATGAGTATTTCGGCCTTATATATAAGCAACCTTATTCTTTATGGTGTATATTCGTTTGGGGACTCTTGCACAAGAAATACCGGATTCGTGATGCACACTATTTCTTGCCGGAAGATATGAGAAGGGAGTATTATCTGAGATTGCCGGATTACAAATGGCGGTATGCTGAGAAAATTGTGATGAAAGTTTTTCGGAGATGGTTTGCAAAAGTTCTTGTTCATAAGTTGACTGGATGTAAATGGTTAGATTACAATAATTTTGAGATATAGGATTTCAGTAATGAACTTTGATACGACGATTACAAGATTAAGGATGTTGATAGAAAAGACGTTATGTCCTTTGGTTGATGCCGATTACATGTTTCTGGATTTACCTTTCTATCAAAACCCTGGTGATACACTTATTTGGGAGGGTACCGAGCAATTTCTTGAAAAACTTCCTCATAAATGTATATACAGGTCGTCCTATGATACGTTTGTTCCGCAGGATATATCTTCTGATGTAGTTATACTCATGCAAGGAGGAGGAAATTTTGACGATATTTGGAGGGAACATCAGAAATTCAGATTGTCTATTATTCGTCGTTATCAAAAGAATAGGATAATTATTCTGCCGCAGTCTGTTCATTACGATGATGTCGATAATTTGCGAGAAGATGCTCGGATTATGGGAGAGCATCCGGAACTGATTATCTGTGCACGAGACAGGAGATCATATAGGATATTGGAAGAAAACCGTTTCAGCAAGAATATTTTGTTGCTTCCGGACATGGCATTTTGTATTCATGACGCGTTTATAAGCCAATATCGGTCGAAAATGATTTCTGAAAAGTCCCTTTTTGTTAAACGTGGAGATAAGGAATTCATGAAATCCGGTGTGTATGAAAAAAGACTTGGAAAGATACCCGACTTGGTTATTCAGGATTGGCCTTCTTATGAAAATTCCGATGATAGGGTTATTGGTGAGTTCTGGAGGATAAAGGATAATGAAAGTAGGACGGAGTACATTCGTTATGCGGAGCATGTGCTGCGACCGTATTTGCTGGAATTGGGTATCGGTTTCATTTCGTCATACGATAAGATATATACGACACGGTTGCATGTAGCTATATTATGTGTATTGCTGCATAAACCGGTCTGTATGTTTGATAATTCTTACGGAAAGAACCGGGAGTTCTATGAAACGTGGTTTGTTAATGTGAGGGGTGTTCGCTTCATCTACGATAGTGGATTTGACCGAATCAAAGCTTTATGGAAATATTTTTGTTGTACGGTCTTGAAAATTAAGAATTGAATGAGAGTTTCTGTGATTGTTCCAGTCTATAATGTGGCGGAATATGTGGAAGAGTGTATACGTTCCGTTTTATGTCAGACCTATCGGGATTTGGAGTTGGTGATAGTGGATGACTGTACGAAAGACAATAGTATGGATATCATACGGAATGTGCTTGATTCTGTACATACGGACATTTCCGTGAGGATTGTCCGGCACGAAAAGAATAAAGGATTGTCTGCGGCACGTAATACGGGGATTGCTCATTCTTCTGGTGATTATTTGTTTTTTCTGGACAGTGATGATAAGATTACCGATGATTGCATAGAGGTTTTGAGCGGCGCCTTGGATAACGGAACAATGGACGTTGTCATTGGAGATTATATAGTGGAAAATCCCGACAAATATTATCCAATACTTAAATTGAAAACTTCTGTGCTCAGAGGGCAGGCTTATATTCGCAAGATTTATATGAAAGAGCGGATGTATCCGATGGCATGGAATAGATTGGTTGCAAAAAGATTCATTACCGAAAACGGTTTGTACTTCAAAGAGGGAATGATACATGAGGATGTGCTATGGACTTTCCAGTGCATGTGCGTGGCAAAGATGATGGCTGTGGTGAAGCATGTTACGTATGTATATCGATTAAGAGAGAATTCTATTACTATAGGTATTGCTTTCGAGGATAATTTATCAGCTAATATGAAGGTTCTTCGTGAAATCATCGGTTTTACTCAGGAGAAACGGTTGATGGATGACAGGTATATATATTCGTATATAGAAAAGCGGAAATTGGAGCTGTTATATTATTGTTGGGAGGCGAAAAAGCCGGAAAAAGACTATGCTGTTTATTTATACGACTATATCAGTTCTTTGCCCCGTGTCAGTTTGTTGCGAATCCTATGCTGGAATTTCTTCAGTGTGAAAAAGATGATAAGGGATGCCCACTATTTCATGCCTTCTAATAGTTGTAAGGAAGAATATTATTGGAATATTCCTGTTTATGTCAAGGGGCATTTGGGAGTGTTTAAACAAGTTCGCTTCTATAGTTGGTTCTTATTTATTCTTTTGAAACGAATTGTACTGTGTGGACATTAGAATTATAGGCAGGGTGAGATAAATTTATTACGAGGGTGTGGACGCAGATGATGAGTATTCTGTTGAAACAAGATGTGTTAACTATAAATTTGTTTGCGGATCTCAAACAGGGTATTGGCATTATAGTATGTCTCCAGTTTATGATATGCTTTAGAAGCCAGTTCCTGTTGCCTTTTTGTATCGCATAACAACGAAATCATATAGTTGGCAAAATCCGTGGCTTCATTTGTAATGAAGCATTCTGTATCTGCATGGAAATTAAGTCCTTCCACGCCTTTTGATGTCGCGATGAACGGAGACATGGCATTTACGGCTTCGATGATTTTTATTCTCATGCCGCTTCCCATACGTATAGGAATAATCGAAATCTTTCCATTCAGGAATGAGGATAAATCGTCAATAAAACCGGTGAAGATGATTTCCGGAGAATTTTTTCTGTATAGCTGGCATTGTTTTTCATTCCATTTACCTACAATGTATAATTTAATGGGAATTTGCTTCTTGCGCAGAATTGGAAGTATTTCATCGGCAAACCATCTTAGTCCATCCACATTTGGTTCGTGTTCTCCGCTTCCGACAAAAACAAAGTCTTGGCAAGGAGAGAACGTGTATTGTTTTTTCGGGGCGGTTATGGCAGCCGGAGATATAATAATCTTTTCTTTGTTTAAATACGTTGAAAGTATTTTTCTGTCGTTTTCGGTCAGCGTCACGATAAAGTTATATTCTTTTAAGGCGGCAATTTCAGATGCTTTTTCCTGTTCGTATGCCAATAGGTCATTTCCTCCCTGTTCATGGAACAACGTTAGTTCGTTTTGTAGTCTGACGAATCGTAATTCATGATGAATGAATATCCGTTTCACATTTTTGGGAAACAGATATCCAAGAAATAAATATTCATACATTTCTGCTTGTATGACATCGAATCCTTTTTGGGAGGTTTCTTTGACGAATCTCAGAAAACCGGGATTGTACTGGATTGTGCTTTCACTTAACAGACTTTTTGCACGTGATAAATCTCCAAGGTTATGTTTGGCAGACCATTTATGATATGCACGTTTGTACTTGCGTGCAAAAGATTGCTGAAAGAAACGCAACACTTTACATATCCATCCTTGTGGATATGCGTCTTCATTATACTGACCTTCGTAAAGGTAGAAAGTAACTTCGGGCCATAAAGTCTTGAGTTGGTCAACAAGTTCTTTTTTACGTGCTTTTGGCTTGGCCCTTAAGCCGTTGCTCCGTATGTTTAATCCGATGGAAATTTGATGCTCTTTTCTAAGATGGTCAATCATAGAATATATAGCCTTATTTCCTCCACTGTCAAGTGGATAAGGAATATATGGAAGCCAAATCAGTATTTTCATCAGTTATGTTTAGGTTGTCTAATAATGAATATTTTAGGTTGATCTCTTGGGAAGAGAGCAATTACTTGCTGGCAAAGATAGATAATTAATTAGTAATGACAAAAAAATAATAATGGAAATGTAATATTTGCATTTAGAACATCATTATTTTCCCAAACATTAGTCTATAACGTACTGATTAACAAAGGCGTTTTTCTGTCTATTGCTCTCTTCCCAAGAGAGGAACCGACAAGCTAAATTTTATATACTACGAATGAAAGTAGATATCATTGTACCAATATATAATGCTTTTGATGATGTCAGAGTCTGTATAGAGAGTGTAATCCAGCATACAGATCTTTCAAATCATCGTTTGTTGCTTATTAATGATAGAAGTACAGATTCGAGGATTCTTCCTTTCTTAAAACAGGCCATAGAAGATAATAAATCTTTAAATATCGTACTGAAAGAAAATATAGAGAATTTAGGCTTTGTAGGTACGGTAAATGTTGGAATGGGGGCTTCTGAGAATGATGTTGTTTTGTTGAACAGTGATACAAAAGTAACAGCACGTTGGCTGGAGAAGATACAAAAATGTGCATATAGCAAAAATGGTGTGGCAACGGTGACTCCGTTGTCAAATAATGCAACTTTAGCGTCGGTCCCTGATTTTCTGATTGAAAATGAGATACCTGCTGATACGGCCTTGGATGAATATGCGGATATAATAGAGGACTGCAGTATGAGGTTGTATCCGGAGATTCCTACCGCAAATGGTTTTTGTATGTATATAAAGAGGGAGGCAATCAACATTGTGGGGGCTTTTGACGAGAAGAACTTTGGAATGGGTTATGGTGAGGAAAATGATTTCTGTTATCGGTGTCTTCAAATAGGGTATCGCCATTTGTTGTGTGATGATACTTTTATATATCATAAAGGTTCACAATCTTTTAAGGAGGAAAGGAAATTATTGGCCCAAAAGCATTTAAGTATACTTAAAACCATGTATCCGGATCATTTCCTAAATACGGATTTGTTTCAACAAAAGAATCCTATATTTCCCATTCAGGCAAATGTCCGATATGGATACGGGGTGTATAAGAAGAAGAATATATTAGTGCTTATACATGTTTTTCAGGACCCTCCGATAGGAAGTGTGGGCGGAGCATCCATGCATGTTTATGATTTGGTCAAGAATTTGCTGCATCTTTATAATTTTCATGTATTGTATTACTCCGAAGCCAATTCGGCTTATTTTGTGACTTCGTATTTTGATGATGCTACGGTAACAAATTATCTTGGAGCATGCCCGAAATACACCTCTCCGAATTTGTACAACGACACCTTTAAGGAGTATTTATTGAGGAGCATGGATTTGTTGGGTATAGATTTGATTCATGTACACCATTTGTTGGATTTATATCTGGATGTGTTTCCTGTAGCTCAAAGCAAAGGAATTCCTGTTGTATTTTCTATACATGATTATTACACGTTGTGTCCTTCCATAAACTTGATGGATATTGATAAACGTCCGTGTAATTTCTACGAGACGCGTGATTGTAAGCGGTGTGCAACAGGACGATGGGGGTGTAAGGGTGATTTTATGATGTTATGGCAGAAGGAATGTCATTCATGTTTGGAGACGGCAAAAAAAATTATCGCACCTTCGGAAGCGGCAAAGGATATATTTCAGTCCTTTTACAAGGATTTGGATGTGGATGTAATAGAGCATGGTTATAGGCCCGGTGAAGTAATTCGTATAAATCGACAGGAATCCTCAAAGACTTTTAATATAGCTTTCATCGGTGGGATATCCGAGATAAAAGGGCTTTCTTATTTAAGGGGGTTGAAAGAAAAAGTTCGTGGAACGAACATTGTCATTCATTTGTTTGGAATGACAAGAGATTCTATGGTGAATGTATCTTCAAAGAATTTTGTTTATCATGGGCAATATGTTCGTGAGGAACTGTTGAAACGCCTCAGAGAAAGTGATGTGAAATTGATATGTTTGTTTTCTATTTGTGCGGAAACATTCTCATATACATTGTCTGAAAGCCTTCTTGCCGGTATTCCTGTGATTACATTGGATATCGGGGCGATAGCGGAAAGGGTAAGAAAGATAGATGCTGGTTGGGTGATGCCTTATGATTGTAGTATGGATGATATTTATCGTACTATTGAAAGAATCAAAACAGACAGTATGGAATACATATCGAAGGTGGAGAACATCACGAGGTATCTGAAACATGCAAAGTCCACAGAAGATATGGCTCATGAGTATTCGGTTATATATGATGGGTTGATAAGGCAATATCCTGTAAATAAGAATTATAGTGACAATGTATCGGAAAAACGACTGTTCTATCAGAATTTGAAATCTCCGTTATTGATTAACGAGAATAATATATTTTCTATTCAAACAGAATTCTTACGCCTGAAAAACCTGATTATAAAAGGGGATGCTCCCCTTAGTGTGGCGATTGCCGAGGTGAAGAAATTCAGGAGTCTGGCAAAAGGTTCTCATCTAAGAAATAAGATTGTGTATAAACTGATATGGTATAGGTTTGTTTATAAATATGTGATGTGTGCGACTATTGGTTTTTGGGAGAATATGAAAAGATTCTTTCGTTAGGATAGAGGATATGTAGTATATATATGGTCGAGAATAATTAAACCAATGATATGGTTAAGAATAGAAGAATAGAATATATAGATGCAATGAAAGGTATGACCATGTTGCTTGTTGTATACGGTCATATTTTGTATTTTGGATATGGAGAAAAGTATTTCTTTAATTCTTGGCAATTTAATAATGTATTAATGTTATTCAGGATGCCTCTATTCTTTTTTGTTAGTGGTTTTCTCTTGTATAAAGCGGGCTTCTTATGGAACTTCCCAAACTCATGGAACTTTATAAAAAAGAAGTTTAGAGTACAGGTCATTCCTACGCTTTTTTGGGGAGGGCTGTTTGGCTTGTTTTTTTCCCGTTCTTTATTGGATATGTGTTGTGTATATGATAAGGGAGGATATTGGTTTACTTGGGCCTTATTTGAATATTTTTTCCTTTATATGGGATTACAATTGTTTTTTCATTACATACATTTATCTTTATATGTTCGATATTTTATATGGCTGTTGGCTGCAGTATTCATATATATACTATCAATTCCATGTGTTGAAGATGCTTTGAATATTAGTTCTTCAAGGTTTGTGGGTTTGTTGGGATTGATAGAATTTCGTTATTATATATATTTTTTATTGGGGGCTTTAGCAAGGAAGTATTATAATATGTTCTTATGCTTCTTGGAATATAAGCACACATTGACCGTTGCTTTTTTGTTGTTTATATGTTTTTTCTTGTATATGAGGGTCGGAGGAATGTTCCATAATACCCTGATAGATGAACTTTATTACATGACATCTGCAGTGGTTGGTATTATTGTGGTAATTTCATTGTTTAGAAAATATGAAGAATATGTGACAAAACAAACAAGAATAGGTCAAATGTTACAATATATAGGAACGAGGACTTTGGATGTTTATCTTTTGCATTATTTTTTTCTTCCAAGAGGCTTGTATGTATTAGGGGACTTTTTTAATGTAAATAGAATGCCTGCAATTGAGTTCTTTATCTCATTATTATTTTCAATAATGGTTATTATAGTGACTTTGGTTGTTAGCCAAATTGTGCGTTTGAGTCCATTTTGGGGACATTATTTATTGGGGATGAAAAGGTGATGTATAACTTAATATATGAATCGTGATGGCTTTATTTAGTTCTTTATTTAACCGGAAAGTAAAAAGGTCAATTGATATACTTCGGGAATCGGCTTTTTTTGATGAGAAATACTATAAAGAAGAATATGGAAATATATTGGAAGGAATGAATCCATATGTCCATTATTTGTCTAAGGGATGGAAAATAGGATGTAATCCTTCTGCCAACTTTTCGGGCGATGCTTATATAAATTATTATACAGATGTAAGAATGGCTCAGATGAATCCTCTTATTCATTACGAGAAATTTGGAAGAAAAGAGAATAGGAAAACATGTACAGTGGCATCTGTAGAGAGAAATCATGTTGATATTTCTGATATTAAAAGACTTAAAGAGAATTGTGCGAACAAAAAAACGATATTGCTTGTTAGTCATGAGATGTCACTGACAGGAGCTCCTCGGGCATTGTTGAATATGGCTCTAATATTGAAAAAAAGAGGGTTCTGTCCTGTATTCCTCTCTTTGAAGCATGGTGCTTTGGAAAATGAAATAGAGAACTATGAGTTGTTATATTTTATAGAGCCCCTTTTTTATACTCGGATTGTTCGGGATAATAACTATTTGAAAGCCTTTTTTGCAGAATTCGATGTGATATTATTTAACACATTGGATACAGTTCCTTTAATAGGCTATTTTTCCGATTTAAACGTGAAGAAGATTTGTTGGTTGCATGAGGGGAAATTTAGTTATGATTACTATAAAGAAAAATTTGACTTGTCTGTATTGTTTCCTTTATTTGATAAGATATATGCAGTTGGAGAATATTCAAGGTCATATGCAGATCCTTATGTTAAGGATAGTGATAAATTAGGAATATTATTGTATGGTATCCCGGAAGAAGATGTATTGGACTGTTCAGACAAAGTAAAATTCTTATTGCCTGGGAGCCTTTGTGAGAGAAAGGGGCAGATGATATTGCTGTCTTCTTTATCGTTATTATCTCCTGATATTTTGGAAAAAGTCGTGATATATATGGCTGGAGCTATATTGGAAGAGCATATTGGTGATATGATAAGAGATATGCATTATTCGTGCGTGAATTATCTTGGAGAGATGAATCATTCGGATTTGTTAAACTTTCTTTCTTCTGTAGATGTCTTGTTATGTCCTTCATTGGATGATCCCATGCCGATTGTTTGTACGGAAGCTATGATGTTCTCCAAACCTGTTATTGTGAGTACGAATACGGGTACAGCATCATTCATTCAAGAAGGTGTAAACGGATATGTTGTAAAGGCTGGTGATGCAGAAGAACTGGCGAAAGCCATAGAACGAGCCGTTGTGGAGAAAGATAAATTGACGGAAATGGGGAAACAAGCAAGACTTGTGTACGAACAAAATTTTACCTTTGAAAAGTTTGAGGGCAATATCCGTCGGATGATAATTGAATAAAGGGGAAAGAAAGTGAATAGCGGTAAAAAAGAATATAAAGATTTATTGTTCAAGATAAAATCATCTCCTCTAAAGACTGGGCTGAAAGAGGAGATTAAGAATTCTTCATGTACTTCTAAGCAGAAAAGGAAACTTTTATTTAAATACTTCTGGTATAGGATTGTGAGGAGGAAATACACAGAAAGGGCTATCCGGAAGAATCTTAGTGAGTGTTTCAAAGAAGATTCCTATTATAAAGAATCTTGCATTTCACATCCTCTTGTTTCTGTTATCGTACCTAATTACAATCATGCTGCTTTTTTGCGTCAACGAATAGAGAGCATTCTTAATCAATCCTTTCAGGACTTTGAGTTGATATTATTGGATGATTGTTCGACTGATGATAGTAAGGAGATATTGTTATCTTATTGTGAGAATCCCAAGGTGAGTCATGTGGTTATAAATGAAGAGAATACAGGAAATACATTCTTGCAGTGGGAAAAAGGAGTGCAATTATCCAAAGGGCAGTTTATATGGATTGCCGAAAGTGATGACTATGCGGCACCCGAACTTTTGTCTTCTCTTGTTCCTCATTTGTTGAGAGTGTCGGAAGCATCTTTTGCATACGTCGGTTCATATTGGGTTGATGTGAAAGGTTTCGTTTTGCCGGAAGGACTGGATTTGTGGCCTGATACGGGCGAGGTGCATTACTACAGGGGAAAAACATTTGCTCGTCATAATCTGTTATATTTTAATGGTGTGTATAATGCCAGCATGGTTGTGTTTAGAAAGTCAATGTTCCAAAAGATTGAAAAGAAGTTTGCCGGCATGAGATATGCCGGAGATTGGCTGTGTTGGTTTGAGATGGCTATGCAGGGCATGGTCATAGAGGTACAACGTAAACAAAATTATTTCAGGCAGCATAATAATAAGGTGACATCGCGTTCCATGAAAAACTACGGAGGAGTTTTTGACTCCATATATATAGGGAAGGTTGTTACGGAGAAACTATGCATGTCATTTTATATGAGGGAGATGTTAAGAGGGTACATTTACAATCATATACGTGGTATTGCAAGGTGTGAAGTTGATGAAAGGATGCTTCTTGACAAGTTGGAGGTGGTTTTAGGTGGAGTGAAAAGAAGTTATATTCTGTTTCGAGTCAATAAGTTCCTTCAAAAGAAACTTCATATACCTTTTCTTTCAATGCCTCTACATGATAAGTTAAACAGTAAGAGGTTTTGTTAATCTCTTCTCCGGCCTAATTGGCAGAGGCTTTTGATTTTCAAAAATTTTATGGTAACTTTGTACATTGAAATTTATTGGTGTTCGGTAAAACTTTTGGATGAGTTTTACATCTGTATGTTTGCCGGACACCAATAATTGAAAATAAGGATGGGGCGGATTCCGCACGATAAAAGGATTACAATGAGAGACGACAGTATTAACATAGCCAAGGCTTGGGGTATATTTTTGATGGTTTTGGCGCACAGCTTTTTCTCTGTTTCCGGCGAAATATGGATAGGTATGTTCCACATGCCGGTGTTTTTCTTTTTTGCCGGATATTGTTTCAAAACGAAATATCTGACCGATTTCCGAACGTTTGCATGGAATCGCGTGCGTGGACTTTATGTGCCCTTTGTCAAGTGGGGACTTATATTCCTGCTGCTACATAATGTGTTCTTTCATCTGCATCTGTATGACGACACTTATGGCATGGGGGACATTGTATCGCACTTGTACGGGTGGAAGGAAACATGGCATATCGCCGTATCGGTGGTCACGGCCATGGCCGGCAATGAGCAATTGTTGGGCGGTTTCTGGTTTTTGAAGTCGTTGTTTGTGGCATCGCTCACGGGCTACGCAGTCATTCGCTATGTCAAGGATGTACGGTGGGGCATGATAGCCTTGCTGGTGGGCACGTTGGCGCTCTCGGCCGCACACACCAAGGTTCTCTATTTCTTCAATCCACGCGAGTTGTTTGCCACCTTGTTTTTTGTCACTGGCTATGTCTACAAACAAAAACAGTGCAGTATGCACACACGTGTGTGGGTTTTGCCGGTAGGATGGGTTATGGTCACTTTGGGTGCGATGTGTTGGCCCACCTGTATGCTTACTTTCACTTGGCAACAGGTACTGCCTTATTATCTTACTGCCATTTGTGGCATTCTGTCCACGTTTGTCCTGAGTACTTGGATGAACGGTCGGAAAGGGCTGGTGAGACGAGGCTTTATTTACATCGGCAATCACACGCTTACCATCCTTATCTGGCATTTTCTGTGTTTTAAGTTGGTGAGTCTGTGTATTGTCAAGCTGTATGGCTTGCCCATTGAGCGGCTGGCCGAATTTCCTGTATTGGTGACATATTCGCGTCAAGGCTGGTTTGTTCTTTATGTCCTTGTGGGTATGGGCGTACCCTTGTTGTTCTCCAAGGTGGGTTTCTTGAAGAAGTGAGAGCCGCGTCAATTATTAGGCCGCTTTTAGTTCGTACTCTGGTTTACAAGTTCTTGTATGATTGCTGCAAAATGGCTTTCCCTTTCTTTTCGCGCCGGTTGTTAGGTTCCGGCTCGTTATACACAGTCTGCCGTGCGGCATTGTCGAAGATGGTGATACCGGTGCTGTCTTTGAACATGAAGCCATCGCTGAACGTGGAATAAACAAAGGGATAGGTGTAATTTTGTGAGAAAATATTCCGGCTGTATGGGAAGTCGCGATGAGGCAATTTCATTTGTGACAGCAAAGTAGCCGCCATATCACTTTGGTTCATCAAAGTGTGAATCGTGCATGCTTCCTTGACGGCGCCGCCTAACCATAGCATCGGTATATGATAGAAAGACGGGGAGGTGACATTGAATGTGGCGGAACTTCCGTGGTCAGGTATGCAGACAACCAACAAATCTTTCCATACCGGAAGGGTCTTTAATTTGTCGATAAATTCACCAAGGCAATGATCTGTATAGGCAAATGAATTGTTACGTTTGTCTTTCAGACGGTGGTATGGAACTTCGAATGGCTCGTGACTGCTTAAGGTCAGGAATCCTGTATGCCAAAGTTCATCGGTCGGACGGGACTTGATCATATCGAACAGACGGTTGAATGTGTACTCGTCATGAGCTCCCCATGAACTTGATGTGCGTTCTGCCAGGCTAAAGTCCGCGTCACTTATAAGGTGTTGATAGCCCGTGCTTGTAAAATAGCTACGCATGTTGGTGAAGTTGATGTCTCCTCCATAAAGGAAATCGGTTTTATATCCGGCTTTCTGCAATGTGCGTGCGATGCCGGGTAACAGTCCGGATTTCGCGGGAATTTTCATGATAGAGGTGGTCGGATAACTGGTGTGGCCGCTTAATGTGCTGACCAGTCCCCTGTCGGTGCGGAAACTGTTGGCATATACGTTGTCGAAGAAGATACCTTCTTTAATCAGCCGTGTCATGTTGGGAGATATGTCTTTGGCACCGCTCATGTCTTCTACATAATTTCCTCCGAATCCTTCGAGGATGATAATTAAAAGTTGCGGGCGGTTGGTGTTGAGTAGTTCTCGTGTGCAGTCTTCCGTATCCGAAGGATATAGTGAGGCATATATCTGGGTACATTCCTTTGCGTCCAGATATTTGTATTTCTCGGCAAAGTTTTCCGTTTTATTCCATGAGTATAGCAGGTTGAAGGCTGGATTGACGGCGGCATGGTTCAGATAAGTGCTTTCACTGAAGTATGCACTTCCTATATTCATGGTGGAGCGTCCGACTCCACCTCTGATAATCAGGAATATCACCCCTCCAAATAAGATATATCCGGTGTTGTGCAACAGCATTCTGGCATTCAACTTCAGGTTTGGAAACGATTTGGGGGTTGTGTGTATGCAGCTCCATGACAGTAATGTGGTGAATGCGGTAAAATAGAAGAGGTGCAATATGATGTAGCCGGTGGACACGCTTGCCATGGCTTGTTTGGGTGAATCCATATAATTAAATATGGTGGCATCTAATTTGAATTTCCAAAAAGAATAAAGGGATGTGTCTGCCACGCAGATGGCGGATAATAGAGAAGCCACAAGAATAAAGTAGGGCTTCAGGAATAACCTGAGATTAGTGTTCTTGTACCATATACTAATCCATACGGCAATAAAAGGCAGGGCGATTAGATAGCCGCAGGTGGAGGCGTCCAATGGCCCGCCGTGATAAAGGACTTGTATGACATCTCTTATCGAGACCGGAACGGTGGAGGCATCGGCGTTGGCGAAGATGAAGATAACCTTCTGTAGGAAAAAGAATAGGATGAAAATGAAGAATAATCTGGTCAGGTATAAAAAGCGTTGTTTCATAATCTTTAAAGTTTGTTTCCGACTTTATTTCCGACCGAAGTCGGCCGGAATCTCTCCCCATCTTTCGGTTTCCCATTTGTAAATCGGGATGTTGGTCGGATGGTTTTTGAGCCATTTCTCGGCTCTTTCAATCAGTCCGTGAACCTCTTCGCTACGCGGCGTGTGCTCTAATTTGGTTTTGCAATGTTTTTGTCTGACCCATCCGATGGCATTCCGGCTGTCCGAGTAGACGGGCATACTGATTCCTTTTTGTTGCATCAGAGCCAAGGCGTGGACTATGGCCAGAAACTCTCCGATGTTGTTGGTACCGTAAATCGGTCCGAAGTGAAAGACAACTTCGCCGGTTCGGAGGTATATCCCTCTGTATTCCATCGCTCCCGGATTTCCGCTACATGCGGCATCAACAGCCATAGCTTCGGCAGGAACTTCGGCCGGCAAGGGGAGGACGGTGTCTGTTCTGTCCGACGGTACATCTTGCAGGAATTGGCGGGAGGGCGGAGTGGTTTTCTTGTTTTTCCCGACATATAGATAAGGAGAAGATGAGTATGCTTTCTCTGCTTCTTCAAGGGTCTGGAAAGACTTGTAGAGGGCTCCTTCGTAACCGTTGATTTGTAGCTTGCAGTCAGTCCAGGACTTATAGACTCCCGGACTGACTCCATTCCAAACTACATAATATCTGTTTTTCCCCATTTTATGGGAACTTTACATACGTTCGGGAACTTCTATTCCCAAAAGACTCATACCGGTGCGTACGATTTTTCCAATGTTGGCCGATAAAGCCAGACGGAAGATTCTTTTGTCTTCATTCTCTTCGCGCAATATGCTGAAATCGTGGTAGAATTGGTTGTATTCTTTGACCAGGTCGTAGCAGTAATTGGCGATGCAGCTCGGATTATAGTCGTTGCCGGCTTGTTTGACAACGTTTGTAAAGTCCGCTAACATTTGGATAAGTCCGATTTCCTTTTCGTTCAATTCGGCAGTTGTCGGTAATTCATCCGGTATGACAATTCCGGCTTCGGCGGCTTTGCGTTGAATGGAACGGATGCGGGCGTATGTATATTGGATGAACGGGCCGGTGTTTCCGTTGAAATCGATACTCTCTGCCGGGTTAAACAGCATGTTTTTCCGTGCATCTACTTTCAATATGAAGTATTTCAATGCGCCAAGACCTACGATGCGTGCGATTTCGTTTGCTTCTTCTTCGCTTACGTCCGTCAGTTTGTTGATTTTGTCTTCCGACATTCTCTTGGCACTGCTTATCATTTCTTCTATCAGGTCGTCGGCATCGACAACGGTTCCTTCGCGGCTCTTCATTTTGCCGTTGGGAAGTTCCACCATGCCGTATGAGAAGTGTACGAGGCTTTTTCCCCATTCGAATCCCAGCTTGTCCAAAAGTATGGATAGTACCTGGAAGTGGTAGTTCTGTTCGTTGCCCACCACATAAATCATTTTGTCGATGGGGTAATCCCGGAAGCGCAGTTTGGCTGTACCGATGTCCTGTGTCATGTATACCGATGTGCCGTCGGAGCGCAACAACAATTTCTCGTCAAGGCCTTCTTGGGTCAGGTCGGCCCATACAGAGCCGTCTTCTTTGCGGAAGAAGAACCCTTTTTCCAGTCCTTCCATTACCTTTTCCTTGCCTTCGAGATAAGTGTCCGATTCATAATATATCTTGTCGAAGCTCACGCCGAGCGCCTTGTATGTGACATCAAATCCGGCATAAACCCATTCGTTCATTTTTCTCCAGAGCGTACGGATTTCAGGGTCGTTATGCTCCCATTTGACGAGCATTTCGCGGGCTTCCTTGATGAGCGGGGCTTCGTTTTTGGCATCTTCCTCGCTCATGCCGTCAGCCATGAGTTTCTTGATTTGTTCTTTGTAATGTTTGTCGAAAGCTACGTAATAGTCGCCAATCAGGTGGTCGCCTTTGATGCCGGTGCTTTCGGGAGTCGCTCCGTTTCCGTATTTCAACCATGCCAGCATGCTTTTGCAGATGTGTATGCCACGGTCGTTCACGATATTGGTCTTTACCACGCGGTTGCCGTTTGCTGCCATTACATTGGCAAGGGCACATCCTAACAGGTTGTTGCGGACGTGTCCCAAATGCAGCGGTTTGTTGGTGTTGGGTGAAGAATATTCTATCATGACCAGCGGAGATTGTTCGGTTGCCTCAGTCAAGCCGAACCGGTCGTTGTGATGGATGTCGGTCAGCAGGCCAATCCAGCAGGAGGAACTGATGGTCAGATTAAGGAAGCCTTTCACTACGTTGAAGTCTGCGATGACTTCCGGAAGTTCTGTTTTCAGGTAGTTCCCGACATCCTGTGCCGTGTCTTCCGGCTTTTTGCGTGATATCTTCAGGAAGGGGAAAACGACTAATGTGAGATGTCCGGCAAATTCTTTTTTAGTCTTCTGAAGTTGTACGGACTCCGGAGCCGTTTCCTGTCCGTATAGTGCTTTGATGCCGTTGATGACGGCGGCTGTGATTTTTTTTTCTATCTCCATAATCTTGTATACCTGTAATTCAGACTGCAAAGATACATAATAAAAGGGAGACGCAAAAATGAAGCATCCCCCTTTTTTCAGATAATAGATTATTCTGATTACTGGATAGCGTCGCTCAGTTCCGAACCAGCTTTGAATTTTGCTATTTTCTTGGCTTCGATGGTAATTTGCTCCTTTGTTCTGGGGTTGATACCTGTACGGCCGGGTCTTTCGCTTACGGAAAACGTTCCGAAGCCGACAAGGGCGATTTTATCGCCGGCTTTCAATGCATCGGAAATCGCGCAGATGGTTGCGTCCAATGCTTTTTTTGAATCTGCTTTGCTCAAGCCAGCCTTTTCGGCAATGGCGTTGATGAGTTCTGTTTTGTTCATCTGATGGAAAATTTAATGAATAATAAGGATATGCGTTCATATCCTACCTGCAAATGTATGTAAATTGGGAGTGAAAACAAATTTTTTCAGATAAAAAATATTTCTTTTTATGAAAAAAGCCAACCGAAACGCGGTTAGGGTGGTAAAATGGAATAAAAAATAGTATTTTTGCGTTTGCTTAATCAATATATAAAACAATTTGAACATGATGAATATGCCGCCAGTAACCAAGAACCTGATAATAATCAATCTTCTGTTTTTCCTTGCCAGGGCTGTGGCCTTGCGCAATGGGGTGGATTTGGATAACCTTTTGGGGTTGCATTTTTTCCTGGCTTCCGACTTTAGGTTATACCAGTTCGTGACATATATGTTCATGCATGGCGGTTGGGCGCATATATTCTTCAATATGTTTGCCGTATGGATGTTCGGCCGGGTGATGGAGAATGCATGGGGCGGCCGCCGTTTTCTGCTTTATTATCTTGTCTGCGGAATCGGTGCGGGCATGGTACAGGAGGGCGCGCAGTATGTGTCGTATTGGATGGAGGGACTGTATAAAATCGACTCCGTGCCTACGTTGTACGGCATGATGCCCATGAGTGAACTGCTGAACCGTTGGACTACGGTGGGTGCATCGGGGGCGGTATATGGTATCCTGCTGGCTTTCGGAATGACTTATCCGGAGGATCGGATGTTTGTTTTTCCTTTGCCTGTGCCCATCAAGGCCAAGTTCTTCGTTATCGGTTATGCGGTGATAGAATTGTTGTCGGGGCTGAATGGCACAGATAGCAATGTGGCTCACTTTGCCCATCTCGGCGGTATGGTGTTCGGTTTTCTGCTCATCCGCTATTGGCGGAACCATGGCGGCGGTGGAATATATTATAAGGAATCGGTATGGCAGAAACTGCGCAAATGGTTTTCCGGCCGGATGGACCGCTTTTCAGCTTCGGGAAAACCCAAAATGGATGTGTATATGGGCGACCGCAAGGATGATTACGAATACAATGCCCGCAAAAAGGCCCGTGAGGAAGAGATGGACCGCATCTTGGAGAAAGTCCGTAAGCGGGGATACGGGAGTCTGACGGAAGATGAAAAACGGAAACTGTTCGATGCCAGCCAAAGATAAAGGTAAGATGAAAACGCTGAAGCGCATTCTGGTTCAGCTCACGGTGGGGGCGAACATCATGGCGGCTTTCATGCTTCTGCTTTGCGGATTGAGTTCCATGCTGAATCCGGCGGATTATCCCCATGCCGCTTTGTTTTGTCTGGGCTTTCCGATATTGTGGGGCATCAACCTTTTTTTCGTGTTGCTGTGGGCTGTCTTTTACATCCGCAATATATGGATTCCTTTTGCGGGCATGCTGTTCTCCGTTTCCTATATATATGATTATTGTCCGTTGAACTGGCCTGAGGTGCATCCTGAAGGCTCGCTCAAGATGATAACCTATAATGCAGCCTCTTTCATGAAGGTTACCAAGGATTCTCTCGGTCATTACCCTTTGTTTGATTATCTGGCTGCATCGGATGCCGATATCATCTGTTTGCAGGAAGTTATTTTCGGAGGTGGCATCACGAGGAAATATGCGGATGAACTGATGGCTTCTTCTGGTTATCATACCGTACATCTGGATGACGACGTGCCGGAAAGGCAATATTTTTATACGCGTCTGCCGGTATTGTCGGTCGAGAGGGTGGCTTACCAGTCGTCGAGCAATGGAAGTGTGGCGGCAAAGCTACTTTACGGTCAGGATACGCTGCTGTTGGTCAACAATCATTTTGAGTCCTACAAGTTGACTCCGGAAGACAAGCAGAATTACAAGGAAATCATCAAGTCTCCGGAGCAGGAAGATGTCGAAAGCAAGTCGAAGGAGCTGGTACGGAAGATGGAGAAGGCCAGCCGGCAACGCGGTCCGCAGGTGGATTCCGTGCTGAGGTATATAGACCATTCCGGTGTGCGGTCGGTCATTGCATGCGGAGATTTCAATGAGCCGCCCGTCTCGTATGCCTGTCATCGTTTGTCTTCGCGCCTGTCAAGTGCTTTCCGGCAGTCGGGAAACGGTATCGGAATGTCGTATAATCAGAGTGGTTTTTACTTTCGGATAGACCATGTGTTCGTTTCCGACGATTGGCAGTCATACGAAACGCATGTCGATAAAACAGCGTCGTGGTCGGACCATTACCCTTTGATTACATATCTAAAAAAACGCAAAATATGAATTTAAATTTCAAATAAGTGCTTTGATTTGCGGTGGTGATGTGAAAAAAATGTTATATTTGCGCCTTTGTAGTCAAAAGAAGGATTATATATTAACATCATAATTTTAAATTCAAAATGCAAAACAAAGGATTTGTTAAAGTTTTCGCTTTACTGCTTACCCTTGTGTGTTTGTTCTACTTGTCGTTTACTTTTGTGGTAAAATATCAAGAAGGTAAGATTAGCAAGATAGGCGAGACAGAAGGTGAGGAGGCGGCTACGCTTTATGAAGACTCCGTGTCGAATCATCCGGTATGGCTTTGGGTATACTCTCTGAAGGAATGCCGTGAGATGGAACTCTCAAAGGGATTGGATTTGGCCGGCGGTATGAACGTCGTGCTCGAAGTGTCTGTTCCCGATGTAATCGATGCCTTGGCCGGTCATAAGGAAGACCCCAACTTCAAGAAAGCGGTGGCACAGGCGAAAGAGGAGGCTAAGAACAGCCAGAGTGATTTTATTACCTTATTTGTCAGAGACTACAAGGCTTTGGTGCCCAACGGTAGTCTGGCAGAACTTTTCGCCACACAGCAGCTGAAGGGCAAGGTGACGACGAAGAGCACCGACGGTGAGGTGGAGAATGTATTGCGTTCGGAAGTGAAAGCAGCCATCGACAACTCATATAACGTGCTCCGTACGCGTATCGACCGTTTCGGCGTGGCGCAACCCAATATCCAGACGCTCGAAGGACAGATGGGACGTATCATGGTGGAACTTCCGGGTATAAAGGAGCCCGAACGTATGCGCAAGTTGTTGCAGGGAAGTGCCAACCTTGAGTTCTGGGAGACTTACAATACGCAGGAAGCCCTTCCTTATATAATGACTTTGGACAGTCGTCTTGCAGCCGAGAATGCAGGCGTTGCCGCCGATACGGTAGAGGCTAAGGCCGACACGACGGAGACGGTGGCGAAAGCTGATTCTGCCAAGGCTTCGGCCAAGGATTTGGCAGCAGCCTTGAAGTCTGACGCTTCGGGCAAGACATCTGTCGCCCAGGGTGCCGACATGGAGAAAGTGAAGAAAGAACATCCCTTGTTTGCTTTCCTGAGTCCGGCTCAGGGCCATGCAGGATGTGTGGTGGGTTATGCCAACTGGCGCGATACGGCAGAGGTGAACCGCTGTATCCAATCGGCCGTTGCCAAGGAAGTGTTGCCTTCCGACCTTCGTCTGAAATGGGGCGTGAAAGGTATGGGTACAGGCAAGGCTGGCGACATCTTTGAACTCTATGCCATCAAGGTGACGGAACGTAGCGGGCGTGCTCCGCTGGAGGGCGACGTGGTGACTGAAGCTAAAGATGACTATGACGAGTTCGGACGTCCGCGCGTGAGCATGACCATGAACTCCGACGGTGCCCGTCGTTGGGCGGCGCTGACCAAGAAGAACCGTGAACGTTGCATCGCCATCGTGCTCGACGATTATGTATACAGTGCTCCTACCGTGCAGAATGAGATTACGGGCGGTGTGTCGTCCATCACAGGTAACTTTACGCTGGAAGACACACGCGACCTGGCCAATGTGCTGAACACCGGTAAGATGCCCGCTCCGGCGCATATCGTATCGGAAGACATCGTAGGACCTACGTTGGGACAGGAGTCCATCCAGAAAGGTTTCACTTCGTTTGTCATCGCCTTCATCCTGTTGATGATTTACATGTGCGCCATATACGGCCTGATTCCGGGTATGGTGGCCAACTGCGCGCTGGTGCTGAACTTCTTCTTCACGCTCGGTGTGCTGACCTCTTTCCAGGCTGCCCTTACGATGTCCGGTATTGCCGGTATGGTATTGTCGTTGGGTATGGCCGTGGATGCCAACGTGCTGATTTATGAACGTACGAAGGAGGAACTGCGTGCGGGCAAGGGTGTGCGTGCGGCACTGGCCGACGGATATTCGAATGCCTTCTCAGCTATCTTCGACTCCAACCTGACTTCCATCATCACCGGTATCATCCTCTATAACTTCGGTACCGGTCCTATCCGCGGTTTCGCCACGACGCTTATCATCGGTATCCTGGTATCGTTCTTCACCGCAGTATTCCTTACCCGCATCGTTTACGAGCGTTTCATGGGCAAGGACAAGTGGCTGGGCCTTACGTTCACGACAAACCTTTCCCGGAAATGGATGCGCGATACCCATTATAATTTCATGGGTTCATACAAGAAGTCGTTTGCCGTATTCGGTGTGCTCATTCTGGTGGCTGCGGGTTCATATTTCGTTCGCGGACTGAGCCGGAGCATCGACTTCACGGGCGGCCGCAACTTTGTGGTGATGTTCGAGAAAGAAGTAGAGCCTGAAACCGTGCGCACCATGTTGCAGAACAAGTTCGGCGATGCCAATGTGCAGGTTATCGCATTGGGAACGGATCACAAGACGGTCCGCATCTCCACCAACTACCGTATCGAAGAGGATGGTGTGGAAGTGGATTCCGAGATTGAAAGCACTTTGTTCGACACGCTGAAGGGCGGCAACCTGTTGTCCGAGAACCTTACCCTGGATACGTTCATCAATCGTGATGTGCGTACCGGCGGTTCCATCATCAGTTCGCAGAAGGTAGGTCCTTCCATGGCCGAGGATATCACACACGGTGCAATCGTGTCTGTGATACTGGCTCTTGTGGCTATCTTCCTTTACATCCTGTTGCGTTTCCGCAATGTGGCATTCTCTGTGGGTGCCGTGGTGGCATTGGCGATAGACACATTCCTGATTATCGGTACCTATTCCGTTTGCTGGGGCTGGGTTCCTTTCTCTTTGGAAATCGACCAGACCTTCATCGGTGCGGTGCTGACGGCTATCGGTTACTCTATCAACGACAAGGTGGTGGTGTTCGACCGTATCCGCGAGTTCATCGGTCTTTATCCCAAGCGCGAGAGACAGCAGCTGTTCAATGAATCGTTGAATACGACATTGGCGCGTACCATCAATACGTCTCTGACCACGTTGATAGTATTGCTCTGTATCTTCATCTTAGGTGGAGAGAGCATCCGCAGTTTTGCTTTCGCCATGATTCTCGGTGTGGTAATCGGCACATGTTCTTCCATCTTCATGGCGGCTCCCGTGGCCTACTTGGTGATGGGACGTAAAATCAAGGAAGATAACGTGGCCTGATAAGTAGGTAAATATCATTTCAGATAGTTCCGGCGCCGGCTTGTACATTGTGTACGGGCCGGCGCTTTTTGTCTCGTAAGGAGTGCATCGGAATGTCTGGCTGTCCGCATCAAATTCTTCACCTGTGTGCGTTCGATTGCACACAGGTGAAGAATCGAACGCACACAGGTGAAGAATTTGGCGTTTTTAAGTAATTGGTTTTAAATGATTTGCGAACGGTTCAGACAGGCCCTGTCTAAGCCCCGGCAAAGTGCCCGATAAGAAGACCGGTCGGGCAGGGAAATCCGGTCGCGGCATAAAAAAATCCCACTTTCGGGGAACGGGGCGAAGTTCCGGCCGGAAACGGGAGTGGGCGGGGAAGTGTACCCTCGCCGGGAATCGAACCCGGATTGACGGTTTAGGAAACCGTAGTTCTATCCATTGAACTACAAGGGCAACTTTACAGACTGCAAAGTTAATGGTTTCTGCGTAAAAACCCGAAGAATAGGTGAAAAAACTTTCATGTCGCTCCGTTTTTTGAGGGAGAGAATCAAAAAGTGCATATTTATTCATTCTGTCGCCTTGTACTGCGCTATTTGATGGGAATATGCAGGCGTTGTGTGTTGAAATGTCATCTAAATATGGTATTTGCTGACTATTTTCCGCGAAATCCCTGCGTGCGTAAAACTTTTAACGCCAAAATATTTTGTTTTTAACCGTTTCTTTGCGATATTTGCATTCTTTAAAGAAAGTAGCAATACAAGTAATCAAATAAATACTATCAAGGTATGGCTGATACATTAGAAGTAAAAGAGTTGGACCAGGTGGTGGTCCGTTTCTCCGGTGACTCCGGCGACGGTATGCAGTTGGCGGGAAATATTTTCTCTACGGTCTCGGCGACTGTAGGAAACGACATTTGTACATTCCCCGATTATCCCGCGGATATCCGTGCCCCGCAAGGTTCGCTTACCGGTGTCTCCGGCTTTCAGGTGCACATCGGTGCCGACCGCGTCTATACGCCCGGCGACCTGTGCGACGTGTTGGTGGCGATGAATGCCGCGGCACTGAAGACACAGTACAAATATGCAAAGCCCACGGCCTGCATCATTATCGATACGGATTGCTTCCAGGCCAAGGACTTGGAGAAGGCCGCATTCTGCACGGACAACCCGATAGAGGAGATGGGTATCAAGAACGATGTGATTGCCGCGCCGATTTCACAAATGGTGAAAGATTGTCTGGCCGGTTCGGGTATGGACAACAAGGCTGTACTCAAGTGCCGCAACATGTTCGCCTTAGGACTGGTGTGCTGGCTGTTCAACCGCGATCTGAATATCGCCTTCAATATGCTGCGTGAGAAATTCGCCAAGAAACCCGCCGTGGCTGAGGCGAATATCAAGGTGATTCAGGCGGGATACGACTATGGAGCCAATACGCATGCCTCTGTGGCACATACTTATAAGGTGGAGTCCAAGGACAAGAAACCGGGCAAATATATGGATATCATGGGCAACAAGGCTACGGCCTACGGTTTTATCGCTGCGGCGGAGAAAGCCGGCCTGCGACTTTTCCTCGGTTCATACCCTATTACACCGGCTACCGACGTGCTGCATGAACTGTCCAAGCACAAGAGCCTGGGCGTGACCACGGTGCAGTGCGAGGATGAGATTGCCGGATGCGCCTCTTCCGTGGGCGCGGCATTTGCCGGTGCGCTGGCTGTGACCTCCACTTCCGGTCCCGGTGTCTGCCTGAAGTCGGAAGCGATGAACCTTGCCGTCATCACCGAGTTGCCTCTGGTGGTGCTTGACGTGCAGCGCGGAGGACCTTCAACCGGTCTGCCCACCAAGAGCGAACAGACGGACTTGTTGCAGGCGCTGTTCGGGCGCAACGGTGAGTCTCCCATGCCGGTCATTGCGGCCACTTCGCCCACAAACTGTTTCGATGCGGCCTATAACGCCTCGAAGATGGCACTGGAGTACATGACACCGGTGGTGTTATTGACAGATGCTTTCGTGGCCAACGGTTCGGGAGCATTCAAGTTGCCCGACTTGGACGAATATCCGGACATCAACCCGCCATACGTGACACCCGAAATGGCAGGTGCTTATACGCCTTATATGCGTAATCCTGAGAATCAGGTGCGCTATTGGGCCATTCCGGGTCAGGAAGGCTATATGCACATCCTGGGCGGTCTGGAGAAAGACGGCCGTACGGGAGCCATCAGTACCGACCCCGAAAACCATGACCGTATGTGCCGTTTGCGTGCGGAAAAGGTGGCGAAGATTCCCGTACCCGACGTAGAGGTGCTGGGATGCGCCGAAGATGCCGAACTGTTGGTTGTCGGTTTCGGCGGCACGTTCGGACATCTGCATTCGGCCATGGACGAGATGAATGCCTCAGGCAAGAAGGTGGCGTTGGCCCATTTCTCATATCTGAACCCGCTTCCGGCCAATACGGCAGAGGTGTTGAAGAGGTATAAGAAAGTGGTGGTGGCGGAGCAGAACTTAGGTCAGTTTGCTGCCTACCTGCGTATGAAGGTCGACGGTTTCGTGCCTTACCAGTTCAATCAGGTGAAAGGACAGCCCTTTGTGGTGAGTGAACTGGTGAAAGCCTTTACGGAGATTTACAACAAGTAACAATATAAATAAGGAACAAAAGAAAATGAGCGAATATACAGCAAAAGATTATAAGAAGGGACAGCCCCGCTGGTGTCCCGGATGCGGAGACCATTTCTTCCTGGCTTCCCTTCACAAGGCCATGGCCGAGATTGGAGTGGCTCCTCATGAGACGGCCGTCATATCGGGTATCGGTTGCTCCAGCCGTCTGCCTTATTATATGAATACATACGCCATGCAGACCATACACGGGCGTGCGGCGGCCATCGCCACAGGCTTCAAGGTGGCCAATCCGGCCATCTCGGTATGGCAGGTGTCGGGCGATGGCGACGGCCTGGCCATCGGTGGTAACCACTTTATCCATGCCATCCGGCGTAATGTGGACATCAACATGATTCTGCTGAACAACAGAATTTACGGCCTGACCAAGGGACAGTATTCTCCCACATCGCCGAGAGGCTTTGTCAGCAAATCCTCTCCTTACGGTACGGTGGAAGACCCGTTTAATCCGGCCGAACTTTGTTTCGGTGCCCGCGGCCGGTTCTTTGCGCGTGCCGTGGCTACCGATGCGGCCGGTACGGTGGAGATACTGAAGGCGGCGCACGCACACAAGGGCGCGTCTGTATGCGAGATACTTCAGAACTGCGTCATCTTCAATGACGGAACGCACGAATCCGTGTATACGAAAGAGGGCCGTGCAAAACATGCCATCTATCTGGAGCACGGCAAGCCCATGCTCTTCGGCGAGAATAACGAGTACGGACTCATGCAGGAAGGGTTCGGCCTGAAGGTGGTGAAGATAGGCGAAGGCGGAGTTACGGAGCAGGACATTCTCGTGCATGATGCACATTGTGAGGATAATACGCTACATCTGAAACTTGCCCTGATGCAAGGCGAGGGCTTCCCCGTGGCTTTGGGGGTAATCCGCGATGTGGAGGCTCCTACGTATGATGCGGCGGTCAACGAGCAAATAGAAGAGATTAAGGCCAAGAAACCTTATCACAACTTCAAGGAGTTGCTTTATACCAATGATATCTGGGAAGTGAAATGACGTTGCGGATGCCGCACTTTTGTGCGGTGTCCGGACAGAATAAGACAGGCAAATGGCCGCAGACCACGGAGTTCCGTATAGTCTGCGGCCATTTGTCGTATGGTGCGTGTTGCTGCATTACAGTTTGTCGCCGTAGGCCAGATCGCCGGCATCTCCCAGTCCGGGGACGATGTACATGTGCTCGTTCAGCTCCGGGTCGATGGCTCCGCACCACAACGTGTAGTTCTTGTCGGCAAACACCTCTTTCAGATAGTCCACTCCCTGTTGGCTGGCGATGGTGCAGCAAAGATGCACCTTCCTGGGGGCGCCTTTGGTCTCGAATGCTTTCAGGCCCAGTTCCATGCTGCCGCCTGTGGCGAGCATAGGGTCTGCGATGATAAGCGTCTTTCCGCAAAGGTCTGGGGTGGCAAGATAATCGATATGTATTCCCACCTCGTGGCACTCTTTGTCCTTGTAGAACCGGTAGGCCGATACGAATGCATTTCCGGCGTTGTCGAAGACGTTCAGGAAACCTTGATGGAAGGGGAGGCCGGCGCGGAAGATGGTGCCCAATACGATGTCGTCGTCGTGAAGGGATACCTGTGCCGTGCCCAACGGCGTCTGTATGTTCCTGACGGAAAAATCCAGCGTTCTGCTGATTTCGTATGCCATGACCTCACCGATACGTTCCAGGTTCCGTCGGAATCTGGCCCGGTCGTTTTGCACCTGAATGTCCCTCAGCTCCGCCATGAACTGATTGACGATGCTGTTGCGGTCTGCAAAATTGATAACTTTCATATACAGATGGTTTAAAGAATGTTGTCGGCAAAAATAGCGAAAAAATCCCGGAATGTAAAGTCTGTTTAGCAAATATATCACACTTTGTCGCCTTTTGGGAAAATTAACAGGATATGGATTTTGAATTAAGAAAAATAAGGGGGCGAAAGTTTCCGCAGGAGCACAAAACTTTGTAATTTTGTGTGCACTTAGAAAAAAGGCGAAGAAGATTTAACAATAACCAAATATTTATATTAAGAAAATGGCAAAGTTGGATTTGACTAAGTATGGCATTACCGGTGCTACGGTAATCGCTCACAATCCTTCCTACGAGCGTTTGTTCGAGGAAGAGACAAAGGCCGGACTCGAAGGCTATGAAGTAGGTAAGAACACGGAACTCGGCGCGGTTAACGTGATGACGGGTATCTACACCGGTCGTTCTCCTAAGGACAAATACATCGTCATGGACGAAAATTCAAAGAACACCGTATGGTGGACTTCTGAAGAATATAAGAACGACAACCACCCCATGTCTGAGGAAGTATGGGCAGCTGTGAAAGATATTGCCAAGAAAGAGCTGAACAACAAGAACCTGTACGTTGTGGACGGTTTCTGCGGTGCCAACAAGGATACCCGCATGGCTGTGCGCTTCATCGTGGAGGTGGCATGGCAGGCACATTTCGTGACCAACATGTTCATCCGTCCTACGGCTGAGGAACTCGAAAACTTCGAACCTGACTTCATCGTATACAATGCCTCAAAGGCAAAAGTTGAGAACTACAAGGAGCTGGGTCTGAATTCAGAGACTTGCGTAGCTTTCAATACTACAACACGCGAACAGGTTATCATCAATACTTGGTACGGTGGTGAGATGAAGAAGGGTATGTTCTCCATGATGAACTACTATCTCCCCTTGAAGGGCATCGCTTCTATGCACTGCTCTGCCAACTGCGATATGAACGGTGAAAATACAGCTATCTTCTTCGGTCTTTCAGGTACTGGTAAGACTACCTTGTCTACTGACCCGAAACGCAGACTGATCGGTGACGACGAGCACGGATGGGACGATAACGGTGTGTTCAACTTCGAAGGCGGTTGCTATGCAAAGGTAATCAACCTCGATAAGGAAAGCGAACCCGATATCTACAATGCCATCAAGCGTAATGCTTTGTTGGAGAACGTAACGGTTGCAGAAGATGGTAAGATTGACTTCGCAGACAAGAGCGTGACAGAAAACACCCGCGTTTCTTACCCGATAGACCATATCAACAACATACAGCCGGGTTCTTCCGCTCCGGCAGCCAAGCAGGTTATCTTCCTGTCGGCTGACGCGTTCGGCGTATTGCCTCCTGTATCTATTCTGACACCGGAACAGACGAAGTATTACTTCCTCTCTGGTTTCACGGCTAAGTTGGCTGGAACAGAGCGCGGTATAACAGAACCGACCCCGACATTCTCGGCTTGCTTCGGTCAGGCATTCCTCGAATTGCATCCGACCAAGTATGCAGAAGAATTGGTAAAGAAGATGGAGAAGAACAATGCCAAGGCATATCTTGTGAACACAGGCTGGAACGGTACAGGCAAACGTATCTCTATCCGCGATACACGTGGTATCATCGATGCCATCCTGAACGGTGATATCGACAAGGCTCCTACGAAGCAGATTCCGATGTTCGACTTTACGGTTCCTACGGAACTCCCCGGAGTTGACACGAACATCCTCGACCCGCGCGACACATACGACTGTGCTTGCAAGTGGGAAGAGAAGGCTAAAGACCTTGCTGCACGTTTCATCAAGAACTTCGCCAAGTACGAAGGCAATGAGGCTGGTAAGGCTTTGGTTGCTGCAGGTCCGAAGTTGTAATCCGACTACAGACATATTTATAGACGCGGCCCGAATTTTCGGGCCGCGTCTTGTGTATCATACAACGGGCAATATACCCGTTGATGAAACCTTTTGCAGGTGAAATTACGTGAAACGGAAGTCTTGTTCGTATAATAATATAAGTAAGGGCGCTTGAGGCGGAGTCCGGTAGCGCATGTTGAACCCAAAATCATATAATCATGTTGAAGAAGATATGGATTACACTTTTCTTTCAGGTGTCGGTAATTGCTTTGTGGGCGGGGCATCCCCGTATCTATGTGTCTGATTCGGACAAGGCTGCCGTAAAAGAGAAAATCTCGTCCCATGCTTGGGCAAAGGAAACTTTTGAACGTATAAGGCGTCATGTCGATCCTTATGTGGAGAGACATCAGAAGAATCCGGAGTGGATTGTTTCCCGGCTTGCAATGTATTGGAAAGAAGTCGAAAGATATACGCAGTGCTACCTGAAGAAACAGGATTGGGATCGTGGCGAAGGCAACGCCCCCGTGCCCACTGTCCGTATGCCCGGCATGCGCACGTGGAACAAATACAGCAACGTACCCTTGGAAGAGCGCACGCCTTATAACGAAACGGGCGACATGTGGGGCATAAGCCGCTCCGACCCCTCCGCGCCCAAGGTGTTGGTGCCTTATAAGGAAAGCGGCCACATGATACGTGGCAACAACGTGGAAATCCTGACTTTGGCCGAAGATGCCTCGTTCCTCTATTGGTTGACGGAAGAAGAGAAATACGCCCGCTTCGCGGCCGATATCTTCAACACATGGCTGATGGGCACGTACTACATGAATCCGATTCTCGACCCCGACAAGTCCACGGGTGGCACAGGCGGTTACGAGTCGGGCGGTATCTGCGGTTATTACGACTATGAGCAGATTCATGACGACTTAGCCCTGCATGCAGCTCTGATTTATGATTTCACGTATGACTATCTGCTTGCCCATCCGCACCCCCATCTCGCTACGGTAGGGAAGAGCCTGCCCGAAGTGGCCGGCACGGTGTTCAAGCGTTTTGTCGACATTGGTTTCGTGCGTGGCGGAAAGAACGGCAACTGGAATGTGAACGGCTGGAACATCATGTTGCGTCCCATCCTGGCCTTGGAAGACAACGACGCCTACCCCGACGGGAAGGGACGTTCCTACTACCTGCACTATCTGACCACGGAATCCACTCCTTATCATGACGCGATTCCCGACATTGTGAAGAGTTACGACCCTGTCACCGGCCTGTGGCCGGAATCCCCCGGCTACTCCTTCGGCACGATTGCCTCGCTGTTGGACTTCGCCACCCTGTTGCGGAGAATCGGCATCGACATCATTGCCGACAATCCGGTGTTGCAGAAGGCCTCGCTTGCCGTTTTCCCGTGGATGGATGAAAGGACCAATATGATTGTTTTCGGCGACAGTCGTGGCGGTTCCGCCAACTTCGGCACGTTTGAACATCTGCTTGCTTATTATTTGCAGAAAGGAGACGGACAGAATGCCGCACAAGTGGCTGCGGCCTTGAACAAGGGCATCTCCACCGGAAGCTATAAGCGTCGTTTCAACGATTGGCGCACGCTTTGCACCTACGTGCCCGCCATACCCGAAAGCGGCGAAATTGCTTCGGAGCGCATGTCCTACTCCTCTCACCACCGGCTTGTGACCATGAAGAGCAAGCCGGACGAAGAAAATCTCATGGCCGTGCTGTACGGCGGCCGTGACGGTTACCATCTTACGCCCAACGGTTTGGCACTCCAGCTCTACGGTTTCGGTTATGCCTTGGCGCCCGATGCCGCCGCTTACGAATCCTATTGGAGCAAGGACAAGGGCTATCACCAGTCGCCTACGGGCAGCAACACCATCCTGCCGGGCTACGAGCATGGAGAGGTCACCCTGCATGCCATGGAGCCGCGGGTGTCCGACGGCTGTTTCGTGAATGCCCGTTCGCTGAACCCTTCCATCAATATGGCGGATATGGAAGCGGCAGAGAAGCGGAGGGTAGTGGCCATGGTGAAGACCGCTCCCGACAAGGGCTATTACGTGGATATTTTCCGCTCTAATCAGGCGGACAACGACTACCTCTTCCATAATGTGGGCCAATCCCTGCGGCTTGAAACGGTTGACGGGCAGGCTTTGCCCTCGGTTTCGGCCGACAAGTTGAATCCGTCCTATCATTATGGTTACGAATGGTTTACCCGTCTTCGCCGTACGGACTGCACGGACGATTTCCGAGCCGTATGGGATATTACCTCTGGCGACAGCCCCCTGTCCATGCGGATGTGGATGGCCGGTGCGGACGGCCGCGAGGTGTACTGCATGGACGCTCCCTATATGACCTTGAACAAAGGGCTGACACCGGAGAATGTCAGTTCGGCACCGGGCATTACGCCCACCTTGTTGGTGCGCCAGAACGGTCTGAATGCCTGGGATTCGCCCTTTGTCTCCGTTTTCGAGCCGACAAGAGGCCGTGCTTCGGTGACCGGCGCGAAGAAACTCGTGGCCAACGACAAGGTGGCCGCCCTTTGCGTGGAGTCGGAAGGTGGGCGCAGGGACTATATCGTCTGTGCCACGTCCCCTGATGCCTCATGCTCCGTCAGCAAACAGCTGAAAACCCAAGCCGCCTTTGTCTTGGTGACAGAAACCGACGGCAGGATGGAGCAGCTTTACATGGTGGACGGCCGTATGCTCAGGAAAGGCAAATGCTCCATAGAATCCCCTAAACCTGTTTCCGTTTCTGTTTATCGTGAGGGTGATGTGTGGATTTATTCATCTACCAGAGATGCCGTCATCAGGATAGGAAAGAAAACCTATCGGGTGAAGGAAGGATACGGACAGCCTTTAAAATGATGGTTACAAAAGGCCGGCGGAGCGTGTGGTGAGGCCGGCCTTTTGCTTTTTTCATGGCAAAGTGTTACAGATTTGCCGTAGAATGGCGTTTGGATGCGAATAAATTATTATCTTTACGCATTCTTAAAAAACAATCGTAGACTTATGAAAAAGATTTGTTCTTTATTTGTATCGCTCCTGACGGTGCTGTCCGTGTATGCACAGTTTCAGGACCCGGTGAAGTTCTCTGTAAGTCAGAAGCAACTTTCCGACTCGGAGTTCGAAATCGTCTTCACGGGGAAAATCGATGCCGGATGGCATGTGTATTCCACGGACTTGCCGGCCGACGGTCCGACATCCGCAACCATCAATTTCGATGAGAAGAAAGGCGTGGAGCCTGTGGGTAAGCTGACACCGAGGGGCAATGTGCATTCCGCTTTCGACAATATGTTCGGTATGAAGGTCAGCTATATGGAAGGCACGGCTGTTTTCGTACAGAAGATGCGCATCACGGCGACATCTTATTCGGTGAAAGGTTATTTGAATTACGGTGCCTGCAACGATGAGAACTGTATGCCGCCTACCGATGTGGAATTCACTTTCAGCGGAACGGTCAAGCCCGTAGCGGAAGCTCCTGCCGCCGACAAGAAAGAGAAAGACGTGAAGGCGGAGGAGGCGAAAGCCGAGCCGGAGGCAGTGGCCGAACCGGAGCCTGAAGCGGCAGACAGCGTGGTTGAGGCCGTAGCACAGACAGATTCCGTGCCGGCGGTGGCTTCGGGTGACTATTGGAAACCCGTGGTGGGCGAGTTGGCAGCCTTCGGTGAAGATGCGTCGAATGCCGCGACCCAATCGTTGTGGATGATTTTCCTGATGGGTGTGCTCGGCGGTTTCGTCGCGTTGCTTACCCCCTGTGTGTGGCCTATCATCCCGATGACGGTAAGTTTCTTCCTGAAACGTTCGGGCGACAAGAAGAAAGGCATTCGTGATGCGTTCACATACGGTATCGGCATCGTGGTGATTTACGTGCTTCTCGGACTGGTCATTACGGGTGTGTTCGGGGCAAGTGCGCTGAATGCCCTCTCCACCAATGCCGTCTTCAATATTTTCTTCTGCCTGATGCTGCTGGTCTTTGCCGCCAGTTTCTTCGGTGCGTTCGAGATTACCCTGCCTTCTTCGTGGAGCAATGCAGTGGACAGCAAGGCTGAATCTACCACAGGTCTGCTCAGTATCTTCCTGATGGCCTTTACGCTGGCGCTGGTTTCCTTCTCCTGCACAGGTCCCATCATCGGTTTCCTGCTGGTAGAGGTTTCCACTTCGGGCAACATCATCGCTCCCACCATCGGCATGTTGGGCTTTGCCATTGCCTTGGCTTTGCCCTTTACCTTGTTTGCCATGTTCCCCACCTGGTTGAAGTCCATGCCAAAGTCGGGCAACTGGATGAACTGCGTGAAGGTATGTCTCGGCTTCCTTGAACTGGCTTTCGCCCTCAAGTTCCTGTCCGTGGCCGACTTAGCATACGGCTGGCACATCCTCGACCGCGAAGTGTTCCTCAGCCTGTGGATTGTGATTTTCGCCTTGTTGGGTGCTTATCTGATAGGGTGGTTGCGCTTCCCTCACGATGAGGACGAATATGACGAATGCGGCAACGTGGTGGTGAATCACCGTACGTCGGTCACCCGTTTCTTCCTTGCCTTGGTGTCGTTCGCCTTTGCAATCTATATGGTGCCCGGTCTGTGGGGTGCTCCCTGTAAGGCTGTCAGCGCGTTCTCTCCCCCGATGAATACGCAGGATTTCAATCTGTATGAGAATGAAGTCCATGCCCAGTTTACCGACTATGAGGCCGGAATGGAGTATGCCCGCCGTGCAGGCAAGCCGGTGATGCTTGATTTTACGGGATACGGATGCGTGAACTGTCGCAAGATGGAGCTGGCCGTATGGGCCGACCAGAAGGTGGCCGACATCATGCAGAACGATTATGTGCTCATCACGCTGTATGTAGACGAGAAAACCAAACTGCCGGAGCCTGTAAAGGTGGTTGAGAACGGGCAGGAACGCACCTTGCGTACGGTCGGTGACAAGTGGAGCTATCTCCAGCGTCATAAGTTCGGTGCCAACGCGCAGCCTTTCTATGTACTGATTGACAATGAGGGTATGCCGCTCAACAAGTCTTATTCTTATGACGAGGATGTCAACAAGTACCTTGACTTCCTGCGTACAGGACTAAATAATTACAAAAAATAAGCGACGCAACCATCAGCGGACGGGGCTCCGTTGGTGACAGGTGTCCATTAAAACGCACACCTGTGAGGAATCGACTCTTCACAGGTGTGCGTTTTAATGGACACCTGTCTGCATTTTCCTTGTTAGTGCTGATAAAGTTAAGTGCCTTTTGTTCAGGGTGTTTTCTGTGTAAGGAAAACTTTTTTCGCGAATCCTTGTAAAAAAATGCGCTATGGTGAGATTTTTTTACAGAAAAAGGTTATATTTGTGGGTGTAAGAATCAAAGAATGGCGATGCTTTGGTTTTTAGCAAATAGTATTAACCTTGAAATTTTAAATTATGATGAGAAACATTCTAAGATGTCTGCTGGCCGTGATGTTGTTGGGCCTGGCAAGTTGTAGCGGAGATTCCAACACACCTTCGGGAACAGTAAAGACGTATCTAAAGGCCATGGAAAAGGGAGATTTCAGAACTGCCTTTGAGTTGAATTCCATGTTTGCCATGGTGAGTGGGGAGGATATGGATGAGTTTATAGAAAAGGCTGAGAAAGAATTTAAACGTCAAAAAGAGGAAGGGAATTTCGAAGTGCCTGATTGGGAGATTGTCTCCGAGGAAATAGATGAGGATGGAACAAAAGCCAAAGTAACCATAAAGGAGATTGACAAGGACGGTAAGGAGAAGGAAGAGACTCTTAAACTGGTGAAGAATGACGAGGGGAAATGGAAAATAGCTCCGGGCTGGTAATCCTGCTGAGTAAGCGTACAAAGGGAATGTTTTTCTTCAAAGAAGAATAATCCCGGTCTCCATTCAGTGGTAATTATATTGTAACAAATCTCCTTCAAGTTTTCTATTTTGGAAAACTTGAAGGAGATTTGTTTTTCTTTTTGTTTTTACAATATGTTGATATAAAGTGTGTTGTGATGTTGGTGTGTTTCTGTTTTGGAAAACTTGAAAAATAAAAACGGTGAAATGCTTGCACCAAAAAGTGAAAACCGCTAACTTTGCCATTGTTCAGGTGCTTCGCTTGCGAGACAGGCTTGCGGAGTGAAAAGGGAATCGGGTGAAAGCCCCGGACAGTCCCCGCTGCTGTGAATCTCTTTGTTGCGTTTTGCCTTGGCAAGTCCACTGTTTCGCCGACCGAAACGGGAAGGATGCAAAACGGGAGAAAGTCAGAAAACCTGCCTGGACAAAGCCGCGGATACTCCGGGGAACGGGTGAAACGGCAGACAGATAACAATGAACATTCGTCACATTGGAGCAGGGCTTCCCTAAGGAAGGGGAGAGGGCACTTATTGGCTTAAAACGGAACATTATGATACAGACTGTAGTGAAGAGAGACGGGCGGATTGTAGGATTCAATGCGCAGAAAATAGGCGATGCGGTGCGCAAGGCGATGATGCATACCGAAGAAGGCGAGAACGAAGAGCTTATCCACCTGATTTGCGAACGCGTGGCCATCAAGGGGAAGACCCAGATGACGGTGGAAGAGATTCAGGACGCGGTGGAACTGGAACTGATGAAAAGCCGGCGCAAGGACGTGGCACAGAAGTATATCGCCTACCGTAACCAGCGGAGCATCGCCCGTAAGGCTAAAACACGCGACATGTTCCTGGAAATCATCAACATCAAGTCGAACGACGTTACCCGTGAGAATGCCAACATGAACGCCGATACGCCGGCGGGCATGATGATGAAATTCGCCAGCGAGACTACCAAACCCTTTGTCGACGACTACCTGTTGAGCGAGGACGTGAAAGAGGCCGTGAAGCACAACTATCTGCATATCCACGACAAGGACTACTATCCGACGAAGAGTCTCACCTGCGTGCAACATCCTCTCGACCGTATCCTCACCCACGGTTTCTCGGCCGGACACGGTGAATCGCGCCCGGCCAGGCGCATCGAGACAGCCAGCATCCTGGCCTGCATATCCATGGAAACGGCACAGAACGAGATGCACGGCGGACAGGCCATACCTGCGCTCGATTTCTACCTGGCACCCTACGTGCGCACCAGTTTCATCGAGGAGGTGAAGGTGCTTGAGGAACTGAACGGGGCCGACTACTCCCACCTGTATCATCAGGAAGTGGACGATTTCGTCACCCGCCCGCTTGACGGGCTGGAGGGCGAAGGACGCATCTTGCAGCATGCCATGAACAAGACCGTGGCCCGCGTACATCAGGCGATGGAGGCCTTTATACACAATATGAATACGATACACTCCCGCGGCGGAAACCAAGTGGTGTTCAGTTCCGTGAACTACGGCACCGACACATCGGCCGAAGGGCGGTGCATCATCCGTGAAATCCTGCGGAGCACCTACGAGGGAGTGGGCAACGGAGAGACCGCCATATTCCCCATCCAGATATGGAAAAAGAAACGCGGGGTGAGCTATCTGCCCACCGACCGCAACTACGACCTCTACCAATACGCATGCAAGGTGACGGCACGCCGTTTCTTCCCCAACTTCATCAATCTGGACGCCACCTTTAACCGGCATGAAGACTGGCGGGCCGACGACCCCAAGCGTTACTTGTACGAGACAGCCACGATGGGTTGCCGCACCCGTGTGTTTGAAAACCGCTTTGGTCCCAAGACCTCTGTCGGCCGCGGAAACCTGTCTTTCTCCACCATCAACATTGTGGGGCTGGCCATCGAGTGCATGCCGGTGGAGAACCAGGAAGAACGCATCGCCCGTTTCTTCGCTTCGCTCGACCGTATGCTCGACATCGCCGCGCGTCAGCTTCATGAACGCATGGAATTCCAGAAGACAGCCTTCGCCAAACAGTTCCCGCTGGTGATGAGTGCACTATGGCTCGGCAGTGAGAAACTGAACCCCAACGATACGATAGCACCCGTCATCAACCAAGGGACGCTCGGCATTGGTTTCATCGGGCTGGCCGAATGCCTGGTGGCACTGACCGGCAAGCACCACGGAGAGTCGGCGGAAGCGCAGGAACTCGGCCTGAGAATCGTCACCTACATGCGCGACCGTGCCAACGACTTCTCGGAGAAATATCAACATAACTACAGTGTGCTGGCCACTCCGGCCGAAGGACTCGCCGGACGTTTCACGCGCGGCGACCGCAAGAAGTTCGGCATATTGCCGGGCATTACCGACCGCGACTATTATACAAACTCCAATCATGTCCCCGTGTACTACAAATGCAGCGCGCGCCACAAAGCCGAGGTTGAAGCACCTTATCACGACCTGACGCGAGGCGGCCACATCTTCTATGTGGAAATCGACGGCGACGCCACGCATAATCCCGATGTCATCATGCGCGTGGTGGACATGATGGACAAGTACAACATGGGTTACGGTTCGGTGAACCATAACCGCAACCGCTGCATGGACTGCGGCTACGAGAACGCGGAGCCCGAAATGAAGGTATGCCCCAAGTGCGGCAGTGCCCGCATCGACCGCCTGCAGCGCATCACCGGTTACTTGGTGGGTACGACAGACCGTTGGAACCATGCCAAATTAGCGGAGCTGAACGACCGTGTCATACATGATAACAAATAAGCAGGGAGATGATTTCAGTAATCAAAATCGTAGAGGATACGACGGTGGACGGTCCCGGCTTCCGCACGACGGTATATGCCGCGGGCTGTCCCAATGCCTGTCCGGGTTGTCACAATCCGCAGTCGTGGGACATCAGGGCGGGACACATGATGAGCACCGAGGATATTATGGAAGTGATTCGTGCCGACGAGTTCGCGGATGTGACTTTCAGTGGCGGCGACCCGATGTTCCAGCCGGAAGGCTTCGCCGACCTCGCGAAAGCTATCAAGAACGAAACGGGCAAGAACATCTGGTGCTATACAGGATACCGTTTCGAAGCACTGAGACGCAACGGCCGGCAGGCGGAACTCCTGCGATGGATAGACGTGCTGGTGGATGGTCCCTACATAGAGTCGCAGCGCGACCGTGACGCCCTCTTCCGCGGAAGCCGTAATCAACGGCTGATAGACGTACAGGCTTCTTTGCGTGGCGAAGAGGTGGTATTGTACGCATGCTGACTTGTTGTTTTGCGTAATATATTGTATATTTGCCGGCAGATACAATATTGTTCTGACTTATTAACCTATTCTAATGTATTTATGAAAAAGATGCTATTGTGTGCCGTAGCCGGCATGATGTCGCTGACAGCCGGTGCGCAGACCGGAAAGGAACTGCCTTTCCAGAAGTGGGCGCTTACGCCGCCGATGGGATGGAACTCATGGGATTGTTTCGGACCTACTGTGGTGGAAGACGAAGTGAAAGCCAATGCCGATTACATGGCCGCGAAGTTGGCCGACTACGGATGGGAGTATGTGATTGTGGACATACGTTGGTTTGTCGAGAACGACAAGGCCGGCGGTTACAACCAGACCAATCCGATTTATGTGTATGACGAGTATGGACGTTATACTCCTGCGCTGAACCGTTTCCCTTCCGCAGCGAATGGTGTAGGTTTCAAGGCGCTGGCCGACTACGTGCATCAGAAAGGCCTGAAGTTCGGTATCCATCTGATGCGCGGTCTGCCCAAGGTGGCGGCGGAAAAGAAACTGCCGGTCAAGGGGACGAACGGCATTACGTGCGACATGATAGCCAATAACGACTCGGCATGCACATGGTTGCGCGACAACTACAAGGTGGATTATACAAAGCCCGGAGCACAGGAGTATTACAATTCCTGTTTTGAACTGTATGCCTCGTGGGGCGTGGACTACGTGAAGATTGACGACCTGTCGCGTCCGTATCACACGGCCGAAATCGAGATGATTCGCAAGGCCATCGACGGTTGCGGACGGCCTATCGTGCTGAGCCTTTCACCGGGCGAGACACCGATAGACAAGATGGAACACGTGAAGACACATGCCAATATGTGGCGCACGGTCGATGATTTCTGGGACAACTGGAGCCAGCTGAACTATCAGTTCCAGGTATGTGCCAAGTGGGCACCTTATATCGCTCCGGGCACATGGCCGGATGCGGACATGTTGCCTTTGGGCAAAATCAGTATCCGCGGTGAGCGCGGTGCGGAACGATGGACGAACTTCACCACCGACGAGCAGTATACCATGATGAACTTGTGGACGATATTCAAGTCGCCCCTCATGTTCGGAGGCGACCTTCCGCAGAATGACGAGGCTACGGATGCCTTGCTGACCAACCGTGACGTACTGTACATGCACCATTATTCTGCAAACAACCGCCAGCTGAGCCGCGAAGACAGCCGCATCATCTGGGCGGCCGATGACCCGGCCAACGGTGACAAGTTCGTGGCGTTGTTCAATACGGGCGGAACAGGCTATGTGAACACGAAGAACGCACTGTACCGCAGCGGGACGATTTCTTACCTGACGACAGGATATGCTACCGACATCGATGTGGAGATTCCTGAGGGAAGCCGGCAGCTGGCACTGGTGGCAACGGATGGCGGCGACGGTTACGACTGCGACCATGCCGACTGGATAAACCCGACAGTTACCTTGAAGGACGGTACAAAGATAGACTTGACCACACAGACTTATCTGCGCGGTACTTGCGGCTGGGGCAGTGTGCATGTGAACCAGAACCTGAACGGCGGTTCTCTTTCCATCGACGGAAATACTTTCAGCAAGGGATTTGCCGTGCATGCCAACTCCATCCTGCTGTTCTCGCTTCCTGAGAATGCCGTGAGGTTCACGGCGCATGCCGGTATAGACAACACGGGAAGCGACCAGGGAAGCAAATCGTCCGTGGAGTTCCTCGTATTCAACGAAGATGCCACGATGCGTGAAGAAAAGACCGACCAATGGAGCGGCGGTAATGTCACCCTCAAGGTCGACCCAGGCAAACAGGTGGCATGCAGCGATTACATCAGTCGCAAGTCCATAGCCCAACAGGAACTTGAGGCTAACATTGCCGGTGCGCAGAAACTCTATCTGGTAGTGACGAACGGCGGCGACGGTCTGGCCTACGACCATGCCAACTGGGTGAATCCGGTTCTGGTCGGTGAGGACGGAAAGGAAACATCGCTGACCACGATTGCATGGGACGCTAATCCGGTGAACGGATGGGAGGCTCCCAAACTGAACAAAAACAACGATGGTGGAACATTGAAGTTAGGCGGCGTATCGTACGACAAGGGTTTCGGCGTGAATGCACCTTCGCAGCTTGCATTCACTCTGCCTGAGGGACACAATTACCAGACGTTGAAAGTGCTGGTAGGCTATGACAGCGGTGTGGAGAACGCATCGGAAGGCGTGACGATGGAGTTCCGCATCTTTACGGAGAGTCCTGAGCCGGATAATGCGACGGCAGTTCCGCTCGACCTTGCACAGCTGGGCTTTGGCGCCGACCAACCCTGCCGCATCACCGAGATGTGGACGGGACGTGAAGAAGGTGTCTTCAAGAATGCGGATTTTGCCCCCGTGCTTCGCGAGCATGCCAGCGGACTTTATCGCGTGGCGGCAACGGAACGTGCGGCCGGTGCAACGGTAAGTATAGAAGTACCGTCGGGTGAGCTGACCTCGGCCGAGGCTTTCGACATCAAGATGACGGTGAGCGGCGGTGCATCGGAAGGTGCTTACGTGCAACTGCTGTGCGATGGAAAGGTTATCGGCACACTGCCCGTTGAGGCGGACGGAACGGCCACCTACGTATGTTCAGACCTTTATGGAGGCGACCATGTGCTGAAGGCTAAATACAGCGGAACGCAGAGCGTGGCTTCGGCAGAGTCGGAGGAGGTTCGGATTACGGTTACCGGTGCGGCTGAGGACCTTACCCAGTTGCAGAAACGCCTGCAGAACCTTATTGAAGATGCCCAAAAGGTCAACCCGCTTCAGGTGGCGGGCGCGAACCGCGGACCGCTGGCCGATGCGATAGAAGCCGCGCAGCCGGTGGAGGAAAAGACCAAGGCGCAGCTGGAAGCTGCCATCACGGCGCTTCAGGAGGCTTTGGACGCCGCCCGGCTGACCATGAGTTCCATGTCGGCCTTGCGTGCGGCCATTGATGAGACCACGGTTTTTCTGAATGCCATCAGTGAGTCGCCGGCAAAGACCTCTCTGGTGGCTGTCATCGAGGAATGCGAGGGCGTGTATGCCGGTGTATCTTCCACGAAGGCGGACGTTGACGCCGCCCGTGAGAAGCTGACAGTCCAGGTTTCGGAAACGAAGAAGACGGCCCAGCCGGCCGAAGGCTCGAAATTCGACATGACAGAGTTTCTCGTCAATCCGAGTTTTGAACAGCAGACCACAGGCTGGCGCACCGCCAACAAGGTTTCCGGTTGGGAGTCTTTCTCCACATGGGGAGACCGTCCGGCTGCCGACGGGTCGAATTTCGTCAGTGTGGCTTATGAGAATATTACCTCAATAGATTTGTATCAGGTGGTGAACGGGCTTCCCGCAGGTATATATGAGCTGGAAGCGTCGTTGAGAAATACGGACGGGACTTCTTTCTTGAAGGACCAACACGTGTATGCACAGGTAGGGACCGATGTATATGACTCGGAAAAACTGACTCAGGTAAGTGGTGAGAACAACAACGACTGGTATCGTTTCACCGTAAGCGGCATCGCATTGGGTGAGGGCGGACAGCTTCGTCTGGGTGTTCGTTCGTCAGGAAACGGTACGGGGCGTGTGGGATGGTTCCAGGCCGATGATTTCCGCCTGTATTACCATGGCGTTTCGCCTGATGCGGTTCATACGGCGGTTGCCGGAGTGGAAGGTGTGGACGTGACGCTCTGTGCGGGTGGTGTGCGTATCTGCTCTTCAGTGGAGTGCATGCTTCCGGTGTACAGCCTCGGCGGTTCGCTGGTCAGAACGATTTCCGTGCAGGTGGGTACGCAGGATGTCAGCCTGCCTCAAGGCCAGTATGTGCTGAACGGCAAGGTGGTTGTCATCAAGTAGAGTGTCCCGTGCAGCTATGATAAAGCGCGGCCTGCGGTTGAATCCCGCAGGCCGCGCTCTGTTTTTTGTCTTATCTGACTAAAGTCTTGTTGCCTTTTATAATGTAGATTCCTTTGGGAAGCCCTTGTAGGGCGTCTTTTGCCGGAACCTGTGCACGGACAATCCGTCCTTCCATGTCGTACACATCCACCGGGGCGTTGGTGTCTTGGGTTGTGACGGCACTGATGTCCGAACCTGAGTTGGTGTTCATCCAAAGTGATACCGGCTGCTGTCCGGAGCTGTAGCAGGCAAAGCGTGGCGCGCTGGAGTTGTAGCGGATATACCGTGTGTAGGCCTTGTTGCAGATGTCGGCGGTGCCGTCGTTGCTGACGGCTATTTCCCATTCCGTCTCTTTCGTGCCGGCCTCGGCAAGGCTGTGCAGCTTGTTGTTGGAACTGGTCAGTGCAAGATAGGTCTGCGATGTGGCGTCGAACAGCGTGTAGGCCCCCTTGTTTCCGCCGAGTGTCACCTGATAGGGGAGTCCTTCGCTGTCTACCTCGGTCTGTATGGTGTTGCCCGACGGGCTTACCTCGCAGTAACTGCGTATGTCGCCGTTCGGCATACCCATGGCCGTGTTCTTGTTCTCGCATACGATGAGGTAGCGGCATCCGCTCTGTAGTTCAGAGGCAGACATGACTTTGGTGAATGTCTGTATGCCTTCGTCGGGTGTGGTGTCGACGATGGTGTAAGTGGCGCTCACCGTGCCGCTTGTCTTGGTGCCCAGCATGGCGTAGGCTTCCACTGTGGTCGGTTCCGTGACGGGAATCTGCACGGGTGAGGCCTCGGTATACAGGTTTCCGTTGTTGACGGAGTAGACAATCAGTGCGTTTTCCGTTGCGGTGGAAACCGTGACGACGGTGCCTTTCATCACGCCGCCCGAAACGGGGGTGAATACAGGGTCGGCCACGTCCTCGCCGGCCGGCGGGTTGGTGCCGGGGTCGTAATTGCCTGCATCGAAGTCCGTATCGGTCTTGTCGCCCCATACATATTGTTCCAGTCCGGGAAAGTCGATGTAGGGGTTACGGTTGTGCTGTATGCCGTACACCGCATTGTTTCTGCGTATTTCCTTCTCGCTGACAGGGTCTTCGGCCGCCCAGCGGAGCAGCATGTCGATGGCCCATTTCGTATAGGCTGGATAACTGCTGCCATCCAGCATGTCGCTACTCCAGCCGGCTATCCGGTTTTCATAGCAGGTGGCCATATAAAAATAGGTGCGTGCAAAGTCGCCTTTGTACTCGTCGGCCGGTTCGAATACCGTGCCGTTGTAGCCGCTGACAGAGGAGGGACCCAGTTTGCTGAACCCGTTGTGCGAGGTGTAGGTCGGGCGGTCCGTTTCGCCGAAAGGATAATTGCTCCGTCTGTTGTTCACATACCCGTCGGTGGGGTACAGGTGGAACAGGTCGGTGTACATGGGGTAAGCGTCGTTGAACCAGCTCTTGGGAAATGAATGTTCGCGGTTGTAGCAACTTCCTTCACCGCTGTAGTTGCCGCACTGGTCGTTTACGAAGGTGAAGTCTGTGGTGGCCGAATACATGTCCCACACTTTGCCGTCCTCCCGCACGTCAGTAGTCTGCATGTCCGTCCACAGCTCCTTGTAGCTTCGTTGCGTATGGTCCGTGATGATTTGATAAAGTGCGGTTTTCAGTCCGCTTCCTCGTTTGCCGTTTGCGGCATTGTAGTATCCGTCCGGTGCCTGTGCCCACACTTGTAGGAGGACGCAGAGCAAGGTCCAGAATGAAATGTAGCGTTTCATAACATGGTTGGGTTTGATTATGGAAGCGAAGTTACGTAAAATAAGCCGATGTAAGGTCATTACATTTGAAATAATTGATGTGGGTGAGGATTTTTCCTATCGGTCAAAGTCAATTTGTTGTCCGGCAGGGATAAAAAAATTGTAGGGACGGTGCCCTTTGTCATGTTCAAGTATCTCACGATACTGTTGAGAACATTCGGAACCGTCCCTACACCCCTTAATTAATGTATAGTCGTGTTTTAATTGCGGTTTGCGCGTTTTCTTTCCAGATGGTCGAGGATGACCTTGCGCATGCGCATGCTTTTAGGAGTTACTTCTACATATTCGTCTTCACGGATGTATTCCAATGCTTCCTCCAATGAGAGGATGGTGGCAGGAACAATACGCGCTTTCTCATCGGAGCCGGATGCGCGCATGTTGGTGAGCTGTTTGCTCTTGGTGACGTTCACCACAAGGTCGTTCTCATGGATGTGCTCACCCACGATTTGTCCGGCATACACGTCTTCCTGCGGTTCGATGAAGAACTTACCGCGGTCCTGCAGGTTGTTGATGGCGTAGGCAAAGGCTGTTCCGCTCTCCAAGGCAATCATCACGCCGTTGCTCCGCCTTACGATGTCACCCTTATAAGGCTGGTATTCCTTGTAACGGTGCGCCATGATGGCTTCTCCCTGGCTGGCTGTCAGTACATTGGTGCGCAGTCCGATGATACCTCTTGAGGGGATGTTGAATTCTATGTTCACGCGCTCGCCCTGCGTTTCCATAGATGTCATCTCACCTTTGCGGCGGGTAACCATGTCGATTATCTTGCTTGAAAATTCTTCCGGCACGTTGATGGTCAGTTCCTCGATGGGTTCGCATCTTTCTCCGTCAATGTCCTTATAAATCACCTGAGGTTGTCCCACCTGCAACTCATATCCTTCGCGACGCATAGTCTCGATGAGCACCGAGAGATGGAGCACACCGCGTCCGGCCACAATCCACCGGTCGGTATATCCTTCCGGCATGCTGACGCGCAGCGCGAGGTTCTTTTCCAATTCCTTTTCCAGACGGTCGTTGATATGGCGGCTGGTGCAGAACTTACCTTCCTTTCCGAAGAAAGGCGAGTCGTTGATGGTGAACAGCATGCTCATTGTCGGCTCGTCGATAGAGATGGTGGGCAGAGGTTCTGGGTTTTCGTAGTCGCATATCGTATCGCCGATTTCAAAGTTTTCCAGTCCGATGATGGCGCAGATGTCGCCCGAAGATACTTCGGAGGTTTTCTGGCGACCCATTCCGGTGAACGTATGCAACTCTTTGATTTTCGTCTTTTCCTTTCTTCCGTCACGATGGCAGATGGTGATGTTCATGCCTTCCTTCAAGGTGCCCCTGTGTACGCGTCCTACGGCGATTCTTCCGGTGTAGTTGGAATAGTCGAGTGAGGTAATGAGCATCTGGGGTGTTCCTTCGAGCTGTTCGGGAGCCGGAATGTGTTCGATAATCTGGTCGAGCAGGTAGAGGATGTTGTCTGTGGGTTTGCTCCAGTCTTCTCCCATCCAGTTGTTTTTGGCGGATCCGTAGATGATGGGGAAATCGAGTTGGTCTTCTGTGGCGTTCAGGTCGCACATCAGGTCGAACACCATCTCGTATACTTCTTCGGGACGGCAGTTGGGTTTGTCTACCTTGTTGATGACTACTACCGGTTTCAGTCCTATTTCGAGTGCTTTCTGGAGCACGAAACGTGTTTGCGGCATCGGTCCTTCAAACGCATCCACCAACAGGATGCATCCGTCGGCCATATTGAGCACGCGTTCCACCTCGCCGCCGAAGTCGGAGTGTCCCGGCGTGTCTATGATGTTGATTTTCGTATCCTTGTAATTGATGGAGACGTTCTTCGACAGGATGGTTATACCGCGTTCACGCTCCAATTCATTGTTATCCAGCATCAATTCTCCTGTCTGCTGGTTCTCGCGGAACAGGTTTCCTGCCAGCAGCATCTTATCTACCAATGTGGTCTTGCCATGGTCTACGTGGGCGATAATGGCAATGTTTCTAATGTTTTGCATAACTTCTTACCTAAATCTGCCGCAAAGGTACACAAAAAATCAATACGGTGAAAAAGAAAGAGGTATAGATTTACCTCTTCCTTAGCTTTGTTTTTTTCTTTCTTTTTCAACCGTTCTTCCGTCTGTGTTTTCAGGGGATGGCATAGCCGGCTCCGAAATAACTGTAGTGGTTGTCGTCGGGGTTGACTACGATTTGTTCCACAACGATTTCAGGGTCTATCATGATAATTTTTAGGGTGTGCCGGCCTGCGGCGCAATCCGTGAATGTGGCATCGAGCCAGCGGAGGTTATCAAAAACCTCGTTGCGACGGGGGAGTTGTTTGCCTTTCCAGAAACCGCTCAACGCAAGGCGGCTATGGGGAGGCAATGGCTGCAGTACCTTCGAGCGTGTGAGATTCTTGGGGTTATATTCGGCAAAAGTGTCAACGAGACCGCGTCGGGCATCGATGGTCTGCATGGGCCGGTCGTCGATTTGGATGCCGATGCGAAGTCCGCGGGGTGGACAAATATCTTGTGTGGGTAGGATGCCGATGGCCACCTTCCCTTCATCGGTCAGGGTGATTTCATATTCCAAAGTGGCTCCGCAGTTCTGGGACTGTACGTTGCTGCTGCCCATGCAGCCTTCACCGCGTCCGAGGTCGGGCAGGAACATCCATGAGGCGTTTTTGCCATCGGTTTTCCGGGTATATTTGTGGGCTGCGATGGTGTATTCCTTTGTGGCGGGTTGATTATCTGTTGTATGGCCTACGTCGAAGCCTTGTGTTGTGGGGGCGGTATTCTTGTTCGGCATCGACCAACGGGTATAGCCAATGTGTCTGTCCTGCATCATTTTGTTCCATTTACTGCCGTTTATCTGATGGTAGTAGTCGCTGAGTTGTCGGTCGCGGGCCATGAGCTGCTGAACCAGCGGCTTGTTGTTACGGGTAGAGGCATTGTAGAGCAATGCAACTCCTGCACTGGCTATCACGGGGTAGTAGACCAGTTGGTAGTAAGCGTCCTGTGCATCAGCGGGAATCTTGGTTCTCAAGGCTTCCGCACGGGCGGACAGCGAGAGCCACAGACTGTCGGTATAAGCCATTTCCTTGCTGTTAAAGATGCCCGGCACTTGCACCTCGGCTTTGCGCCAAAGGTTGTATTTGGAGTATCTGGCAATGAGGTAGGCTGCTTCTTTTGCGTTTTCTTTGCCAAAGACAGAGCCTGTAAACTGCTCCAGCCAGGCCTGTTCTTCGCCGGCCTTTACGGCATCGGGATTCCAGGCATAGTGCATGATGAAGTCGATGGGCACTTCTTTGGGTTTCAGGTCGCCTACATTGACAATCCAGATGCGGTCGATGCCCGTCTGATAGGCCAGGTTGAGTTGTTCGCGCAACTTGGGGATGGTTGTGGTGTTTACCCAGCGGTCGTTCCACGGACCACCGTTCATGTCGATATGGTAGTAAAGTCCGAGTCCGCCTTTCCGCTTTTGCTCGAAGTCACGGCCGATTCGGCGGATATACCCCCAGTTGTTGTCGCAGAGCAGAAGTGTCACATCATCGGGTACGGTGAATCCGGCATCGTAGTAGCGTTGCACCTCGGTGAAGATGGCCCAAAGTTGGGGCACACCGTCCTCGCGTCCGTATACTTTCTTTATAATCTGACGCTGTCCATTGATTACCTCATGCAACGTTTTCATATTCTCTTCATCATCCCCCTTGCCCATGGCCACATCGCCGTCGCCACGCATTCCGATGGTTACAAGGTTATCGTAATCCTTATTGCGTTGCATGCCTTCCAGGAAGAATTTGTCGAGCCTTTGCTTGTTGATGCTATAGTCCCACGGGCCTACCGAATCTTTACGACATGTGTATTCCTTGTGTGCACGCATCATAGGCTCATGGTGCGAGGTGCCCATGACGATGCCGTACTCGTCGGCTACCTTAGGAATCAGCGGGTCGTCCTCGTTGAAACGCGAACTCCACATGGCCGGCCACAGGTAGTTGGCTTTCAGGCGCAACAGCAGCTCGAACATGTGGGCGTACATTTGGGAGTTTACGCCCCCGAAATGCGCTGTCGACCACTCACCGAACGAGGGCCATTCATCGTTAATGAAAATACCGCGGTATTTTACTTTCGGCGAGGGTTGCACGAAGCGTCCGTCGTTCCAATATATATCATCCTGATGCTGCACCGGCACGTCCGCCCACCAATACCATGGTGATACGCCGATGCGCCGGCTGATTTCGTAGATGCCGTAAATGGTGCCGCGCTTGTCGCTGCCGGCCACAACGAGGTTCCCGTCCACCACATCGATAACGAACGACTCCCATTGTCCGCGAACCTTGCCGGCATCGAGTTTCCGTTGCTTGATTAATTGGTCGATGGGCTTGCTTTTGCCAATGGTGCCTACGATAATCGAGCCTTCCCGTTTCTGGAGGAATTTGGAGGTGGCTGTTACTTCCGATGCCATTCCGCAGACTTTACGTACATCATCGCCCAAGTCGCGGGCAGCCCGGATAACACCGGTCCAGTCCTTGTCGTCAACGACAATCGGTGCGGTCCGTCCTTTTTCTGCAATACAAAAGTTCTGTGATTGTGCCGAGAAGCATACGAAAATGGCACAGATGGTAGCAATCAGTTTCTTCATTGTATATATCCTTTAATTTGTACTTCCGATAATTGCGGGCATGCACCCGTTGTGAATGTCAGGCGGACGAAACGAGCTGTGCGCGGCACTGCAAGACGGATGTCGGCCTTTTTCCGGTGATGAATGTCGGCGACTTTTGTCCAAGTATCCTGGTCGTTCGATATTTCTACGATGGCTGATACCTGGGTGACGAAAGCGGCGTGAATCTCTTGAACAAGCAGACCGCGTTCGGTGTCGAGCGTCCATGAGGGGGCCGGGTCGGCGGTCGCGGGCTGCCAATAAGTCAGTGCGTTGCCGTCGGCAGCAAGACCGGGGGAATGGCCGGATGCACTGCTGCTGGCAAAAGTAGGATTGTTCAACCCGTAGGTCTGTAACCGGTGTTCGGCTTTTGTGAACCTGACGTACGGCCGATGTTCCGTTTGCGGAGATATTCCCGGCCGATAAACTGGCGCCCCTACGAAGTTCAGCGTGATGCTGTCGGGGCGTAGGCCATCGCTTGTGGCTTCTACAATTGTTTGTCCGGCGTAGTAGGAGCGTAGGGTGATGGCACATTGTCCGTCTTCGATACGTATGTCGCTGTCTTTTGCAAAGGTGATGCTTCGTCCGGTGGGTAGTTCGCCCGGTCCGCTGACAATGCGAAGGGTGACAGTAGGGCTGTTGCTTAGCTCATGACCGTCGGCATCGATAATCGAGGCGACAAGTTGTACATCGTCGGTGCCGTCAGCATGTATGTTACTGCTTTTTGATGCAGACAACCGTATGGCGGCCGGTATACCTGCGGTACGTTCAGGGGGCGGGGCAATACCGAGATGATGATTGCGATACCAGTACCATGAACGTTTGGGGAGGCGGAAATAGTCCACGATGCCGAGTTTGCCCATTCGTTCTCCGAAGATGCTTCCGTGGTCGAATCCGCACCAGATGGCCTGTCCGCTACGCCACGGGCGTCCGCGCCAGCCTTCGTCGCGGTTCAGGTCACCCCATCCTGCCGTGTATTTGCCCGGACGTTCGGCATAGGTGCTGCCATATTCCGAGACAACATTCGGGACAGAAGGTTGTTGGAAGTCAGGTATATTGGCTCCGTCGCCATTGTAGCCCGCCACATCCCCGATCAGGTCTATGCGTTGTGCTCCCAACGGACGTTGCGCACCGCCGATGGCGGCCGGCCGTGTGGGATCGAGTTGATGTGTGCGTTCCACCATCTTATGCAACAGACGGTGCACGCCCGGCATGGTGCGTCCGTCGGTAAAGAACGGCTCGTTGCACATGCTCCATACAAAAACAGACGGGTGGTTGCGGTGCTGTATTATCATTTCTTCCAGTTGTTGCAGAGCATTCTCTTCGAAAGCAGCTGTGTCGGCAGGGTTGACAGGATAGGCGGATGCAGTCCATTCCCCATCATCCTTCGGTCCGGCTGTGCCCCAGAAGGGCGCCTCGCTCCAGAAAAGCATTCCCTGGCGGTCACATTCTTCGACGAAAGCCTGAGAATGGGGATAGTGAGAACCTCGAATCATCGTAAATCCCGCTTCTTTCATCATTCTTACGTCGCGACGTGCTGCTTCCTCGGTCACAGCGTCGCCCCATCCGGACTGGTCCTGATGAACATTGGCGCCGTGGAAGAAAAGATGCTCGCCGTTGAGGAAGAAACCTTGGTCCTTCGACCAACGGAACCAGCGGAAGCCGAAACTGACACTTTCCTCGTCAAGTAACTTACGACCGTCATAAAGACGTACAATGGCACGGTATAGATTCGGTGTCGCAGGACTCCAGAGTCTGGGCTTCTTGATTTCTTCACCGCGATGTCCCACGACATGGCCGTCGGCATCCACGATGTCCACTTCTACATGCGGTTTCTTTGCGTGATGGTTCTCAATGTCTACGTCAACTTCTACGGTTGAGGCTTGTCCGTGGTTTTCGGCCAATGTAGGAGTCGTGATGCTGATGCCCTGCCAGCGGATATGTGCTTTGGCCGATTTGCAAACCAGCCTTACACTGCGGTATATGCCGCCGCTGAACACATGTTCGCCGCCGCGTGGCGCCACAGTAGGCTGCCACAGATTGTTTACTCGCACGGCGATGATGTTGTCGCCTTTGTGGGCATACGGGGTGATATCTATGCAGAATGCCGTGTATCCGCCTCTGTGCTGTCCGGCCAACTGTCCGTTGACGTACACTTCCGTGTCCTGGAACACACCATCGAACTCAAGGAAGACATTTACGTCCTTTAGTTTTTCAATGTATATACTTTTCCGATACCATCCATATCCCACATAGAAGTCCTTCGACAGGAAGTAGGGAATGCTGAAGGAGTGGGGCAACCCCACTGTATCCCATGACGAGTCGTCAAAGGTCGCGTTTTTAGCTTCCGCATGGTCGCCGATGCGGTATCGCCATTCGCGGTTAAGCAGTTCCGTTTTACGGGGGTGTGCCAGCGAAGTGATGGTCGCGGAGTAAACCATGAACAGTAAAAACAGTCTTGCGAAGTTTGTTTTGAGAGTCGGTTCCCGTTTCATGTCGAACTTATCCTTTTTATAATTATACCGTTATTTGACAAATACTTTTTTGGCTTTGCCGTCTGCAGTACGGATGATGTTCAGGCCGCGACGCATGGTGGAGCGGCGTTCGCCACCTATGCCATAGATGGTGTATGTCCGGGAACCGTCGGCACTGACAATGTTGATGCAGTCAGGTTTGGATACCGGAGACACGACACAGTCGAGGAGAAGAAATTCATGAAATCCGCCGTCGGCACTGACATCCTCAAAGCGGATGACATAGTTGCCGTCTTGTGCAATGGTGAAGGGCAGTTCGATTGTTCGAGTCGAAGACAGGATGGCCGAAGTATTACCGCTGGCGTTGGGCGTAGCCGTATAGGCATCAGTTTCGGCCATGACGGTGTTGTCGGTATCCATAATCTTGACCTTGTATTGCGGAGCGCCTTTCCAGGCTGCTGTGGCGAATGATAACGAGTAGTTTCCTGCGGACAGTTTCAATGGGAAGGCATCCTGACGGCCATACTCGGCACAATTGTCACGCCAGTAGAGCGCCTTGCCTTGATAGCCGGTGAAACCGGAAAGGGTGCGTGTGCCCAGGTTGTAAGTCTGGGGGTACTCGTGGACTTCCTCATTCGCTTGTACACAGCGCCAGCCCGGTGGCAATGCGCCTGCATAAGTGTTACTGAAGTCGAGCCGGTAAATGGCATTGACTTCATTGGCTTTCTTGAAAACAGGTTGTAGTGTCACCTGGTCGTCGGGCATGACAAAGGTGAGAGTAGAATTTTCGACATCGTATGAAGCCAGGCTGAACGTTGTGCCCAACGTGAAGTGGACACCGTTAACCATGCGTAATGCCGTCAGTATGTATCCCTCATCGGGGGTAATACTGAGCGTGACGGTCTCCCCTTCGGTAGCTTCGTCGATATCGGATGTAACCGTACCGTGGTCTGCATCGCGCACAGTAATGAGGAAACGTTCGGCTTCCATATCGGCGGGCGTGTAGACAACCTGGTCGATATACATGGATAATGCGCCGGGATTGGTTAGCAACAGGGTGTTCTTGCCGGCTTTCAGTGTGGCATTAAAAGTCACCTTCCGCCATTCGCTGGCACCTGTTTTCTCTATGTTGAGCATGGTGCTTTTGCCGTTAACCGTGGCGCGCATCTTTCCGGCCTTTGCTGCACTGATGTAGCGAACGGTAATGGTATAGTCTCCCGCCTCCTTTATGTTAAGGTAGTGACGTAAGGTGCCACTGGTGTTGGTGCCCATATCCACGAAGCCGTTTCCGGCAAACTCAACGATTTCGGGGAAATAGTTACCGTAAGGGTTTACCAGCATGATGTCCTTCACGTTCTTATAGTCCATATTCTCCGCCTCGATGATGATTTCACCGTGATACTCATCAGGCTGTTTGGGGATGGGAAGGGCGGAAAGCACAGGAGCATCGGTCTTGCGTCCGATGGCATTTCCGCTACAATTGACAGTAACGTCAATTCCACCACGATGTTTTACGGACAGTGTATAGGTGCCTGTTTCCGCATTCCATTCTGCCGTGACATTACCTTTGGCCAGTAAGCCTGTCTTCATGGTATACGAAGGTTCGGTCGTGGCTCCTTTGATTACGATGGTTTCATTTACAAGCGTTGTGGTGTCGGTACGGTAGTTGTTCAGATAAAAGTCTATATGGTCGTTGTACTCACGCACAATGCCGCTTCCCAAGGTTCCTAACGTCAGCGTCAGTGAATCGCAGGTATTGTACAGAAGCGGGACTCTGCCCGTAGCCGTCTTTTTATTATTTAAATAGGTATAAGGCATGTAGGTGACAAGCTGGTTCTGTACGCGAGAGACGAATAGGTCGCCTTCCGACAATTCCGGATAGTAACTGTTATACTCGGCAACCTTCTTGGCTTCTGTAGACCAGCGAGACTTTGCCGTGGCACGGTTCAACTGTAGGGGGATGGACTGGGCAAGCGGGTCGGCCAGTTCTACGGCAAGGGGAATGGCGCGGTAACGGCCTGTACTTTTGAAATAACAGTTGTTGCGCATGAACTGTCCGCCTTCACGGTTGGTGGGGTCATCTTGCTTGTAAAGACCATCGTACAGGCTTCCCCATGTGGCGTACTTGTCCTCGTCACTGCCCGAAGTGGTGTTTGCCAGAATCACAATCCGCGTGCTGTCGACCACCTCTTTGCGCGTAGGAATATAAAGTGTGCCGTCGATAACCTTACGGAACATATCTATCCAAGCCCCCTTGAAACCGTCGTAAGATTCCCAGTTGCGGATGGTATAGCCGTTGACTGTGGTGCGGCCGGCTTCCTTGAAACATTCGTCGGGGATGGTTTCCGGGCCGTCCCATACCGCACCTCCATTTACGCCGCACTGTTCCATGACGGTTCCGATGCCTGCGGCAATGGGATACTTGGCCATGTTCTGTCCCACTGCGATGTCCATGGCACTGCACCATCCGCACCTGTCATAACGCACACCGTAGTTCTTGGCTAAACCGCTGATAAAGGGCGATAAGGTGCAACTCTCGGCATTGTAAAAGCATCCCGACATCGTGTATTTGTAAAGCCACAGGATAGCGTCCGGATAATCGCGGCAGGCCTGCAACAGGTTCTTGTTGCGCTTTATCATTCCCACAGGACTAAGGCCGTGGCTCCAGATATTGCCGCAGAACGAGATGGTGAGAAAACCACCGTACTCGTGTGACATTTTCACGAGATTGGCAAACAAGGCAATTTGGCCTACTTGCGTGGCAGACCCCTTATCATCTTCATCGAAGCCCCAGAACTGCTCGGCAAAGTTCCAACCAAGGAAATTGGGGTACCGCTTGAAGAAGTATTCAAACGTTTCCAAGTCATCGGTCTGCAGGTGGGTGCGCCCTCCGGAAGCCGGTTGGCAAGTGAACCAAAGACCATTTTGCTGGCATATTGTAGCCCATGACTTGTAAGTGCGGACGGCACTGCGTGGCATTTTATAGACATTGCGCTCCTTGTCGTATTGGCAGGAAAGCGAGAGGTTCATACATACATAAGGTCGTATGTCTTCGGGAACCAAGTCGATAATCTTCTGAGGGTCGGCAGCGTTCCACACGTCGATATGAATCATCCACAGCGGGTGCTGTGAGTCGATGGGGCGGCGCTGCTGTGCTGTTGCAACACCCGTCAGACAAAGGATGCCTGCCATGAGAATCAGTAGTCGTTTCATCTTTACGTTCGTTTTTGTTCTTGAATCATATTGGCAAAGTTAATTGATAAACATGCCGCCTCCTTGTTTTTTTGTTACACGTTCTTTGGGATTTGTATCAATGTATAATAATATAGGGATATTTCCGTTGTATGTTGTAAAGAGACTTCTGCCGTTTCTTCGGTGTCTTACCGATGACGTTCTAAAACCCACAGATAAACGTATGAACATAAAAGCAATTCTTATATATAATATAGTGCTTGTCCTGAATTGTGGTTTTGTCACAGCACGGAACCAGACCGTCAGGCTTAACGGCAACTCGACAGGCAAGACTTTCGACGGGATAGGTATTGTCAATGGCGGTGGCGCTACTTCTGTATTGTTGAAAGACTATCCAGAGCCGCAGCGTTCGGAGATTCTGGACTTTGTGTATAAGCCCAAGTTCGGTGCATCGGTAAGTACGTTGCTTGTCGAGGTTCCCGGTGACGGAAATTCCACACAAGGCTCAATGCCCTCGCATAGTCATTACCGGGGGGATTACAATTATTATCGTGGTTATACATGGTGGGTGATGAGTGAGGCTAAACGGCGTAATCCGCGGTTGTCACTCGATGCAACAAGTTGGAGCGCACCGGCATGGGTAGGCAGTTATTGGTCGCAAGACATGGCGGATTATTATGTTTCGTGGCTGCAAGGATTGCGTGAGGTCTATGGTATTGAGCTTGATGCCATCGGTTGCCATAATGAAAAGGGATGCAACTACGACTTTGCCAAGATGCTTCGAAAAACGATGGACGAACATGGATTTCCGAACGTGAAACTGCATGCTTTTGACAACTGGGGAAACGGAAAGATGGACTTCCTTCGGGATATGCTGGACGACCCTGAACTGCAGAAAGCTATCGACGTGGTCAGTGCACATACGTTCAGTGAGATTCCGTTGAGCAGCGAACAACGCAAAATGGCAGAGGCGATGGGAAAGCCGATTTGGAATTCCGAAGACCATGTCTATCGTAAAGGGTTCGATTGTCTCATCAGTATTGTGAAGTGTTTCAATGAGAACTATATTGTAAGCGGTGCGACAAAGACAGTCAATTGGTACGACATTGCCGGTGTTTATCCAATGGAACCTTACAGTCACGATCCTGCTATGCTGTTGGCACACGAACCGTGGAGCGGACATTATGAAGTTCGCGAAGCTCTTTGGGGATATGCCCATTACGGGCAGTTTACTGAAGTGGGCTGGCAATATGTGGACGACGGATGCACCACACTCGACGGAGGAGGTACGATGGTCACACTGAAGAACCCTTCAACAGGCGATTATAGTCTTATTTTTGAGACCAAAGGAGCTGCCATGCCACAGACCCTGACCATCTTTCCGGCAAAAGACATGAATAAAAAACGGCTTTGCTGTTGGCGCAGCACGAAACAGGAACTGTTTACACGGCAGACGGACATTACTCCGCACAATGGGCATTATACCATCGTTCTTCAACCTGATGCCGTCTATTCTATCTCTACCACTACCGGTCAACAGAAAGGCTCGTTTGCTGACATCCCCGTCTCACAACCTTTTCCAATGCCTTATGAAGACACCTTTGACCAATATATCCGGCCGGAAACATGCGGTTACTTGCCGCGTTATACTGCCGACATCATCGGAGCCTTTGAAATCGTGGAAGCACCTTTCGAGGAGACTGCCGCCAACCGTATCTCTTATTCTTCCTCCCGAAAGGAGAGTGAGAAAAAACTTTGTCTTCGCCAGGTTGTGGGTGAACATACCCTCAGTTGGGCACCCGAATGGCATCACTACACCATCCTTGGCGATTCCGCCTGGAAAAACTACGAAATCAGTGCCGATGTCTGGCTGAATCCGCAGGACGAAGCCGCCGTGATGGGACGCCTCTGTGATGTCGGTTCCGGATATGGCATTTGGGCAAAAGGCTATTATTTGAAAATCAACGACCGGGGAGAATGTACGCTTGTCCTTACCCGTGGCAAGCCAGACCAGAAAGAGCTCATCGGCGACAAGGAACAACAAGAAATTATCCTTGCCCGGAAAGATGTGGAAATAGGCGGTGAATACATATTGGCAAGTGCAGATGTTTTGAAGAAGGAAACGGATGTATCCTTTGCCTTGCATTGGCACAACCTGAAATTGCGTTTTGAAGGGGACAACATTATAGGGTATGTCGACGGCAAACAGGTGGTACAAGCAAAGTCCGACCACTACCCTAAAGGAATGGCCGGACTCATGGCACCGATGCAACCAAACCGCATCAGTACGCCTTATTTCGACAATCTCAGGATTACTCCTCTCGATTAGTTGCCGACACGGAACCAGTCGAAGTCCACGATACCTCCTGCCTGCCGGGTGGCAAAGTTGAAGAGCATGAAGCGCTGTCCGCAGAAGTCAGGCATGTCGTATGCCATCTGAAGGGTATCTCCGATGCGAGTCCATTTCTTTCCATCGAGGCTGTAGAAGAATGTCGCCTTGTCTGTACGGTCACGGAAGTCATGGTCGACACGAAGCCACACATTCGTCTGGTCGAGAGCAACCGTCTCGATATCCTTTCCGTCTACATCATCGCGTCCCATGGCACGGTGCATCACGAGTTGCAACTGTCCGTTCTCTTTTTTCACACCCACAAAACCATAACGTCGTTGGAAAGATGCCAGACCCGCCCAATCACCGTCTTTCATCTGTGAGACATCCATCAGTGTCTGTCCGGAACAGGTCGGACCGAAGGTGCGCTGGGTAAGCGAATTGCGGGCATCGCGGATGTTGTGCGCCAGCGAAGTGGTTTTCAGGCGTAACCATCCCTTGCGTTCGGTGAGCGACCATCCGTTGTTGTCGGGGATATGATTCCACTGCCAACAGAGTTTCAGGCCGGGTGACCATGAACCGAAACGCGAATGGCTTTTCTTGGGTTCCCATATCCTGAACTCATCATCCTGTACGATATTCATGCCTTTCGATGCCGGAAGTTCAACCCTGTACGGTGTGGTCATGTTTTGTCCTGCAGGCAATTGGTCGGTAGTACCGTTGCCTACGACAGGCCATCCGTCGGCACTCCACTTCATCGGCAACCATACGGGCATACGGCCTACAGAACCGTAATCCTTAAAAAGGAAGCACCACCACCGGCCGTCGGGTGTATCCACAATGCCGCCCTGTGCAATACCGTTGGTCCGCATGACCACCTTTCCTTGTTCGTCCACCATCTCTCCGCCGAACACCATACGGCCCTCCCATTTGCCGTTCAGCAGGCTTTTGCTTCTCCACACGATTTCCTGACGCTGCCCGTCACAGCCCTGAATCATGAAGATATAGTACCAGTCGCCAATCTTGTAACCATGATAGCCTTCTGCACGCAGTCCGCGTGCCGGGTTCTCCAGGTTGGCGTAATCGATGACCTTGTGGCGTTCGCCCACCGTCACGTTCCAGTCCTTGTCCACCGAAATCTCGCGCAGATACATGGCATGGTCGTCAAACGTGTCGGCAGGATGCAGCACATACTTCTTTACTTCCCTGCCCGTGTCCTCAAACAGTAGTCCAGGGTCGTAACACTTGTCCGTAGTCGAACAATGCCATTTGCCATGCTCAATGTCGTCGGTTACGTAGAAATAAGTCTTCCCGGTTGTATTGCAGGTCATAATCATGTAGAACATCTTTTCATAAGGGTCATACCGCAGGTTGGCCGCCCATGAGCCTTGCGAATAGTCGCTCTGTCCGTTCAGCAGGCGGAACCTGTCGCCCTCGTCAATCTCATCGTAGGCATAGTTGATGATTTCCCAGTTCACAAGGTCGTTGCTCTTCATAATGCCGCATCCGGGCGAGAAGTGCATGGTGGTCGAGACCATGTAATAAGTCTTGTCCACACGGATGATGTCCAAGTCGGGCACATCGGCGAACAGGACGGGGTTTGTCATGGTTGAGCTCTCTTTTTGTGCGGTCATGCCGAGCATGGACAGCATCATACATACGGTAGTCAGCAATCTTTTCATTGTCGTTGTTTGTTTTGTTTCATGGCAGGGTATTGCAAAGATAGTACAGGAAACACACAATATCCTATTGTCGCGTGTTTGTTTGCAAAATAAAGGATATTTATCGGATGCCGTTTCCTCTGATGTATCAAAAACACGTCTGTCCGGTAACATCCATGTTTTGTTGGAGATAAAACAAGCCGTGAATCTGATAGAGATATAAAATATTTGCGGAAATCTTTTGGCAGGACGGAAAAAAGTCGTACCTTTGCCGACGCTAATTACAAAATAATCGTTTAAATTTAAAAGTCATGTATTTAGACTCAGCAAAAAAACAAGAAATCTTTGGAAAGTACGGGAAGTCTAACACTGATACCGGTTCCGCAGAGAGCCAGATAGCATTGTTCTCATACCGTATTTCCCACTTGACGGAGCACATGAAGCAGAACCGTAAAGATTATAGTACTGAAAGAGCTTTGACTGGCTTGGTAGGAAAGCGCCGCGCGTTGCTGAACTACCTGAAAGACCGCGATATCGAGAGATATCGTGCCATCATCAAGGCATTGGGCCTGCGTAAGTAATCCACGCGGTGCCAAGCTGAAGATTTTAACCGCTTCCCGCAGCCGGGAGGCGGTTTTTTTATTACTTTTGCGAAAGATGGACTTATTCATTCAAACACATTTAGCATAATCATGAACAAAATCAAACCTTTTCTGCCGGATGCGTTGGCGGTAGTGTTTTTTATCGTCATCAGTCTGGCGTATTTCTTTCAGCCCGTGACGCAGGGACTTGTGCTGTCGGGGCATGACCATACGGGCGGTTTGGGCGCCGGCGTGGAATCGGATGCCTATTATCAGCGTACGGGTGAGCGCACGCGTTGGACCAACGCGCTGTTCTCCGGTATGCCTACCTACCAGCTGTCGCCCCGTTACGACTCCACCGATACACTTTCCGGTCTGCAAACGATATATCGTCTGGGATTCACGGGGGTGGTGATGTATGTGTTCATTATGCTGCTCGGCTTTTACATCCTCTTGCGGGCATTCGACTTCAAGGTATGGATGGCCTCGCTGGGTGCCGTGCTATGGGCTTTCTCGTCCTACTTCTTCATCATCATTGCGGCCGGGCATATATGGAAATTGCTGGCCCTGGCTTATATTCCCCCGACCATTGCCGGAATGGTGCTGTGTTATCGGGGCAAATACCTGTGGGGCGGTGTGGTGACGGCATTGTTCTTCTCCTTCCAGATTTTGTCCAACCATGTGCAGATGAGTTATTATTTTCTTTTTGTGATGGCGGCGATGGCTTTGGCTTACCTGATTCAGGCTGTCCGCAACAAGAAGGTGGGACAATGGCTGAAGGCCACCGGCACATTGGTTGTGGCGGCCTTGCTGGGTGTTGCGGTCAACCTCTCTAACCTGTACCACACCTACGAGTACAGCAAGGAAAGCATGCGCAGCAAGAGTGAACTGACTTCCAAAGGAAACAAAAATCAGGCCAACCAGACCGGTAGCGGGCTGGAGCGCGACTACATCACGCAGTGGAGTTACGGCATCGGGGAGACGTGGACCTTGTTGGTGCCCAATGCCAAAGGCGGAGCTTCGGTGCCCCTGACACAGAACAAGACGGCTATGAAGAAGGCCGATTCACGGTATATGCCTGTCTACCAGTCGTTGGGACAATATTGGGGTGAGCAGCCCGGTACGAGCGGTCCGGTTTATGTGGGGGCTTTTGTGCTGATGCTGTTTGTGTTGAGTCTGTTTGTGGTGAAAGGTCCCATGAAATGGTGTCTGTTGGCCGTGACGGTGCTTTCCGTTTTGCTCTCGTGGGGGCGCAATTTTATGGGCTTCACGAATCTTTTCCTCGATTACGTGCCGATGTACGATAAGTTCCGTGCGGTGGCCTCAATACTGGTGATTGCCGAATTTACGATTCCCTTGCTGGCCATGCTGGGCCTGAAGGAGGTGGTGGAACACCCCGAAGTGCTGAAGGAAAAGCTGAAGTACGTATACGTGTCGTTTGCATTGACAGGTGGCGTGGCTTTCCTGTTTGCCGTGATGCCGGACGTGTTTTTCGGTCATTACGTTTCTTCATCGGAGATGTCGATGCTGCAGGATGCGGTAGGAAAAGGTTATATTCCGCAGGAAATGTTCGGGTCGATACTCTCCAATCTGGAAGATATGCGTCGTGCCATGTTTACGGCAGACGCCTGGCGCAGTTTTGCCATTGTGGCCGTCGGGCTGCTGTTGCTTCTGGCCTATAATATCAGGAAGTTGAGTGCTCCGGTGCTGGCGGCGATCCTGACGCTGTTGTGCCTGTTCGACATGTGGCAGGTGAACAAGCGTTACTTGAACGACGGGATGTTCGGAGAGCCGTTGCCGAAGGTGAATGCCATCGCCAAGACACCGGCGGATGAGATGATTCTTCAGGACCCTGCGACCGATTATCGTGTGCTGAATCTTACGGTCAGTCCGTTCAACGACAATAACACTTCTTATTATCATAAGAGCATCGGAGGTTATCATCCGGCTAAGCTGCGTCGTTATCAGGAATTGATAGAAGAGCATATCGCTCCGGAAATCAACGGTTTCTACCAGGCTGTCGTGCAGACGCAGGGCGACCTTGCGCAGGTGGACGGCGATTCCATCTGTCCGGTGCTGAACATGCTCAATATGAAATACGCCATCATGGGACAGGGGCAGGAGGTGTTCCCCGTAGCCAATCCGCATGCCGACGGCAACGCTTGGTTCGTGAAGGAAGTCAGGTACGTGAAGGATGCCGATGAGGAGATACAGATGTTGCATGAGGTCAGTCCGAAAAACGTGGCTGTGGTGGACGCCCGTTTCAAGGAGTGTCTTGGCGGAGCCGACGGCGTGCAGCCGCTGGATTCTGCGGATTATGTGAAGTTGACGGCTTATGAGCCGAATGCCTTGACGTACGATATCCGTTCGGCCCAAGGCGGAGTGGTTGTATTTTCCGAAATCTATTATCCGGGATGGCAGGCTGTGTTGGACGGTGCCCCGGTGGATATAGCCCGTGCCGATTATGTATTGCGCGCGCTCAGGGTAGGACCGGGCAGGCATACGGTGTCGTTTAAGTTCGACCCTCAGTCGTTGCATGTGACCGAGGCTGTGGCAAACACGGCATTGGTTGTACTCCTGTTGGGTATTCTCTTCTTGATGGGCCGTGAGGTTGTGCGGCGCAGGAAGGCCGGGAATGCAGGAAAAGACTGATAGCCGAAAAGAAATAGAAGTCTGTTTTTGCCGTGCCCCGTAAAAAGGGCGCGGCTTTTTTTGTCTGTTCCGGCACGGTATGGAAAGGCATGGTTTGGGTGGTTGTCCGTACCTTTATTTCACATCGTCTGAATGTGCACCTGTCTGCGTTAAAACGCTCACCTGTGAACAATCAATCGCTCACAGGTGAGCGTTTCGTTCTTCACCTGTGAGCATTTTGGTGCTGATTTGGGTGTGTTTAAACTATTGAAAAATAGCGGTTTAAAAAATGACGGATTGGAGGCCGGAAGTAGGCCTGTTGTTTGTCACAGATTCTTATTTCAACAGTTGCATGTCCACATGTCCGTTACGGTTCCGTAACCCGATTACGGCACCTTCGGACGGAAGCTCGAATGAACTCACCATATCGGCTTCGGGGAGCTCGACCATCAGGAAGCAGTCTCCTTTGGGCATCTGCACGGAAACCTCGAAAGAGTCCGTATGTACTGTACGGTTGAAAACCACGCTGTCGTTCATACGGAGCCGTATGCTGTCGCCGCGAAAACCGTCTGTCAGTAGAAAACAGTAGTTTGTCTGTGAGGTGTTTGCGTGTGGCGTTCCGTTCGGGAAACACCACATCCAGAAGAATATCACCACGCCGAGCACGACCACGGCAAGTGCCATGACGCCCATCATGATTTCCCTGTTATGGTTCAGCCTGTTTCTTTTCATTTCTTCTTCGGTTTCAGCAGATTTTCATAGCGTGCGGGGTCGGACAAGAGTTCGATGGCGGCTTTCACGTCTTCATCGTTCCTTAGCTGCTGGCGCACGGTCCCCTTGCGGAAGTAGTAGCGGGTGACTATTTCAAGTTCCAGCAATGTACGTATCTTGTCCTTGAAACGTTCCATATCGGTATGCACGTTTCCTTGCATCTTTCCGGCCAGTGCCTTGAATTCGTCTGCCGCATCGTCGTAGCATCCTTCGAAGCGTGCGGCACTCTCCAGCACCTTCATCATTTCTTCGGTCCTGCGTTTGTAAGTGAAGCCGCTTTCGGCCACCGTCTTCACAAAGTCTTCGTAGTCGGCATCGGACAGCGTGAATTCTCCGGCCGGTGCGATGGTGGGATGGGTGGCCACATAGTGGTTGACATATTCTATCAGCACTTCCGAGTCGGCCAAATCATATACCATGGACGGAAGGCTGTCGGGAGCAATGATGATGTCGGGATTGATGCCTCCTCCGTCTCTTACTTCGCGGCCTCCGGCAGTCTTGAATGCTTTGGTCAGGCTGTCCGGTACGGTGCCTGCCGAGCCGTCCGGGTTCAGGTGACGGTAGTCGTAAGCCTGTATGCAGCGCCCGCTGGGAATGTAATAACGGCTTGTGGTCACCTTCAGGCTTCCATGATAAGGTGCCTCGCGAATCATCTGGACCAGCCCTTTGCCGAAAGTCCGTGTGCCGATAATTACGGCACGGTCAAGGTCCTGCAGCGCGCCGGATACGATTTCGGCAGAGGATGCGGTAGTGCCGTCCACTAGTACGGCCACCGGCATCTTCGTGTCCAACGGTTCCTTCTTTGTGTAATGTTCCGAATTGACGGATTCAAGTTTGCCTTTCGTGTATACCACTTTCTGTCCGCGGGGGATGAACAGGTTGGCCACCTCGACAGCCTCCACCAGCGGGCCGCCTCCGTTTCCGCGCAAATCCAGCACCAGGGCCTGCGCGCCCTGTTCCTTCAGGTCGACAATCGCCCGGCGCACGTCGCGCGAGCAGTTTTCGGCAAAGCGTTCGAAATATACATAGCCTATTTTATGGTCAAGCATGCCGTAGTACGGTACGCTCGGCATGACGATGTTGCGGCGCGTGACCTTGAATGTCAGCGGCTCTTCCGAGCCGGCGCGTTTCACTTTCAGTTCGAATACCGTACCGGCGTCTCCACGCAACATCTTGCTCACCTGTGCCGTGTTCATTCCTTTCACGTCCTTTCCGTCGATGGTCAGAATCACGTCGCCGGCCTTTACTCCCGCTTCCGTGGCGGCGCTGTCTTCCCACGGTTCCGCAATCATCACGCGGTCCTCCTTTTTATAATAGCGTATGAGTGCCCCCATACCGGCATATTTGCCTGTCGTCATTTCCTTCAGCTCGTCCATGTCGTCTTCCGGATAATATACCGTAAACGGGTCTACCTGGCGCAACAGGGAATGGATGGCCCACTCGATGACCGTGTCGGCTTCGAGCGTGTCTACATAGAACAGGTCCAGCTGTTTATAGATGTCATTAAATATCTCCAGGTTTTTGGAAATCTCAAAATTATGGTTCCCGCTTCTTTGCGCAAACGAAAGGACCGTGGCCGTCAGACATAGTCCCACAGTAAGGATTGACTTTTTCATACCGCAAAATTAATCATTTCAACCATACATGAGCAAAATATCGGTAAAAGTATCGTCTTCTCCAGTGTTTTTTTCCGCTTCGCTTCATTTTTTTCGCAAAGTTGTTGCATAATTCAAAAATATCAGCTACTTTTGCATCGCATTTGAGGGGTATGCTGAAATATTGCTTCAGTAGCTCAGTTGGTTAGAGCACCTGACTGTTAATCAGGGGGTCGTTGG